>JBASRN010000274.1:0-23739 GCA_049273855.1 Blastocatellia bacterium
GCAGTGAAGAGGGGCGCCCACGGAGGGACGCCCGTACAAGGTGCACAACGTTTCGACCGCAAGGTCGTGTTGTGCAATGCGGAGCTCTTTACTTATAATGCGCTGCCAACGCCCCGAGTGGCGCAAAGGTGCACACGAAATCAAGATCACAACAATCAAACAGTGACATCGAGTTGAGGCCGGTCCGCACGCGACTCGATCGAAGCCGATTCGTCGCCTTGCCGTACTGGTTGCATCGCAAGAATCCGCATTGGATACCACCGCTTCGAATCGCGCAGAAAGACATCCTCAACACTCGCAGCCATCCTTTTTATAAGACTGCCGACGCCGAAATGTTTCTGGCTGTTCGGGACGGCCGCGTCGCCGGCCGCGTTATGGCCATCGTTAATCATGCTCACAACGATTTTCACAACGAGCGCGCGGGGTTCTTTGGTTTCTTCGAAGTCGAGGATGACGCGGCGGCCGCGAAGGCTCTCCTTGAAACGGCGCGCGACTGGGTGCGTTCGCGCGGGGCCGAGGTCATCCGAGGCCCGGTCAATCCTTCAACAAACTACGAGTGTGGCTTATTGATCGAAGGCTTTGACCTCGACCCAACGGTGATGATGCCATACAACCCGCCTTACTACGCCGGCTTGATCGAGGGCTGCGGCTTCAAGAAAGCGATGGACCTTTACGCCTATGAGATCGCCGCGAAGTATTTCATTGTGTCCGAGAAGATGACGCGAGTTGCCCAGCGGCTTCGTACGAAAGACAAGATCAAGGTCCGAACAGTTAACATGAAAGACTTCAAGCGAGAAGTCGAGATTGTGCGCCAGGTCTACAACGATGCGTGGAGCAATAACTGGGGATTCGTTCCAGTCAGCGAAGCCGAGTTCGAACATCTTGCGAAAGATCTTAAGCAGCTAGTCGACCCGCGAGTCGTGATGATCGCTGAGCGGGAGATCGAAGGAAGCGCCAAGGCTCGACCCGTCGGGTTCTTCCTCGCCGTGCCTGACATCAATCGCGCTTTGAAGAAGATGAACGGCCGGCTCTTACCCTTCGGTTTGATCAAGCTGCTGTGGCACTCGCGCAAGATCGACTCTATTCGGATCATCACGATGGGCATCGTAAACGAATACCAGAGTATGGGACTCGGCGCGGTGCTTCTAGACGAGATCTACCGCCGCGGGCCCGCAGCGGGGTTTCCAAACGGCGAGATGAGCTGGGTGCTGGAGAACAACGTGATGATGAATCGAGCGGCGCAGTTGATCGGAGGCCGCCGCACGAAGACTTATCGGATTTACGAGATGGCGTTGATGCGAAGCTAGACGGCTCTGAACTTTGCGAGTTTGGCATGCTATGATCGACAGCGGCTCGCGTGACGGCCGGGGGTTCAACTATGCGAAAACCGATTGCGATAGTACTGCTCTTGATTCTACTGGGCGGTGCAGGGTACTACGTCTACAGGAACGGATTGAAGAAACCAGGCTTGCCGTCGATGTTCTCGTCGTCTGCCGACGCTTCGACAACAAAAAAGGTAAAAACCGCGCTCGGACTATCGAGACGCGTCGCCGGTTTCGAAATCGACGCAACGACAAGCGACGGCGTAGTTACGCTGACAGGGCAAGCGCCTTCCGAAGACGTGAAGTCGTTTGCCGCCGAGATCGCGCGCGACACGCCAGGCGTCAAAGACGTAAAGAACGAAATCGCAGTCAATCCCACGGCTCAGCCCTCGATCGAAGGTTCGCGTGTCGAGGACCTCGAGATCAAGACGTCGATTCTCGAAGCGTTCACCCGAAGCGCGGAGCTTGGCGGAAAGCAGATCGAAGTCAAAGTCGAGAACCGAATCGTCACGCTGTCCGGCTCGGTTGAAACTCCGGCTCAGAAGAACGGCGCCGAGCAAACGGCGCGAGCGGTCAGCGGCGTCGCGGGTGTGACTAATAATCTGGGGGTCACGAATCCTTTAGCCTCGAGCGAGCCGCCGCTGGCAGCGCAACCCGAGACGGGCGGCGAACTCGCAAAACGAGTCGAGTTCGAGTTGTTTCGCACCGAGGCGTTCGATACGACCGCGATGTCGTTCAAGACGGATGGAGGCACGGTCACCTTGTCGGGCAATGTGCGCTCGCGCGCGGAACAATTGCTCGCCGAACGCATCGCGCAAGGGGTGCCCGGCGTGAAGAAGGTTGTGAATGAACTCAAGCCGTCTCAGGCACCTCGCCGCTAGCGGGTTCCTGAAAAAGCCATCTTATCGCCACCAAGCCACGAGGACGCCAGGGAGCACGAAAGCCGACAATTGCATTGACTAATTTGTTGTAGCTTCCTGTCTTCGCGGGTTGCTGGCGAACTCCCATCTTTCAGCAGCCGCCTCGGCGGAGCCCGGACGTGAGCGGCCTTTCGATCTTATCGAGTGAGCGAGTAATTGGAGCAAGCGGAACTCACAAAGAGATGGTATCGCGTCGAGTTAGGCGCTACGCGCATATTTCAAAGGCTCCGGCTCCCAACCAATCAAAAGTACTTCGTTCTCACCGTTACGATCGCGATCGCCTGCGGGCTGGTCGCTGTCAGCTACCACCTCTTGATCAAGTTGATTTCGGCGAACCTGATCGAACGCGCTATCGCCATTCAGGGTCCGAGCCGCATGGCGTGGATGCTGATCATTCCGACTGCGGGCGGGCTTGCTGCCGGATTGCTGATTCACTTCGTTGTGCCGGATGCGCGCGGGAGCGGCATACCTCAGGTAAAGATCGCGTACTCGATGGACTATGGCCGGGTTCGGATGAAGGTCGCGGCAGGGAAGGCGGTCATCTCGGCGCTTTGCGTAGGCACGGGCGCAAGCCTCGGCCGCGAAGGTCCTACGGTTCAAATTTGCGCCGCGCTTTCGAACCTGATCGCGAGGCTGTTTTCGATTCCTCGCCGCAAGCAAATGAACCAGCTTCCGGTGGGCGCTGCCGCTGCAATTGCCGCCGCCTTCAATACACCGATCGCTGCGGTTACCTTTGCGCTTGAAGAGATTGTTGGCGACCTCAATCAGAAGCTGGCGGCGTCGATCGTGATCGCGGCAGTCATCGCGGCAACGATCGAGCGGGCATTGCTGGGTCCGAACCCGCTTTTCCTCGGGGCAAACGTTTATGCGATGAACCGGCCGCCGGAGCTGATAGCCTATGCCGCGCTTGGAATAACGGCGGGCATCGTTGGCGTCATCTTTTCGAAGCTCATTCTTTGGCTGCGGATGGCCTTTCGCGATCGCCTGAACGTTCCGTCGTGGTCAAAGCCCGCCCTGGGCGGCGCGCTGGTCGGCTTGATCGGTTTGTGGCAACCGAATGCGCTTGGGATCGGATACGACTTCCTTGGAACGGTGCTGCGAGGCGAGAACCAGATGGTGCTGACAGCGGTGCTGGCCTTGATGCTTGCCAAGGTGCTGTCGTCCTCGATCAGCTACGGATCGGGAATGTCTGGAGGGGTGCTCGGGCCGTCGATGTTTGTCGGCTGCATGCTGGGCGCGGCAGTGTGGCATCTGCTGATATTTATAGAGCCGAACTCGATGATTGCTCACGGCGCGTTTGCTCTGGTTGGAATGGGTGCAATGTTCGCGGCGGTTGTGCGTGTGCCGATCACGTCGATTTTATTGATCTTCGAGATGACCTACAACTACGAGATCATTCTTCCGTTGATGATCGCCAATGCGATCGCTTATGCGGTTGCATCGAGGCTCTCGCCGTTGTCGATCTACGAATCGTTCTTGTTCCAGGACGGAATACATCTGGGTAGCGGGCCAAGGACGGACGCGTTGTCTCGAATAACGGCCGCGTCGGTGATGACCCAGGATGTGGTGACGCTGCCCGAGGACATAACTATCGCCGAAGCGCTGGATGTGGTGGGCCAACTGGAGTTCAACGGCTACCCCGTGCTTCGCGACGGCCACATGGTCGGGTTGATAACGACGAATGATCTCAGAAGACTGGAAGCGGAGGGCCGGCGCGACGAGCTGATCGAAAATGCGATGACTCGGAAAGTCGTGCACGCGCATCCCGACCAGACGCTTGACACGGTCGTCTTAAAGCTCGCGCAACGGGAGCTTTCCCAGCTCCCGGTCGTGTCGCGAGCGGACGACACACGGCTGCTTGGCATCATCACGCTCCGAGACATCGCCCGGGCGCAGAGCCGGCTCGCCTCCTTGCAATACTCGCTCGGCCCCGACGACACGATTCGTCCCGCGAATGTCTGATAGTTTCAGTGGTCCAAAGGTAGCGATAAGGAAAAACAATCCCGATGACGATGGGATTGTTTCCGTGCTGATTCGTCGGACCAGTGTTATCAGCGGTCAATGTGCCACTAGCAAAAACGATTCTTCCGAACGCATAGACCATCACTGATGGAACAGATTCGACGGATTTGCACGGATTTCTTGTTGCTTTGGTTGCTGATTGGCGATCCGACGATAAAGCCAAGGGCGTTCACTTCTTGAACAGACCGTCGAATGCTTCACGCGCGCCGCTGGCAGGTTTGTTTAGCCCGCCCGCCGTAGCAGATTTGTCAGGTGTAAAGAAGTCGCAGAAGTTGGCCTTCTCACGATCAGAAACCCACTCGGCCTGAGGCTCGCGGCATCGGTTGCTCATGGTTGGATCGTAGTGGAGACAGTTCAAGCAGCAGTGAAGGTCGGAGGCGCAACTCGGGCACTCGTCCGCGCGAGCGACCGGGTCTTCGAGTTTGATCTCGTGCTTGCAGTGATGACAGATCATGGTTCGTCCTCGATTATCTGAGATCGGACGAGAATATTCCACCGGTATCCTGGTCTCGCTTGATTTTCTCAGGAGCGCAGCGGACAATTCTCGCGCGTTCGAAATCTCCCAGCGAAAGGATGTCGCGGCCGGTGCGACCTACAGTGAAGCGATGAGCAGAGCAGCACAGAGCGGAACCGGAAGCGGAGTGGGGCAGCTTGCACCTGACTTCGAGGTGCAAGACGCGAACAATAAGCCATGGAGACTGTCCGATCATCGCGGCAAGGTCGTCGCGCTGGTCTTCTACCCGAGGGACGAAACGCCGGTTTGCACAAAGCAGATGTGCAGCATGCGCGATAACTGGGCGGACTACGAGCAGACCGGCGCAGTGGTCGCGGCCGTTTCGGTCGGGTCCGTCGAATCACACAAGAAGTTCGCCGAGCACCACGGGTTGCCGCAGACCTTGCTTGCGGACGAGAAGGGTGAGGTGACTCGGCTCTTGAACGTCAAGTCATTCCTCGGAGGGTCCCAACGCGCCGTAATAGTTGTTGATGGCGAGGGCGTGATCCGCTATCGCAGATCAGTGGTGCCGGTGTTCCGGCCCGGCGACGACGAAGTGATCAAAGCAATTCAGGAAGCATCAGCCTAAGCCCGCAGCAAGTCCGCAAGCTCACTCAAGTTCCGCACTTCGTAGGTCGGCTGAGGCCCGCCCGAATCCGCCCGTTCGCCCTTGCGATTCACCCACCCCACTGGGATGGAAAGCTCCGCACACGGCACCACATCGTGAAAGTAACTCTGCGCTGCGTGCAATAGGCGCCTGCCCTCCAATCGCTCGAGCGCGGTCTTGAAGTGATTGTGGGATGGCTTGTAAGACCGGACTTGTTGCGCGGTGACGATCAGGTCGAAGTCTACGGTGAAGTGCCGCCGCGTCTCGGCTATCAGGTCGTCATCGACGTTCGAAAGGATCCCCAGCTTGAATCGTCGCGCGAGCCGTTCAAGCGCGGGGTTGGTGTCGGCGAACGGTTCCCACCCGGGGAGGCTCGCGGCGAGGAACGCTGAACGTTCCGGATCGAGGTTCCAGCCGAGCCGCGCGGCGACTCGCATTGCTGTCTCAGTGAGCACCTCGCGATAGGTGCGAAATTCCCCGGCTTCAACGACGGGTTCTTCGATGTGGTACGCGTCAACGATGTCCGAATGCCTAAGTTGAACGCCATCGTGCGCCGCTTCCGATTGAAACGCATTCACGATGCCTCTCTCCCAGTCGATCAGGGTTCCGTAGCAGTCAAACGTTATAACGTCGAAGTTCGCGTCCGTCATCGATTACCTTGTACGGGCGTCCCTCCTTGGGCGCCCCTTGGTTGGGAAGGCGTTCCTGGGTAGCCGGGCGTCCACAGAGGGACGCCCGTACAGGTTGCAACTTGATCACGTTTCCTCGCACCCGTATCATTCGCCCGGGTGTTTCTCTCGTGCAACTCACAGCCGTTGCCGCAGCAAAGAGTAGCTCCATGACTGAGTTTTCGCCACTTCCGATCATAGACGTAGGCCCTCTGATGACTGGCACCGCGAGCCGGCGCCAGGTCGCCGAGCAGATCGGGAACGCTTGCCGCGAAGTCGGCTTCTTCTACATCGTGGGGCACGGGGTCGATGAGGAAGTTCAGCTTCGTCTTGAGAATGTCAGCCGCCAGTTTTTTGCTCAAGACCTCGAAACCAAACTCGAGATCGGCATGGCCAAAGGCGGCAAAGCCTGGCGCGGATACTTTCCTGTGGGTAGAGAGCTGACTTCGGGCAGGCCCGACTTAAAAGAGGGCTTTTATTTCGGCTCGGAGCTCAGTAGCGATCACCCGCTCGTGAAAGCCGGAACGCCGATGCACGGACCCAATCTTTTTCCGTCCAACATCCCGATGTTTCGAGAAACAGTTCTCGATTACATATCGGCGATGACGAAGCTCGGACATGTGCTGATGACCGGCGTCGCGTTGAGCCTCGGCTTGGACGAGCATTATTTTGTTGACCGCTGTATGTCCGACCCGTTAATTCTCTTTCGCATCTTCAACTATCCGGTTGATCCGTCGCCGCCAAACAAACAAGAGGGTTGGGGAGTTGGCGAACACACCGATTATGGGGTGCTGACGATTCTCAAGCAGGATGGCTTCGGTGGGCTTCAGGTGAAGTCCCGGTCGGGATGGGTCGATGCGCCGCCCGTGCGCGGCTCGTTTGTGTGCAACATCGGAGATATGCTGGACCGAATGACGGGAGGATTGTATCGTTCAACTCCGCATCGCGTAAGGAATGCGACGGGCCACAACCGGCTTTCTTCTCCGTTTTTCTTCGACCCTGACTTTAATGCGGAGGTGAAGCCGATCGAGGTAACATCGCCGGTGAACGACGACAGGGAAGAGCGATGGGACCGAGCAAGCGTTCACGAGTTCAACGGGACGTACGGCGAGTACCTTCTTGGAAAAGTGTCGCGGGTATTCCCTGAGCTTCATCAAGAGGTCTTGTAGAGAAGGTCTGTCAAACGAAGGCGGCTCAGCGTCTTTGCGGCGAGAGGCATCACGAAGATCTAATTAACTGCGGAGGCGCCGAGACGCAGAGACGACCGCAGAGAAGAACACTATCCAAAACCATGTCAATCGCGCCTGAGGAACTCGTCGATTCATTAGCCGAACTGGCCGGCTCAGAGGCCAGGATGCCCGCGCTCTTCGTTGGGCACGGCAGCCCGATGAACGCGATCGAAGATAACGAGTTCACACGCTCGTGGGCCGAGGCGGCTGAGTCTCTGCCCAGACCGCGAGCTATCCTGTGCGTCTCCGCGCACTGGGAGACAGCCGGTACTCGGGTGACTGCGATGGATTGGCCAGGGACTATCCATGACTTCGGCGGATTTCCTCGGCAGCTTTTCGAAGTGCGGTATCCGGTTCCGGGCTCACCAGAGTTGGCCAGACTCGCACAGGAAACCGTAGACGAGGTTCCGGTTCAGTTGGACTTCGACTGGGGACTGGATCACGGCGCCTGGTCGGTGTTGCGCCGGATGTTCCCGAACGCTGATGTTCCGGTCGTCCAGTTGAGCCTCGATCGCACCAGGGAGCCGGCGTCCCATTATGAGTTTGGCAAGCGGTTGAGATCGCTTCGGAGAAAGGGAGTCTTGATCGTCGGCAGCGGAAACATGGTTCACAACCTGCGGATGATTGCCTGGCAAGATGTGGCTTATGACTGGGCGCGGGGATTTGACGAGACGTTGAAACGATTGATTCTTTCGCGTGACCACGATTCAATAATCAACTACCAGAACATGGGCGAAACAGCGCGATTAGCTGTTCCTACGAACGAACACTTTCTACCGCTGCTTTACGTGCTGGGCTTGCAGGATGACGACGATGACGTCGCATTCTTTGCAGACAAGGTGACGCTTGGCTCTATCTCGATGCGTTCTGTGCGCATCGGATAGAAGGCTTGCGGTCGGCTTTCAATGTTAGGTATATCATGAGTGATGTGCCAAATAGCGAATCAAGGAGCGAAAATGTCCGCTATGACTGGAAACCGTGAAAGGAAATCCGATTTCATGAGCCGTACGGCTCAGCGGCTCTATCTAACGATATGCCCGATGATGTGTCTGTTGATCCTGCCCGTCTCCCTGAATCTCTGGCAGACGCACAAAAAAGTCGAAGCGGCGGACGTCACGCGTTCACCTTTGTTAGAGGTCGTTGCGACCGTTGAGACCGAGCCGGTTTCGACCGGCGGCGATTCCGCGGACGACGCGACGTTATGGGTCAATCCGTCCGACCAGTCCCAGAGCCTCATCATAGGCACAAACAAGCAGCGTGGCCTTTCGGTTTACGACCTGGCGGGCAAGCAGCTTCAATTCCTGCCCGATGGCAGGATGAACAACGTAGATCACCGCGACGGCTTCCCGCTCGGCGTAGAAAAAGTCTCTCTAGTCACATCCAGCAACCGTAGTAACAATTCGATTGGCATCTACCGCGTCAATCCCGCTACGCGGCGGTTGGAAAATGTCGCAGCGCGTCGCATCGCCACCATCGAAGCATATGGCGCGTGCATGTATCACAGCCGGAAGACCGATAAGTTCTATTACATCGTCACCAGCCAACAGGGAATGGCGGAGCAGTTCGAGCTGTTCGACAATGGAAAGGAGCGCGTCGACGCCCGTAGCATTCGACGATTCAAGGTTGGCACCAAGGTTGAGGGCTGCGTTGCGGACGACGAACTCGGTCAGCTCTATATAGGTGAGGAGCAGGTTGCAATATGGAAGTACCAGGCGGAACCGGACGCCAAGCTTGATCGAGTGAAGGTTGACGGCGTGACGGCGGAAGGCCCTCTTGTGGCCGACGTTGAGGGGCTCACTATCGCATACGGGAAAGACGGCAAGGGCTATCTGATCGCTTCGAGCCAGGGCAACAACAGTTACATCGTCTATCGGCGCGAGGGCGACAATGCCTATGTCAAGAGGTTCCGAATCGCGCCGGGGAACGGGATTGACGAAGTGACCGACACCGATGGCATCTACGTGACGACGACAAACCTGGGGCTCATGTTTCCTCGCGGCGTCTTCATCGCCCAGGACGGTGTGAATGATAAAGCCAACCAGAACTTCAAACTGGTGCCATGGAATCTGATCGTGGACGAACAGTGAACCGCGCTCGGATGGCGGCGCCAATCAACGACCACTAGATTATCTTTGCGATGCGGCGGATCGATGCCGACTACTTCTTGAACACCTGAATCGATTCTATGTACTTCGTCAGAGCGTAGATATCGCCTTCTTTTCCAAGCTCGCCTTTGGTTCGCCGGAATATGGTTCCCCAGACGGGCATCTTGTCTGTGCCATGCGCCGTTATCGATCTTTCGGTCTTTTCCCCATCGATGGCGATTTGGACGGGGATGAAAGGAAACGGCTGGCCCTTCTTCTGAATGACAGTCAGATCGGCTGGACTTACTTTCAGCGAAGGCGCGACAGGCCCTTGCCCCTTGCCGTCCACGCCGTGACAGCTCGCGCAGTGTTGGTTGAACAGCTTGCGACCCCTTTCAACGTCGGGCATACTGGCCAGCGCGTTGCGAGGAACCGCGACCGAGGCCGTTGCGAGTACGGCTGCAACAGCGAGGATCGCTCCACGAATCAGCTTCGTTTTCATTTCGGCCTCCCGAGAACAGATTCTGGAAAACTTCTCCGACCCGGGCGGAGCAATTGATATTCCAACTATTCCTCGACTGTAAAGTTGTCATTATTAGGGGAAATAGAGCGATTATCGAACCCGTAGCGTCTTACACCGGTGGGGATAATTCCTCAGCGGTGCAAAATATCTGAGGAGTCTCGCTATGCACAGTATGGACCCAAACTTTGAAGAACGAATCCGGGCAAGCTTTGCTCTGCAGACGATAATGAAGACGATCGGCGCGCGAATAACCAGGGTGTCCCCTGGCGAAGTCGTTATTGAGCTGGCATACAGAGAAGACCTGACGCAACAGCACGGCTTTGTTCACGCCGGCGTCATCACCGCGATAGTCGATTCGGCTTGCGGGTACGCAGCGTTGAGTCTTATGCCGCCCGATTCCGGAGTGCTGACCGTCGAGTACAAAGTCAATTTTCTTTCACCGGCCAAAGGCTCAACGTTCAGCGCCACGGGCCGAGTTCTCAAGCCCGGCCGCACGCTGACGGTATGCGCGGGTGACGTCGTCGCAGTTGATGATGGAAAAGAGAAACGTGTAGCTACTATGCTTGCGACGATGATGCGGCTCAAGGAGAAGGAAGACTTGGGAGAGTAACGCTAAGCGTCAGCGAGCCCGCGCACAGCCAGGATTGGGGCTGGGGTTGGGGATTGGTAGCTGGGAGGCACAACAACGAGGCGTTGAAAGTTCCAAGGAGAGGTTGGCGGCGTAGGCAACTCCAGATGCTGGGTAGTTAGATGGTTCTTTCGGCATAACGCGTGCGCTCAGCGGCGCCTGCGTGCAGGCCGCCGTTGCAGCGCGGGGTTAGGTGGCTTCTGTTTGGAGAGCAAGGTTGCCGCCGCCCTAACGCCTCGCACAACGTCCATCAAGGCCTTATCGCGGTTTGGCGAAATGGTTATCGGCCTCCCGTCGGACGGAAGTGCCTGAAACTTCGAGAACAGGGATCCTCCCCAGTCGCAGGCTCGAAGAATAACAGGGATCACCACCGCCTCTCCCGTAGCATGTCTCTCGAGCGCGCGACGGACCTCAACGTCGTAGCAATAGTCGGATGCAAGGAAGTCCGCGCTCACCAAGAATAGGACTATCTGAGCACGCTCGAGTGCGTCAGATATCTGGCCGAACCACTGGTCACCGGCGGAGATAATTCGATCGTGCCAGACGTCGATGACGCCTTCCCGCTGGAGCACCTTTAGGTGTTTCAATAGTTGATCTGCTATCCGTTCGTCGGCGTGGCTGTACGAAATGAATAGAGATAGCGTCCGAGAGGACTCACCCTCGCGTTGCCCAACCTCATCTGCTGCCAAGTCAGGTACTTCGATCTCACGGGATTCGCTCGCAATCCGGTCGATGGTCGCAGAGATTTGGGAGGCGATCTGCATGATGGCCTTGCATGACTGCGGAGATTCGAATGGCTCGAATCGCAATCCTCGCCAATCGGCCCACTGTCGTGCCGCGATTGCGGTGCCCAGCTGGTCTGATGCGCGGAGCCGCTCATCCTCTAGAACCCGACAACCGATGTAGTACATGGGGAATATGAGGTCATTGCGTTTAAGGGACCGCTCACGATCCAGGAAGACTGTTAGCTCTTCCCGGCAGGCATCGCTCTTGAAAAAGCTAGGAGTAAGGATGGGGATCAGAAAGGTCACTTCTTTCTGAAGGGCTTCCTTGATGCGCTGGTGCCACGTCTGACCAAGCAGAATGTCATCGCGGTCCTGAAAGATTGGAAATGCCTCACCAGTCTGAACGTGGACTTCGTTGCTTAGGCGATCGCGAAACTCGGTGAGCTGTCCGTATTTGTTGTCGATATGCGCATAGCTCATGAACGCTCTCGGTTTTAGGCTGGGCATGGTCTGATCCTTCGAATGACTGAACGCCTGGCCACCTAACGTACAAGGCTTTGCGTGGTTTCGCCGCCGCCGGGCATTGAGTCACATCGAGCGACTGGTTCGGCGGCGAATTCCACGCAAAGAACTCGTTCGACTAAACCGCGGGCGATTATAGGGGCATTGAATCCGCTTTTCAAACCCCCAACGAAGTGAGCTTTGTCGCTTGACATGTTGGTCGACCGAAAGAGGTAGCTCGAGAGCCGGAGGATCTGGCCTTAGGAGTTGTCGCAAGAAAAACCACCCTGGTTGGTGGAGGTGCACGGCTGACAGATTTGGCCACACTTGTATTCTTGCGGGCGGCTTTAAAAGGGAAGCTCCTCCCGAAGCCGGCCGCCACAACAGACGTCGATCTACCAACAACACCAGGTATGGTCTACAGCATGCTCAAATTCAACCTTGCCGCCGCGACACTGCTCAACCCCGCTTCCGCAACTTGAGTGAGACATCCGCCATTACGCCCGCCTCAATCGATCTCGACCACTTCCAGCGGGATTGTAAAGCCCAGTCAGTGCCCATATAATCGCTGCCGCCGTTTAGTCAACCGGTGCGTTGCGTGGTGTTCACTTCCGCATGGGTCGCGCGGCAGCCAGTTCTTGCCGGCGGCGAAACCACGCAAAGAACCGTCTACGTTAGGCCTCTAATAGCTGAGCGGTGGAAACATTCCCGAAGGTCGAGTCTGATTAATGAACCTCCATAAGACTCTTGCAGCTACTTTCTTCGCACTCTGTCTGTCACTGACTGCTGGTTGTGTCAGCGGGAAGAATTACGTCCCGATCGATAAGAGCACCCTTCGAGGTTTCGGCAAACTATACTTCGTCCCTCTTGAAGATTTTCCGCTTTCAACAATTCAGGATTTGGTTGATCACTACAAGGACAAGTACGGGATATCGATCGAGGTATTGCCCAGCGTTCCGCTGAGTCCTTCGGTCCTGGACACCAAGCGGCAGCAATTGATAGCGGAGGAATTGATTACGCTGATGAAACGGGAATTCCGCAGTTTAGCTAATGACCCTGAAGCAATACTGATCGGGTTGACCAATGAGGATATGTATATAGCTAACTATGATTGGCGCTTTGCATTTAGTCACAGACAGGAGCAAAAATATGCCGTCGTCTCAAGTGCGAGGATGACATCCGAATCGTTCTTCTCGGGAGGAACGGCTAAGAGCAGATTGAGGAAAATGGTTACAAAGAATATAGGGATTCTTTACTACCACTTGGCGCAAAGCGGTGATCCGCGAAGCGTACTTTATAGAGATATCGGTGGCACTTTAGAACTTGATAATATGGGAGAGGATTTCTGAATTCGCCAACACACCCGAAACAACCTGAGTTGCTGGACTCACAAGTCAAACCGCTTTGGCTTTATTTAGCAACGGCTCCGGTCTTCGTAATGCTCAGCAGGCCTTTCCACAACACCGTCAATAATAGAACCCATATAGTTCCAGCAAACACAAATAAGAAATAATGTATCGGTAACCCGTATCGAAACTCAGTGTTCATCAACGATTGGAATAACAAGTGGTAAAGCGGCACCATTAAGAGAAATAAACCCCTACGCCAGCTTGCCGCAACTATGATTGCTGCGCCCAGGAATATGAAAGTAAGCATAGACTCCTTTGTTATTCGTTGGAGCGCCCTGGTGGGAAGGCGCAGCAGGGACAAGCTCTTCCCGACTTCAAGGCTCGATTCGTCGCGAGGAGTTGAGCGCCATCCAGGCCTGGTTATGTAGGTCTCTTCGCGCCGCTGCCCTTCATCAACCCTGCTGACTAAAGGTGCGTGTGCGGAATATTTGAGCATTTCTGCCATGCGCTCTAACATTACGCCTGAATACCAGATTGGATGCTTTGCTATGATATCCAGGCTTTTCTTGATCCTGTCGCGGTCGCACTGGATTCCGTCGGGTGTAGACCAATCCGCCGCATAACTCGGGTTGTTGTAAATAACAGCCCCTTGCAGGGCCACCTCGTTGTCATTTACTACGGCTCCGAATCTATCGCCGCTCGCGACGGCTATGCCTTCCCACATCACCAAACCCAGTTGAATGTTTATCGGCACAAATGCACCGTGCCTCAAATAGTTCCTGATCGTAATCGGGGATATGACGAGAAAAGAGACTAGAGCCATCAGAGCCGCTTGCTTCGCTGTTTGCCGGCGCCGAGGGGCAATAACAACAAGCATTACAATTAAGAAAGGACCGAGCAGCAGGTATTTGACCTGAGCCATGCCGAAAGGCCAAGCATCGCCCCGGCCAGCGCATAAAGCCCGTAAGAGTAACTATGAAACCGCCTGCCAACTAGTATGAGATAGCACGCTGCAAGTAGCAGAATCGGAGTTAGCGAATCGGGCACTATCCAATTCGACATGTAAGAAAGATGGTGCGAGACGGCAGCGAGTAATCCTGACGCTACCCCGATTCGCCAGCTCAGAAGCAAGCCGGAAATCAGAAAGATCAACACGGGCGAAATAGAGTTAAGCGCGTTTTGAACGAGCTGGACCTTAAAAGAGTCCCTGCCTAGAAGCGAGTAAATTACGCTGAGATAAATCGGATAGCCAGGAGCCCTCGCCAGAGAAGATGTATCTCTCGGATCTTCGCTGTAAGGCCCAAGTAATCCTTCTCCCTTCAAGATTGAAGATGCTCTAGTATCATAATAATCGGCCAGTGAGCCTAAGGGTTCCCGAGTGGTGTAGATAACGGGCGCGAGATCAACTGCGTGTAAGCATTTCGTTGAATATGAAAGAATGAATATTAGCAAGGCAAACATTAATTTTGTTCTCGCATTAATTGGCTTTCCGATAGCCAGTGCAGAACAGAGCTGGCGGCGAAACTGAAGCATTTTAGCTGCTAGCTTCAATATCAAAATCCCTTTTGATCAATTCCGGATCGAGTCGCCCCTTGTAGACTGGCCTCACGAGATGCCGATCGACGGGCCGGTCTAGCGGGCGGCGCGGGCTGGTTAGGTGGCGGAGTGTTGTTCACGTCGGGAACCTCAGTGCGGCCCGCGCCCGCGCTCTGGCTGCCTCTTCTGCTCGATCCTTTGGTGGTGCGTGTGTCTCCAGCGAACTCAAAAGGACGCTGGAGACTTTGGCGACCTCATCGACAGCAAATTGGAAGGCGGCTTCGTTTGCCATCGATGGCTTTGTGAAGCCGCTGACCTTTCTCACAAACTGCAACGCCGCAGCTCGGATTTCGTCCTCTGTAACTGGCGGTTCGAAGTTGAAGAGAGTCTTGATATTTCTACACATAATGCTGCCTCGTCTTGTCAAAGCCTAATGCTCCAATAACCATAACCCGGCAGTTCGGAATGGAGAGTGTTGATCAGCAAGACCTTCACTATCCGGAATCGTTTTCGTTTCGGTTTGGTCACAGTTCGGGCAATAGGGAGTCTTCTCTGCGCAAACCTCTGCGGCTTTGCGTCTCCGCGGTTAGTCAGCGTCGCGTGCATCTACCAATGGTCAGGGTCGCGGGGCGCCTACTAACCGCAGAGACGCTGAGACGCGGAGGGGTGCGTAGAGAAGAGTCTGTCAATCGGCGATCTTGATATGCAGCTCGCGAAGCTGCTCTTCCGATACCGGGCTGGGCGAGTCGATCATCAAGTCCGTCGCGCTGGTCGTCTTTGGGAAGGCTATAACCTCCCGAATCGACTTCTCGCGCGCCAGCAACATCACCAGCCGGTCAAAGCCTATAGCCATCCCTCCGTGGGGAGGCGTTCCGTATTCCAACGCATCCAGCAGAAATCCGAACTTCGATCGCGCCTCTTCTTCGCTCATCCCCAGAACCTTGAAAACAAGCCGTTGAGTCTCGCGCTGGTGGATTCGAATCGACCCGCTGCTCAGCTCCACGCCGTTGAGCACCAGATCGTAAGCCTTTGCCAGGACCGAGCTCGGATCCGATTCAAGCCTATCCAGGTCTTCGTCGCGCGGGCTTGTGAACGGATGGTGCATCGGATAGTAGCGCGCGTCCTCTTCGTGAAACTCGAACATCGGAAAGTCGACGACCCACAGGAAGTTGAACTTGTTCTGATCGATCAAGCCTTCCCGCTCGCCGACTTCAAGCCTCAACGCGCCGAGGCTCGCCGCAACCGTCGAAGGCTTTGCGCCGACGATCAACAGACAGTCGCCCGCCGCGGAAGCGGCCGCGGAAGCCAGTTCTGAGACCTTCTCCGGGCCGAGTGCTTTGGCAAGCGAAGAGGTGATTTCGCCGGACTCCGCAGTCTTGATCCACGCAAGGCCGCCTGCACCGAACCGCTTTGCCGTGTCGGTCAATTCGTCGAGCTGCTTTCGCGAATACTTCGCCCCGCCCTTCACATTGATCGCCTTGACCTGGCCCCCCGAGTCCAGCGCAGTTCTGTACGGAGTGAACTCCGTATCGGCCAGTGACGGCGATAGATCGATCAGCTCCATCGCGAATCGGGTGTCCGGCTTGTCCGAACCGTAGCGTCGCATCGCTTCGCCGTAGCTCAAGCGAGGGAAGGGAAGATCGACCTTGATGTCGATCAGCCGCGCGAGCTCGACCATCAGCGGTTCGATCACCTTGAAGATGTCTGCGGGTCGCACGAAGCTCATCTCGACGTCGATCTGGGTGAACTCGGGCTGCCGGTCGGCGCGAAGATCTTCGTCGCGGAAGCAATGCGCGATCTGAAAGTACTTGTCAAAGCCCGCAACCATCAGAAGCTGCTTGAAAATCTGAGGCGACTGCGGCAGCGCGTAAAAGCATCCGGGCGCAAGCCTGCTGGGCACCACGTAGTCGCGCGCGCCTTCGGGAGTCGTCTTGATAAGCATCGGTGTTTCGATCTCGTAGAACCCGTGCTCGTCCATGAAACGCCGGACTGCAAGCGCGGCGCGATGTCGAAGCTTGATGTTGTAAGCCATCTTCTCGCGCCGCAGATCGAGGTAGCGATACTTCAGCCGCACCTCTTCGCTCGACTTGGTTGAGTCAAGCTCGAAAGGCGGCGTCCTGGCGTCGTTCAGAATGTGGAGCTCGCGCGCTTTTACTTCGATGCGACCCGATTTGATTTTCGGGTTGATCTGGTCTTTGTCGCGCATTACGACTTTGCCGGCGACCGCGATCACGTGTTCGCTTCGAAGCTCCTTTGCCCGCGCGTGTGATTCCGCGTTCTTCTCTTCGTCGAAGACGACCTGTACGACGCCTTCGCGATCGCGCAGATCGATAAAGGTCAACGGACCGAAGTCGCGGCGGCGGTGGACCCATCCCATAAGCGTCACCATCTCGCCGGCGTGCTCAGGGCGCAGGTCCCCGCTGTAATGAGAGCGCTTCAGATTACCGAGATTATCAAGCATAAGATTTGTCAGCCGATCAGGAGTCTTGTCAGTTCAGGCTCGTCCAATATCGATTCCTGGCCGCTCGTCATATCGCGAAGCTTGTAGCTGCCGCTTGCGATCTCGTCGTCTCCCACAACCAGGGAGTAGCGCGCGGCAAGGCTGTTCGCGACAGCGAGCGCCTTCTTAAGCTTGCGCGCTTCGAGGTCAACTACGACGCGAATCCCGGCCTGGCGAAGGCGCCTGGCCAGAGCGAATGAATGGTTACGCGCTGCAGCGCCGATGTAGGCAATGAAGACCGCAGGACCGGAAGCGCCGCTGTCGATCGCGTCGGCGGGCAGGCTCATAACAAGCCGCTCGACGCCGAGCGCGAACCCGAATCCCTTTGCGGGCGGCCCTCCGATCAACTGAGAGAGACCATCGTAGCGCCCTCCGCCTACGAGCGTGTTCTGCGCGCCGAGCTTGCCGCCGGTGATCTCGAACGCGGTGCGCATATAGTAGTCGAGCCCGCGAACAAGACGCGGCGCAATCGTGTATTTGATGGCGCGTTCGTCAAGTAGCGAGCGGAACTCCGCGAAGTGAACACGACACGGCCCGCAAAGCATATCCGTGATCGACGGCAACTCGCTCAAGTATTGCTGGCACGATTCCACTTTGCAGTCGAGCACGCGCAGCGGGTTCGTCTCGTATCGCTGTCTGCAGCTCGAACAGAGATTGTCGAGCCGCCTCCCTATCTCTTCCCTGAGGCGCGCGATATATGCCGGCCGGCAGTTCTCGTCGCCGATCGAGTTGACCAGCAGTTGAGTGTCGGTGATGCCAAGTTGGGCTAAGTACCAGTCGAGCATTTCGATGACTTCGGCTTCGATGGCCGGGTCGTCGCTTTGACCAAGTACCTCGACTCCGATCTGCGCGAACTGACGATAGCGGCCCTTCTGCGGACGCTCGCGGCGAAAGTGGGGGCCGATGTAGAAAAGTCTGGTCAGTCCCGGCTGGTTGGACATCCCGTGCTCGATGTACGCACGAACGACCGATGCGGTGGACTCGGGCCGCAAAGCCACGCGCTCGCCGTCCTTGTCTTCGAAGGTGTACATCTCCTTGTTCACATCGGTCTCAGCGCCGACCCCGCGCTCGAAAAGCTCTGTTCGCTCAATGATGGGCGTTCGAATCTCGGAGAAGCCGTATCGCTGAAAGGTTTCGCGGGCAGCGCGCTCGACCAGCAGCCAGCGCTCGATCTGCGCGTCAACCTTATCGGTGAACCGAGAAGGTAGAATGTCTTGTGTGCCTCGAACTTTGGTGATCATAGAACAACCAATCGACTTAAAAGCTGGGAATTGAAAATTGAAAAATGAAAATTGCAAATTGAAGATTGGTGCTATCTCTTGTCGTTTCTATTCTCCTTTGCCGTGACAATCGATTGGGCGATTATTCTGCAACGCTGATCGCATTCATCAATCAATCACTCATTCGATGGCCCGCCAGGAGCTCAGTCCTTACAATCAGGCGAATCCAGCAGCGAGATTCCCGTAGTTCCTTAAGACAGATTCCGAGCTTGTGAATGAAGTCGGCGCGGCTTTCAGCCGCACGTGCCTCTTCGTAGTTCGGCGCCGGTGACGTGCCGAAGCGGACCAGTTGATCGGCTATGTGGCGACCCATTCGCGTATCAGGAAGTGCATCAACGACCTTGCCCACGCGCGCTGCAAAGTTGATAAGGCGCTCTGATAATTCATCCGGCATCACTACTCACCCTCATCCCAATCTAAAATCCCATTTTTCAATTTGCAATTTTCAATTCTCGTTCTCGCTCCACCAAATACTGATTCTTGTACTCAACGTAGTGCTGCCAGTGCTCGTTTATCCGCGCCACTTCCTCGTCGCTAACCTGGCGGCGGATCCTGGCAGGCGCGCCCATCACCATCGAACGCGGCGGAATCAACGTTCCCGGTGTGACAAGCGACCCGGCAGCGATGAACGACTCTTCACCGATCGTGACATTATCCAGTACGATCGCTCCTATCCCGATCAAGCAGCGGTCCTCGATGGTGCATCCATGCAGCACCGCCGAATGGCCTACTGTCACGAAGTCCCCGATGATCGTGGCAAAGCGCCCCTGAGTCACGTGAATGACGGTGCCGTCCTGAATATTGGTGCTCTCGCCGATGCGAATGTGGTAGCAGTCTCCCCGCAGCACGCAGTTGAACCAAACGCTCGAGTGCGCGCCGACCTCGACATCGCCGATGATCTGCGCGCTTTCTTCGATGAACGCGGTGTCGACGATTCGCGGGCTGATGCCTTTGTATGACCTGATCATAAGCGTTTAAGGATGCGAATCCAGTCGCCTGCGGAAAGAAGCCACGTTAGCATAGCCGCGACAAACGTCGCAAGTTGACACACTGTTGAGGGTGACATAGCATCACGACGATGAAAACGCGGCGCAAAGTGGGGACGGCAGGTGTAGCGCACCCAGGAGAACGGCCGCAACGCACGTGCCCCCGAAGTCCATTTCTGCCGGCGTTGATCGTGTTCCTCGCCGCCTTCGCTTCGAGCTGCAAGCCGTTTAATGTCAAGCCGCACATCGAAGTCCCGCGCGCCGTAAACGAATCACAAGTCACATCAAACGCGCTCGCCATCCGCGCTTCGGTGGTCGACGATGAAGACTGGCTGAGCGATACGTTCGACGCGAACCTCATCCTGGCCGGGATCGTTCCGGTGCGCGTCGAGTTGAAGAACGCCGAACAAACCCCGATTGAATTGCGCAGGGCGCGATTCGAGCTGAGAACCTCTGGCGGTCGCAGCTTCGGATCGGCCGGCCCCGAGCGCGCCTTCAAGCAAGCGCTTTCCTACTACGATGTGTCGGCGTGGAGCAAGGCTCTGTACAAGCAGTCCCGAGATGATTTCGCTTCGTACGCGTTTGACGTGAAAGCGCCGCTTTCGGCGGGCGAATCCCGGCAGGGGCTGCTGTACTTTCTTTTGCGCGGCGAAGCGGCAAGCGGCGGTGGGCTCACGCTGGTTATCAGCAGGCTCAGAAGTTCGGACGAAAAGGACGGCGGTCGCGTCGAGGTGAAACTCAAGTGAATTTGACCCGACACCCGCCGAACGAAATTGCAAATCAGTTGAAATTCCAAAGATGAAACTTCAGGCCAATACAAGGACATGTGCGGTCGCGTGCGGCCTGGTGCTGGCTCTGGCCTTATCGTCTCGCGGAACAGCGGCGCAGGAGGGGTTTCACAATCCTGCGATGGAGACGAGCGAAGAGTTCAAACAGACCTTCAAACGGGCTACGGAACTTGCGCGCCGCGACCCTGAAGCCGCGATCGACGAGTTCAAGAAGGCGGCGACCCTCCGCGGAGACAAGTGCCCGGAGTGCCATCAGTCGATCGCGCAGATTTACTTTCGGTTTGGCGAGTACAAGAACGCAGCGGCGGCGTTCCAGAAAGCGGTCGATCTTAAGCCGTCGAACGAAGCCGATCTGTACAACGCGCTGGGCGTTTCACTCTTCCTTCTCAAAGAAAAGAAGACCTACGACGAAGCGGTCGTCGCGCTCAGCCGCGCGGTCGATCTGAGCAAAGGCAAACTGTCGAAGGCTTATTTCAATCTTGGATGCGCGCTGATCAAGGCGGGCAGGGAAGCTGAGGGCGTGGCGGCCCTAAAGACCTATCTGGAACGCGAACCCTCAACGCCAGACGCGGACGACGCGCGCAGGATGGTCGCAAACCCGAAGCTTGCGGGGGAATCCTTCGCGCGAGGATTCAAGGTCAAGTCTACGGCGGGCGACGAACTTTCGCTGGATAAGCTCAGAGGCAAGATCGTGCTGCTGGACTTTTGGGCCGTCTGGTGCGGGCCGTGTCGCGTCGAGATGCCGCAGGTCAAAAAGATCTGGAAGAAGTATTCAGCGGACCAGTTCGTAATCATCGGAGTGAATCTGGATTCGAACCGCGGGGCGTTTGATGCTTATGTGAAGCAAGAAGGACTCACGTGGCCTCAATACTACGATGGCCTTCACTGGGGCAACAAACTGGCGAGGCTTTACGGGGTAACCGCGATCCCGCACACGGTGTTGATAGATCGAGAGGGAATTATCAGGGGGGTGGGCCTGAGAGGCGGGGGTCTTTCGAGCAAGATTGGTGAGCTATTGAAGAAGTCTTCGAAGGGTGATCCCGCCGGGCCTGACTAGTAACTGCTAAATGGCCGCTGCGTATTCCGGATAGTCGCGCTCGATTATTTCACCTGGGCGCGGGGGCTCCTTGATCAAACTCAACGCATCGCGAAGAACGCGTTTGTGAAGCTCCGTCATTCCGGGGCGTCCGAGTGCATTGCCGATCTTGAAGTCCTTTGGATAGAGCGCACGGGGCGGGCGCATCTGTCTCGAAGCCTCGGGGCTGACTGTGATCAGCACCGTGGACATTCCTCGCATCTCGATTTCGCGTTGGACCGCAACAACCGTGCGGTGACAGACGTTAGGTCAGCCGCCGGTGAGCACCACGATGTCCGCGCGAGCCTTGCTGTCAATCTCTTCAGCGATCTGCGGCGCGGTTTCTTCATACATACGCTTGAGCCGCATCGTGTAGCCCATAAAGCCCACGTGCGCGCGCGCCAGTCCTGCTATAAAACCTTCTTCGGCAAGCGCTCGAAGCGCGTCGATCGGAAAAACTACATTGACGTCTTTGTCGGCATCAGCGTGATCGTAATGATGATGAGTGACCATCAAGTTTGCCGCTTGAACATCTGATTCGATCACACGGAACGTCAGGTCGCCCAGCTCGTCGGCGATGTTGAAGGGCTGCTGATCTTTCTGGTGAACGCCGCCGGCAGTGACAATCGCAACCGTCGCCCGCGAGAGCTCGCGCTCGTACGGCGTGAACGGGACACACTTTCTTGACAGCTCTGACATAGAATTGTGTGGTTGGGCCTTTATGGGTTAGGCGACGGGGCAGGGCTCGACACATGAAGACTGCCCTCAACTCCTAACCCGCAGGCCCGAACTAATCCATCGCGCGCAGCACGTCGAAGATCACTTCGTTGTCGGGCTGCTCCCCGATCGCGTGGATGTCTTTGTAGACAATCTTGCCGTGCTTGTCGATGAGAAATAGAGCGCGTTCGGCAATACCCTCGGCGGCCCGATATGCGCCAAACTTTCGAGCGACGTCGCCTTTTGGTTCGAAATCTGAAAGGAGATCGTACGAGATGCCGCCAAGGCTCTTGGCCCAGGAAGTGTTGCAGGGAACGGAGTCGACTGATATACCCAGCACCTGGGTGTCATGCTTCTCGAATCGGCTGAGGTCAGCCTGATACGAGGGCATTTGGAGTGTTCAAACCGGAGTCCATGCCAGCGGATAGAACGCAATAAAGACGTTTTTCTTTCCTCGGAAGTCTGACAGCTTTACCTTCTTGCCCTTCTCGACGTGCGAAGAAAGCTCGAAGTCGGGAGCCATTTCGCCTACTTCAGCCATAGGTGGTTCCTCCTATTAGAGATGTTGACTGCCTTTGATTACTGGTTTATTCCAATGCTCCTGACATGTCAAGGAGTCGGGTAGTTCGCCAGCCAGCTTGACAGCATGATAGATTTAGAATTATTCTAAATCTTGTCTATGCCAACACGGGTGAGAGCCAAGGCCAAAACACAGAAGGCGGATCCCGAGGGGCTTACCGCTCAGCGGCGGGTTGTGCTTCAGGTCGTAAACGAAAGCGATCATCATCCGACTGCTAGCCAGGTGTTCGAGCAGGCTCGCGTGCTTTTGCCGACGATAAGCTACGCTACGGTTTACAACTCTCTTCGATTCCTGAAGCAGGCCGGACTCGTGCAGGAGATTTCCTTTGGAAACGCGGCGAGCCGCTATGACCGTGAGACCCACCGTCACGACCATGCGATGTGCACCCAGTGCGGAAAGCTGGTCGATTTTGATCTGTCTGAAGCAGCCGAACTTATGCGGGCGGCGGCTCGCAGAACTCACTTCAAGGCTGAGTCGATTCGATTGACTCTTACCGGACTTTGTCCTGAATGCCGATCGGGTTGATCAATGCATTCATAACCAGTCCTTTTAAGCTTAACCGCCGGGCGCCGCTGCTTTTTGCCCGGCCCTAATCCATATCAACAACCAGGAGGAAGAATGTCAGCAACAGCAAGCGCAATGGAGAGGGCTCAGGTAGGCCAGCCAGCCCCCGACTTTGAAATGGCCTCAACCAAGAACATTCAAAAGCTTAACGAGCCAGTCAAGCTTTCGGACTACAAAGGCAAGTGGGTCGTTCTGCTTTTTTATCCGCTCGATTTTACCTTTGTGTGCCCGACGGAGCTGACTGCATTCAGCGACCGCTACGATGAGCTGAAGGGAATTGGCGTCGAAGTCATCGGAGTTTCGACCGACTCAGTCTACTCGCATCGAGCATGGCTGCAGACACCGCGGGACAAGGGCGGTGTTGAAGGGCTTAAGTACCCACTCGCCGCGGACTCGACCAAGAAGATCTCCAGCGACTATGGCGTGCTGATCGAGGAGAAGGGGATCGCGCTTCGCGGACTCTTCGTGATCGACCCCGAGGGAATCCTGCGTTACAAAGTCGTTCACGACTTGAACATCGGCCGATCGGTGGAAGAGACCTTGCGAGTAATCCAGGCGCTTCAAACCGGCGGGCTTTGTCAGGCCGAGTGGAGGCCGGGCCAGAAGACGCTGAACAGCTAGACACACGCGAGTGAGTTCTGT
>JBASRN010000328.1:0-3959 GCA_049273855.1 Blastocatellia bacterium
GAAAAGACCTTGGAGGAGGATTTGAATTGAGCACTTACGCAACCAACACTTTGAATCGCGCAGTCGAGTCTTCGGCTTCTGGCGATGCTGCTGAGATTCGCCTCGTGCGCGTGGACAAGATCGCTTCGTCAACGGTGAACCTGGGCCTTCCACACGAGCTCGAAATCACCACGGCGTGCGAAGCTCGCGCAGGCAATGTGATCGTGGTCCGCACGCTCACCGATAACGCGACGTACAACACGCTCGAGTTGGTGACCGGCCGAATGGCAAAGATCAACCCCGGAGACATCATCGCAGGGGTGCTTGGTTACAGGCGCGCGCTGAAAGGCTTTGTCGGAGACGTGCCTGAACGCGTGACAGCGGGCGACCGTCTGCATTTGCTCAACCTGGGCGGTCTTGTAGGCGAATGTCTCGGACATCATCACAGCCTGAGCAACGCGATCGAGGTAGAAGTGATCGGGATGCCGGTGAGCGACGGACGAATCCTGAACATCGCCGAAAACGCCGTGCCGATGCGCGGAACGCTCGACACAACCGCGCCGCTGGTGTTGGTTGCGGGCACGTGCATGAACTCGGGGAAGACTTATGCTGCGACCGAGATCATCAAGCACCTGACGCGCGCGGGTCATCGCGTCGGTGCGGCGAAGCTCGCCGGGGTGGCGTGTCTGCGCGACACGCTGAATATGGAAGACCACGGCGCGATCAGGACGATGAGCTTTTTGGATTGCGGGCTGCCCTCGACGGTTGGGCTCGCGGACCTTGCGCCGGTCGCGAAAGGCGTCATCTCGAAACTCGCGGAGGCCGAGCCGGATTGCATTGTAATCGAGCTTGGCGACGGGCTACTGGGCGGCTACGGCGTGGACACGATCTTCGGAGACGCCGAGATAATGTCTGCGACCGCCGCGCTGGTGTTTTGCGCGAATGATTTCGTGGGTGCGTGGGGCGGACGCGAGTTGCTCTTGGCTCGTGGCGTGAGAATCGACGTTGTTTCGGGCCCGGTGACCGATTCGCAGATGGGTGCGGACTACGTGAAGCGCGAGCTCGGGCTTGACGCGGCGAACGCGGTGAACGGCGGCGAGCACCTCGGACGCCTTGTGAAGCTGCGATTGGAGCAGTGGGCGGTAAAGAAGTGAGTCCACACAAATGATTAAGGCAGGCATACTCGGTGGATCGGGCTACGGCGGGAGCGAGTTGCTGCGCATCCTGCTGTTTCATCCCGGCGTCGAGCTGACGCTGGTCACCGCGAATGAACACGCGGGCAAGCGCATAGACGCCGTGCATCCGAACCTGACGCGCCTTACCGATCTGAAGTTCGAAGCCGCGCCCGACCCGCGCGAGCTTGGCGATCTGGATTGTGTTTTTCTGGCTCTGCCTCACGGACAGGCAATGCAAGTTGTTCCGAAGCTGCCGGCCTCCGTCAAGGCGATCGATCTGTCGGGCGACTTTCGTTTAAGTGACGCCGAGGTGTTCAAACAGTTCTATGGCTTCGAGCACACGGCGATCAAAGAACAGCGCGAGTTTGTGTATGGCTTGACCGAAGTCAATCGCGGTCAGATTAAAGAGGCGACACGCATTGCCAATCCGGGATGTTTTGCGACCGCGCTCGAGCTAGGCCTTTACCCGTTTGTCGCGTCGGGGCTAGCGACGGGAAAGGTCATCGCGGATTTGAAAACCGGCTCGTCCGGCTCGGGGGCAAAAGCGGCTGCGAACACGCATCATCCCAAGCGCGCGAACAGCTTCTACGCCTACAAGACCTTCGAGCATCAGCACCAGCCCGAAGTCGAAGAGCTGCTCGCTTCGGTAAACCCGGAGTGGGCGTCGCGGGCATCGCTTGTGTTTCAGGCGCATTCGATCCCGGTAGTGCGCGGGATTTTTGCTTCGATCTACATCACGACTTCCGAGACGATGACCCGCGAGCAAATCGGCAGCTTGCTGGCTGAGTCTTACGGGGGTGAGTTCTTTATTCGACTCGTTGACGGATCGCCGGACATCAACTGGGTGAAGAACACAAACTTTGTAGATATAGGGTGGGCCGCAAGCGGCGACACCGTAATCGTGTTCGTCGCGCTCGACAATCTGGTGAAAGGCGCGGCGGGACAAGCCGCGCAAAACATGAACTTGATGTTTGGCATCGAAGAGCGCACCGGCTTGATGCTTCCAGGGAGCAATCCGTGAGACCTGGGGGCGCGGCCTATTGACGGCGCGGTCGGGAGGTTCGCCACGACGAAGAATTGACCGCTTGACGCATCAGCTTTGTCGTTGAGGCGTCAAGGTACGAGACCTCGTCAAGCTCATTGAGAAGGACAGCTGGCAATGGATAAGAACCAAAGGCAGCCACCATCAATACAAGCATCCGACAAAGCCGGGTCTGGTGACGGTACCTGGGAATCCGGGCGATGATCTCGCGCCAGGGACGGCGAACAACATCTTGAAGCAGGCAGGGCTCAAGCGATGAAGAAATATCTGATAATTGTGGAAGAGACAAACACAGGGTACTCGGCTTATTCCCCTGATGTTCCGGGCTGTGGTTCAACCGGCAAAACAAGGGAAGAGGTCGAGAGGAATATCCAACAGGCCATAGAGTTTCATCTGGAAGGGCTGCGGACTGAAGGTTTCGCTATCCCAGAGCCGAGCAGCTATTCCACGTATGTAGAAGTGGCTGCATAAAACTCGGCTCAGCGCTGATGTACGTGGGGCGATCACGGATCCCTGGTTGTGCGATTTAGCCTCCGGATAGAACCCAGAGGTTTTGGCATAGCGGATTGAATCTGATTAGCGGCCTGTCCGAGCCAAATGCAAAAGTGGCGCGGACAATCACGAAAAGCGTGATGGCCTCTCGGGTTTATGCCATAACCGTCCAATAAGAAGTTGACATAGCGGTAGATGAAAATGAAATGGGCAGCCCTCCCGTTCCAGCGATCCATCGAGTACATTGAGGAACTGGATCGAGTTCTCCTCCTATGCATGCAGGGACTCGAGCACATTAGCACCCTTCCGGCCTTGGCAATAGCGCTCGCAGAGTTGTACAAGAAAGATGATGAGACACCCCTCACACCCGATCAGCAAAGCCATCTTGACGCAATTAATACCAGAGTCGAGTTCGCGAAAGGCGAAATCCAGCAGTTACGGTCGGCGGTAGACCTGTGCGTTTAAGACGCTGTGTGTAGGAATCTGAGAGCTAACTCCGATCAGACCTCTACCAGGAGAAACAGATTGGCGACACAACCACAACTCGAAAACCTTATCGACCTCGAAGAACAGTACCAGGTCGCCACCTACAAAAAGTTTCCATTCGTGATCGAGAGCGCCCAGGACGTCTGGGTCTACACCAGCGAGGGCGAACGTTACCTCGATCTCTACGGCGGGCACGCGGTAGTCTCGACCGGGCACTCGCATCCCCGTGTCGTTCGCGCGATTGCACAGCAAGCCGGCCGGCTGATCTTTTATTCGAACCTGGTGTACAACGACACGCGTGCTCGGGCGGCGAAGAAGCTCGTCGAAATCGCGCCGCCACTTCTCAGCAAAACTTTCTTCTGCAACTCGGGCACCGAAGCCAACGAGAACGCGATCAAGATCGCGCGCAAGCTGACCGCGCGCCAGAAAGTCATCTCGTTTGAAGGCAGCTTCCACGGGCGCACGCCTGGCTCGCTTGCGGCAACCGGGCTCTCGAAGTATCGCGAAGGCGTTGCTCCAATGTTGGCCGGTCACGTCTACGCTCCGTTCGGCGACATTCAAGCTGTCGAGAAGATGATCGATAAAGAAACGGCGGCGGTGATCCTGGAACCTATCCAGTCCATGGGCGGCGTGCGGATGGCCGAGCCGGGTTTCTATCAGGCCTTGCGTGAGCTTTGCGACCGTGCCGGCGCAATGCTGATCTACGACGAAGTGCAAACCGGGATGGGCCGCACGGGTGAGTTCTTTTTTGCGGATCGTTTCGGGGTCACGCCGGATATGGTCAC
>JBASRN010000331.1:0-15704 GCA_049273855.1 Blastocatellia bacterium
GGTTGAGTTCGAAGGCCGCAAGGTCTACTTCTGCTGCGACGGCTGCATCGGGAAATACAAGAAAGACCACCCGAGCGCAAAGTAGAGAGCTTTGGCGCGTGATTGTCTCGAGCCAAGGATTAACGAATTCAGGCGGCGAGCGAGGAGGCGTAAGTTCCTATCTTGCGCCTGCGCTCGCCGCTTCTGCATGGAGGACGTAAGCTGATGAAGAAGGCGCGTGGAGGTTCCAGCCTCAAGCCGGCAGCCATTCTTACCGTGTTCATCGCGACTTTTGCGTTCGCCGGTTGCGGCACCAGCACACCCGATCAGCCCAAACCGGCCGCGCCCGGTGCGCGCGATCCGAACCAGAAAAACCCGATTGCTGTGATTGAGACCGATGTGGGCACGATCAAGGTTGAGCTGCTTGAAAACGAAGCGCCTAAGACTGCCGAGAATTTTCGGCTGCTTGCCGAGCGTGGCTTTTACAACGGCGTGATCTTTCACCGGGTGATCAGCGGCTTTATGATCCAGGGCGGTGACCCGACCGGCAGCGGCGCCGGCGGACAGACCGCGACCGGAGGCATGCTTCCGAACGAGGTCGATCTGAACTCGCCGCTGTATCAAGACGGCTACAAGCGCGGCGCAATGGCAATGGCAAACAAGGGCCGACCGGAAACCGGATCGAGTCAGTTCTTCATCATGCACCAGAACTACGCGCTTCAGCCCAACTACACGATTTTTGGCCGCGTCACTGAAGGCATCGAAGTTGTTGACAGGATCGCAGCAGCACCAAAAACCGCCGGGTCCGACCGCCCGGTGACGCCGGTCAAGATGATCAAGGTCTACATCCAGTAGCACGGCTCTGCCGCCCGCGCTTGCGAACCGAGGCGTGGCGCCAGACCCAGGGTTTACTTAGTTGTCCCTCCCGCACTAGAGAAGTCGCGGACGTCCGGTCCCGGTGAAGGGAATGAAGTGATCTCGCCTGTAGAAGACCTATCAGAGTCGAGTAACTCTCTCGCGACCGATGATCGCAGCACCCCGGGTGATTCGAGTCTGGCTTCCGAGGCATCCGAACCGCGCCAACCGAGATCGCCTTCTCTGCGCAGGCGCATCGCGACTCGGCTTCTTCGCTCGCTGATAGCGGTCCTCGTGGGGAGTCTCGTCCTGCGTCTGGCTGCCCAGTCGATGACCCAGATGATTCAATTCTATCTGGAAGCCATAAACGACCGGTACTATCCCATCTCATACAGCACAAGAGGCTATGTGCTGGCGTCTTTCTTTGTGACTGAGTTAATCGGCGCCCTTGTGCTGGGAGCGATGAGCGATCGCTACGGGCGCAAGGTCTTCATAATCCTTGGCCCGCTGTTGGGGGCCCTCGCGGTTCAGATAACGGCTATGACGATGGTGATCTGGTTGCTGGTGTTCACGCGGTTGCTGGCAGGGCTTTCAACCGGCAGTTCCATACCGGCAACGCTCGGGTACATCTCCGAAGCAACCGTCGGGCGCCCGAACCTGCGAGCTCGAATCATTGGGTTCTTCGACCTGACGCTGGTTATCGGCATTGCGGCGGGAGCCGTGGTGGGAGGCTATTTATGGAAATTCTTCGGCGAGCCTCGAACAGTTGCCGGGATCCCCTTGATGAGCCCTGCCTTTAGCATCAATGCGTTGATCTACCTTGCCAGCCTGGCGATACTCGCATGGGGTCTTAGGGACGTTAAGCGTCCAGCGCGCGACGTTTCCGCCGCGCGTGCAGTGTCGCACGCCGCCGCGGCTCGCAAGAAGCTCAGCCACTATCGCGAGATCGTCAAGTCTCCCTCCGTTTGGATGTTTATTCCAGCGTGGCTCTCAATCTTCGCGCTGATTGGTCTGTGGACCAACAACAGCGTAGGCCTGTTGACCGGCAATCATCATTTCGACGGACAACTCCTAACCGGGACGATCGCGCCCGAAAGATACGGAACCGGGTTTGCAATACTGGCATTCTTCTTCGCGGTTGGATTGCTGGTCTGGAGCTTCGTGCTTGCCCGTTATCGCAAAACGAGCGTGATGCTGATTTCGACCCTGGCATTGTTCGCGTTGCTGCTGACCGTCTACGCGTTCAATCACCTTGGGTCCTTCTCGAGTCCATTCTACCATCCGCTGCTCGGAGCGCTTTTGATCGAGGTCCTGGTCTTGAGCGGCTTCACTCCTGCAGCATTGACCTACCTCGCGGACGCGACCGAGGACTACTCGGAAGACCGAGGGTCGATCATGGGGCTGTATTCGGTATTCCTTGGAATCGGGCAACTGGCGGGCACGGCGATAGGCGGGCGCTTCGCGCAGTGGAATGGAATCGACGGCCTGTTGCTGATGAGTGCGGTGCTAAGCGCTATTACGCTCGTCAGCCTGATCGCTCTCCGTCGCGTAGAACCGTCCGCGACGCGTCTCCTAGCTCCGGAGGGCGGCTTGCAGTAAGGCAACGCATTACTCGATCTCTTCTCACTACTGTGGTCCGGTTGGAGACACCGAATCTCCATTCCCTCGGAGATTTTCCAGAATTTTGAAGTTCCCGCTCGACATCGCGGCCGCGCCAGTATAGCGAGCCCTGCATAAGTTTCACGATTGTAGAGTTTGGTCCCCCGGGGCCGCTGAAATCCGCATTAGGCACTGTTCTTGCCTGAGAACCAGCCAGGTCGTGTCCATAACTTGTCAAGAGACAAGGCAACATTAGGGATGGGAAAGAACCCGCGCTCTCATCCTAATTCCGCAGGGGGAAGCTGCAAGGAACACCTGGTATAGCGTAGCAACAAACTCGCAGTGTCGGGACAAGAAACCTAACCGGGAAAACCGATAAGCAACGGAACACATGCTCGTGCGCAACCCTGTTCGGAGCGCGCGCAAGTTAATGTGTGTCTACTTGAGAGATCACCATTGCCCGAAGCTCGAGAAATTGCTCACGCTCGTGGGTTGGTTCTTTGCACAGCTACCACAAACATTTCGGGAGGAATAACGGAAATGACTCTCAAACGAAAGACACTTCGGGAGGCAGTCGCAAGTCTCCTGACAACTTTTCTTCTCTTGTCATTTAGTCCGGTAACCGCTCTTGCGCAGACCGAAACCGGCCAGATAACAGTGAGAGCAACCGATCCGCAAGGCGCGGTGGTTCCGGGCGCGACGGTCCGTGTCAAGTCAACGGCGACCAGCGCGGAGCGGACTGCTACCACGAACGAGGAGGGTAATGCGACCATAACCAACCTGCAGCCCGGTGTTTACGACATGACGGTTACCGGCGGTGGCTTTGCACCCTATAAACAGCAGGCGCAGATTACGGTCGGCGCAAGGCTCTCGATCGACGCAACGCTCTCGCCCGCGGGCACGACCGAGTCTGTGACGGTGGTGGCCGGTGAAAGCGGCGTGGAGGTCAACACTCAGTCGCAGCAGCTTGCGGACACTATTTCGCAAAAGCAGATCACAGAGCTGCCGACATTGACACGCAACCCGTATGCGCTGGTCGGCATTTCCGGCAATGCGACAGATAGTGAGGGTGCCACGGCCCGAGGGACCGGCTTTTCGATCAACGGCCAGCGATCCGCCAGCACCAATATCCTGCTGGATGGTGGTGAGAACGTTGACACGTTCACGGCAACAGTCGGCCAGAACGTCCCGCTCGATTCAGTTCAGGAGTTTCAGGTTATCACCAGCAACTTCTCGGCTGAGTATGGCCGCGCCTCTGGAGGGATCGTCAACGTTGCGACCAGAGCCGGATCGAATTCTTTCCACGGCTCGCTATACGCGTTCAACCGCGTTTCGGCTCTTGCTTCGAACGGCTTCGACAATAACGCCAACGGTATCCCGAAGGGCGTTTTCACCCGAAACCAGTTCGGCTATTCCGTGGGCGGCAAGGTCATCAAAGACAAGTTGTTCTTTTTCAGCAGCACCGAATGGACACGCGTTCGCAGTACTGGAGAAGAGATCAGTCTTGTTCCGACTGCGCAACTGCTTGCGGCGTCGAATGCAAACACCCAAAACTACTTCAACGCCTTCTCGCTGGTCTCCCCGATCAACGGCGAGGTTCTAACCGTAGGCCAGATCATTGACCTAAACCCAAACAGCTTCTTTGATCCGGAAACTGGCGACCCGCTCAATTCATTCGCTACCTTGTCGAGGAGCCTTCCTGCCTTCGGGCAGGTTCGCGCTCAAAGAGCGCAGGATCTGGGCGGGGGCAACCCGGTCAACGACTGGCAGACGGTTGGGCGCTTTGATTACAACTGGAGCGACAGGACGCAAATTTACTTTCGCGGCGCGTTCCAAGAGTTCGCAAATCCGCTGGGAACGATCAGCTTCAGCCCATATCAGGGGTTCAACACCGGTCAGGACGGCCGAAACCAGAATTACCTGACTTCGGTGACTCATTCGTTCGCGTCGAACATTGTTTCCCAAACCAAGGTTGTGTTTAACCGCTTGAACCTGCTTCAGCCTCTCGGCGAGCAGCCGCTCGTTCCAACGCTGTTCATTGACGACGTGGCCGGCCACCAGCTCCTCAACGGGAACGTAATCAGGTTGCCGGGCTACCTGTCCGATTCTCCGGGAAACGGCATTCCGTTCGGCGGTCCACAGAACTTCCTGCAGGCTTATCAGGACGTGAACTGGACGCGTGGCGCCCATCAGTTACGCTTTGGCGGGCAGTACGTTCACATTCGTGACAACCGCACGTTCGGCGCGTATGAATACGCCGACGCAGCCCTTGGCGCGGACCAGGCTTCAGCATTCGGGAGCTTGATAGATGGACAGTTGTTCAACTTCACCGTAGCGGTGTTCCCGCAAGGGAAATTCCCCTGCTTCAATGACCCCGTTACCGGCGGGAGGATTGTGACTCCAGAGTGCACGCTGCAGACGCCGCTTACTTCGCCAAACTTCAGCCGCAGCAATCGCTATCACGAGTGGGCTGCGTACTTCAACGACTCGTGGAGAATCAAGCCGAGAGTGGCGCTTAACCTCGGGGTTCGCTACGAGTATTACGGCACTCAGCACAACGCGAATCAAGATCTTGATTCGAACTTCTACTTCGGCGACGGCGCGAACATTTTCGAGCGGATTCGCAACGGTCGAATACTACTCGCCAAAGACAGCCCCACTGGCAAACTCTGGGCTGTGGACAAAAACAACTTCGCTCCGCGAATCGGTTTGGCATGGGACGTCTTCGGAGATGGAAAGACCAGTCTCAGGGGCGGCTATGGCATGGCCTACGAGCGCAACTTCGGGAATGTCACGTTCAACGTGATTCAGAATCCTCCGAACTACGCTACGGTGGCGCTGCGAAATGGTGCCGATGTGACGGATCTTCCGATAACGCTGGAAAACTTTGGTCTGCTGTCTGGAAGCGGAATAACCAAATCATTTCCTCGGGTCAGCCTTCGCGCCGTTGACCCGGACATTCACAACGCCTACGCTCACTTCTGGAGCGCGGCGTTTCAGCGCGAGCTTTTGGGCAACACAATCGTTTCTGCCGAGTACACAGGGTCGGCGGGCAGGAGCCTCTACTCGATCGCGAACATCAACCGCCTCGGCACGGGCAACGCCTACCTTGGTGATACTCTCGCGCAAGACCTCTTTGGAGACGGGGTGTTGCGCGGTTCTGGGCGACTGAATAACGCCGGTGCTACCAGCATCAACTTCCGCAGCAGCGACGGGCGGTCGAACTACAACGCTCTGGTATTGTCGGTCGACAGCAGCAACCTGGCCAACAAGGGTCTCCGCCTGACTGCTCGCTACACCTTTTCGCAGGCGAAAGATAACCTTAGCGACACCTTCAGCGCGCCGCAAAACCAGTTCAACCTGGGCTATCTCGATCCGTTCAATCCTGACCTCGATTACGGCTTAGCCGACTTCGACGTGCGCCACAGGTTCACTAGCACCTTTGTTTGGGATATTCCTCGTGTCAGTAGCGCCAAAGGCTTCCTCAACCAGGTGGTCAATGGATGGGAGCTGACCGGCATACTCAACCTTAGGAGCGGGACTCCGTTCTCCATTTACGACAGCTCGCTCGTCGCCGGCGCCATCATGCGCGCACAACTGAACGGTTCGGTGAACTCCAGCGGATCTGTCAACCGCGATGCAGGTCAAGGGTCCAACCGCTACAGCTTCATTGACTTGAGCGGCCTGACCGCCGGCCAGTTCCTGGATTCCAATCTGCTGGCCGAGTTCCCGCCGTTTCCAGCCGATATGAGCGGGCGCAACGCTTTCCGGAGGCCCGGATTCTGGAACGTTGATTCGGCGTTGTACAAGAACTTCAAGGTCACGGAGCGTGTAAGCTTGCAGTTCCGGTTTGAAGCTTACAATGTCTTCAACCACGCGAATCTGTATGTCTCGGGCGGAGAAGCTGACGTGGCAACTACCAGTTTCGTGCCCGCATGCTTCGGTCGCCCCGAATGCTTGTCGACGAACGCGGCAGAGCGTCGTAACATCCAGCTTGCAGGCAAGATAATCTTCTAACTCTCGTTGAGTCGAGTGTCGTTCTATGGGGAGCCGTTCGGCTCCCCATTTTCTTATCTTGCCTAAGACAATTCCATTGCCGAATTTGGCCAACTTGAAACCCAAATCGGTTTTAGAATGTTAGACTGATGACAATGGGCAATAGATCATTAGCGCTGCTGCTGGTCGGACTGATCGCGCTGGCCGGTCCCTCTGCTCTTTCGCGCTCCCAGCCATCCGCTCGCAGGGCAAGCTATATACCTTACGAAGAGGCTCGACCTATCCTTGATGCGTTGAGCGAAATCGTTCCAGCCGAGTTGAAGATAGCGGGATCGGCAGACATTGCCTCTATCTGGCCGAAATGGGCTGCGAGGCGCGATACGGAGATTCGCGCGCGGCTCGTTCAGGGCGACGAAGATTCTGTGATCAACCTCATGCTGTTCGGGACCTCCTTCACACGCAGGTCGCGAATCACGCTCAAAGCGCTGGCCGAAGCCAGGCTGAAGTCGAGATCGCCTGAGACTGTTGCGTTTGCCGAAGCGATAAATGGGCGCGCGAACGACCTGGTGCAGGGCATCTTTGCGCCGGGTAACAACGAGCGGTTGCTGTTAGCTCGGCGCCTTTTCGAGGCAAGAGGCTACGACGTGAAGACCGATGCTTCGCGCGAGCGCCTGAAGCAGTACCTGCTCAAAGGCCTTGCGCGAGTTCTGGGTGAGCAGGCGAGCTACGGAAAAATGCTTGAGTCGGCGCGCATGCTCGGCGATCCGAGCGAGGAGTTCGCACAGCGCTCGAAGCTCTTTCGTGATCGCGGCCTGTCGTCAGACACTTCGCTAGCGCCTAACTTCGCGATTGAGCGGTCGCTCGCTTCAATGAAAGCAAAAGGATTGCTTGCGCCCGGGAGCGTGCGCCGCGTCGCCATAATCGGACCGGGGTTGGATTTCACGGACAAGCAGGACGGCTATGACTTCTATCCTCAACAGACCATTCAACCCTTTGCGGCGATTGATTCGTTGATGCGGCTGGAGCTTGCTCGTCCGGGCGATTTGCGCGTGACTACGCTCGATCTGAGTGCGCGCATAAACGACCATCTCAGGCGCGCTCGCGCTCGCGCAGCTCGAGGCATCAGCTACGTCGTGCAATTGCCCAGCGACCCGCAGTGGAAGCGCGGGCTTGCAGACTACTGGTCGACGTTCGGCGACCGCATTGGTGAATCTATAAAGCCCGTCGCCGTTCCTGCGACTCTAAAGGACATTCGAGTTCGCGCCTTGAAGATTCGACCCGCCGCAGTTTCTTCGGTCTCGTCCGAAGACATAAACATAGTTCTGCAGCGGCTCGACCTAACGGTCGGTGAGCGATTCGATCTGATAATCGCCACCAACATTCTCGTGTACTACGATGTGTTCGAGCAGAGCCTCGCCCTAGCCAATATCGAAAGGATGCTGCGGCCAGGCGGCTTTCTGCTTTCAAACAATGCGTTGCTCGAATTACCGCGCATTCGCATGCGCTCTGTAGACTACGAGACGGCAGTCTATTCCGACCGGGCAAACGACGGTGACCATATCGTCTGGTATCAGCGCGCAGCGAATTGATTCAACCGGTATCCGGTTTCCCAACGGAGAGAATCGTGGGGAACGAGGGCGCGTTTTGCGCCGTCTGCGTTATTGATCAAGCGCGCATCTGTGGTATGATCAGCGCGGTTTTTTTGCATCCTCAGAAGCTGTTTTCAACAATCATCGCTCATTCGAACCAAGGAGGTCGGGATATGTTCCTCTCGTCGCTCACGGCATTCCGCTCGCGGGGGGTTGCGACGATTTCTCGGTCGATACTAACCGCGTCATTGATTGCTTTGTGCGCCTCCTCTTCACGGGCGCAGGTCGGGGGAATTGACGCTGACCCCGGAGACCCCGGTACCGGAGGCAGGAATACGATTCAGGGAACAATTTTTGTCAGCGGCGGGCGGCGGCTGGACAGACGAGCCAAGGTGAGGCTACGCAGCATAAACGGCGACCAGTTCAGGATGTCCGACGATAACGGCGCATTCACTTTCCTTCGTCTGAAGGGCGGCACCTACACCATAACGGTGGATGCTGGAAGCGAGTTCGAAATCGCGTACGAGACGGTTGACATAGTTGAGCTTCCGCGAAGACGTACTGATACCGGGCAGACCTTAACAGTGCAGATAACGCTCAGCACCAAGCAGGGCGCGGTAAGACAGTCCGGAACCATTGATGCTTCTACGGCAGGCGTTCCCGAAGCCGCGCGCACGCTTTACAAAGAGGCATTGGAAGCCGGGCAGTTAGGAGATCGCGCGAAGGCGATTGAGAAGTTAGAAGAAGCGCTGACGATCCATCCGAATTACATGTCCGCGCTGAATGAGTTGGGGCTGCAATACATGAGGCTCAAGAAGCTCGATAAGGCAGAGGGGGCGTTGCGTCAGGCTCTCAAGATTGCACCGGAAGCTTTCACTCCGCGGCTCAATTACGGCATCCTGCTTCTGCAAAAGAAAGACTATGTATCAGCCGCAACCGAGTTGCAACGCGCTGCGCAAAAAGACAGCTCATCTTCCGCTGCTCACCTCCATCTCGGCAAGGCATTCGTAAACCTAGCCATTTACAACAAAGCCGAAAAAGAGTTGAAGCAAGCCATCAGCATTGGCGGCGATGATGCTATCGAGGCTCACCGCTACCTCGCAGCGGTCTACATTGAGCAGCAGAACTCTGTAGCTGCGGCTAACGAATTGGAGTTGTACCTCAAGCTCGCGCCCACGGCGAAGGACGCCGAACGTATTCGCGCGATGATCAAGGACCTTCGCAGCCAGGCTTCTAACAAGACTAATTGATTGGCGAGCCACCTCAACCCGAGTAGCGCGCCGCCGTTTCAGCGGCCAGAGGGTGAGAGGGTAAGAAGAAAAAAGCAATCGCGAAGATCACGTAGACCGCCAGCAGCAGCACGCCTTCCATCCAGTTGGATTCGCCGTCCACCGCGACCAGGCTCACTATTAGAACAGCAAGCCCTACCGTTACGACTTCAAAACTGGTGAACAACAGATTCATCGGACGGCCGATCGCGTAGCTCAAAAACACCAGAGCAGGAGCTACAAACAGCGCGATCTGCATGCTCGACCCCACCGCGATGTGGTAAGCAAGATCCATTTGGTTCTTCATGGCAACCAGAATCGCCGTGCTGTGCTCGGCTGCATTGCCAACTATCGCGACAACAATCACGCCGACGAAGACCTGGGTCAGCCCGAGGGCGTGCGAGGCCGGCTCGACCGCCCCAACCAGCAGCTCGCTCATCCACGCGATGAGGCCGGTTGCCGCCAGAAGAACCACCGCCGCGGTCCTGGGGCGCATCGCTGGGGATTCAGCGTGGGAGCTGTTTCCAAGATAAAGATCTTTGTGAGTTCGAAGCGCGAAGACGAGGCTCAAGATGTAAGTCGCAAACAGGACGACGCAGATCTCGAGGCTGAGGTTGGCTTCTGCTCGCTCGCGCTCCTGCGCGACTTCGCCTCCGGTGATCAAATGAAATACAGCCGGCACCAGGAGACCAATCGCGCTCAACGTCATCAGCGTCGCGCTCATCGTGGCTGCGGTCGTGTTGAATTTTTGGCTCTTGTGCTTCAAGCCGCCGGCGAGGATGCTCAGCCCCAGGACCAGAAGGATGTTGCCAAGAATCGAGCCGGTGATCGACGCTTTGACGACTTCGGTCAGACCGGCACGCAAGCCCTGAAACGCGATGATCATCTCCGCTGCGTTTCCGAACGTCGCGTTCACCAGGCCTCCTATGCCCGCGCCTAACTTCTCGGAAAGGGCTTCGGTCGCTTTGCCCATCCATCCGGCCAACGGGACGATCGCAATTCCTGACGCAGCAAAGACCCAGAACCCGGGCGCGTGCGCGAAATGGAGAACGACAGCGATCGGGATGAACACAAGAAGCACGTCGAGCCCGTGTTCTATGAGAAAGCTTGTAGTCGAGCTTCTCTCAGTCGCAGTCTTTGCCATGAGTATCCTTTCACAAACATCGTCCCCGTCTTCTTCGCGCAGCCTCCGCGTCTCGGCGGCGCTGCGGTTATCAGAGAACCGCGGCGCCAACTAACCGCAGTGGCGCCGAGGCGCGGAGGTGGCGCAAGAGAAAACAGTCAGTGCCGCGCCTTCTCCACCGCCGCGGCCATCTCGTCCATCATCTGCCGCTCGCTTATTGCCATCCAGCCGTGGCCCTTTCCCGGCCCATAGATGATCCTGCCTTCGTACGGCGGAGTTGCTTTCGACAAGAACTCATCCAACAGGTGAACGGCATTGTTCAAGAAGTACTCGTCAGCTTCGCCGACCCAGATCGTGAGTTTGCCTCGAAGCTTCGGGCCAATCGTATTCCAGTTTTGTTCGAGCACCACCCGCAGGTCGTACTTCTTCCAATGCTCGACAACCGCGCGATTGATCTTGCCGGTCGCCGGCTCCCACAGTGGTATTGGCCGGCCATCGGCGCCGCGCGGGCCGTAGGTCGCATTCCAGGCGCCCCACTGCTCGCCCGACATTGCCCAACTGTCGCCGAGTCCTATCACGTTTTCCATCTGGCATTCGTGGCGCACCGTGAAGCGAACGTCGCCGTTCAAGTCTCGCGCGCTCGGCCGCTCAAACCCGTGCTCATTCACGTACGCGTTGCCGTCGGTGTAGATGTTGATCAACTCGAACTGTCGAAAGTCCACGCCATCGGGAAAAGCGCCCCACGCTCCGTTGAAAACATCCGGATAGAAGACCTGAAGCGCCAGCGACACCCATCCGCCGGTCGAACCTCCCTCGACAAAACGAGCATACGGCTGGCCGATGCATCGAAACTTTTGCTCGACGTGCGGAATAAGCTCTTGCGTGATCGCGTCACCGTAGGGCCCGTTGTTATCCGAGTTGACCTGATAACAGTCTCCGAACGGCCCGTCGCCATCCAGAAAGAGCAAGATCATTCGCGGCGTGCCGTCGGCCAGCCACGTTCTTTGAAAAAGCGTTGCGTTTGCCATCATGCCTTTCGCACGCGTAAACCGTTCGCCGTAGCCACCGATGTGCACGCGCAACGGATAGCGGCGAGCGGTCTCGATCGAGTAGTCGCGCGGCAAGATCACCCCGGCGCGCAGAAAAATGGGCCGCTTGTGAAACTTGCTCAGCAGCTCGGATTGGATCTTCACGAATTTGACATAGTCTGTTTCCGACGGGAGTTCCTCAGCCGGAACTCTACGCGAGAGCTGTAACTTCACCTGCTGACCCTGTGCGGGATCGAGATGAACTCGCCGCGCTTCGCTGTAGAGATTTCCCGGCGCGTTCACCGACTTCAAGTCAGTGTTCGAATCGAAGACTGCCTGAATGTAGTAGTCACCCGCGGGGACCCGCGAAAGACTCTCGATCGGAAACGTGATGGCGCGCTGATCAACGATCTCCGCCGAACCGCTGTGCAGCTCGCGCACATCGCGAGCCAGGACCGGGGAAGCATCCAGACCCGTTTGACCGATCGTAAGCCGCGGTTCGGGCTGGTTCGCTCGGCCCATCACGACCAGGAGTCGACCGCTGACCGGCGTCGAGATCAGCCCCGCCGCGACAGTGACCTCGAATCGCAACGGGCTCGCTTGACGGATGCGCGCGGGCGCCTGGAACACGGTCGCGGCCATCAACACTGAGCCGAGCAGCAGAGTTCTTTTCATCTGTCTATCAACCTTGGTTGGTGCAGCACCCGGGTGATTCTCTGCGATCACTCGCCTCGTGCGATCGCCGCCGGGTCAAGCAGCTCGAGCAGCTCACCTCGCGCGCGGTCGACTGCTGCTTCGATCTTCGATTCGATCGTGATCTTTACTCGATAGTCTTCTCGCGTAAATGTGGGGTACGAACCGATCTCGACCTCCGGGTGGCCGGCGGCGACGCGGTCGAGGCGCGGTGCTAAGTCGAACTCGTCCTCGCGCGTGTAGATCGCGCTGGTGTAGAAAGGCTCCTCGCGAAACCGCTCGCGAATAGCTTCGAACTTGCTGCGAAACAACTCGGGCACACCCGGCAGAACGAAGACATTTTCCGTAGCCAGGACTGGCCACCTAAGTCCCTCCGCTCTTATCAACTCCGAGCCCTCGGGCGCGTCCGCCATCCGCAATCGCGCTTCGTTCACCCCATCTCCGAAGTAGCTCCGAAGCATGGCTTCCAACTCCGGAAGCCGCACAACCCTGCGATCGAACGCGCGCGCCACTCCCTCGATCGTAACGTCGTCGTGAGTCGGGCCGACACCGCCGGAAGTGAAGACAAAGTCGAATCCGGCTGCGCACTCGTGGACGGCTCGGGCGATTTCCGCCACGTCATCGGCGATGACGACGATTCGGCGAAGCGCGACACCGAGCTTGTACAACTCGCCTATCAAGTAGCTGGCGTTTTTGTCGTCGGACTTGCCGGTCAGGATTTCGTTGCCGATGACAACGATGGCCGCCGTCTTCTGTTGCATGGCTGAGATATTAACTTTCCAGCGTGGGCGCGGCAACATCCCTCAACAAGCTGCAAACAGTAAGCCACTGAGTGGGACAACCGCCGGCCCCATCCGTGGTTAGACCGTGCAAAGGTTCTCGCATGCTGCCGCCCTTACAAGTACTCACACACTTTTGCTAAACTCTCGCGCCTGGGAGGAACCATGGCCGCAAACGTCGAGGCAGCAACCTCACGCGACTTCGTCGAGCTCAACGAAGACCTTTCCCATTCGCCGCTCTGGAACCGCGACCTTGCGCCCACCAGCATCAACCAGCGCACCTGGACGACCTACAATATCGCGGCGTTGTGGATCGGGATGTCGGTCGTCATCACAACCTACACGCTGGCAGGCGGGTTCATCGAGCAAGGCATGAACTGGTGGCAAGCGATGCTGACCATTCTGCTTGGCAACACCATCGTGCTTATCCCGATGGTTCTGAACGCGCACGCAGGAACCAAGTACGGAGTTTCGTTCCCGGTGTTGTGCCGGGCGAGCTTCGGCACTCGCGGCGCAAACATAGCGGCGATGGCGCGCGCGATTGTCGCCTGCGGATGGTTTGGCATTCAAACATGGATCGGCGGCGAGGCTCTCGACGGACTGATGAAGGTTATGTGGAAGGGGTGGGCCAACGTGCCCGGTCATACCTTTGTGATGTTCGCGGTCTTCTGGCTGATTCAAGTCGCGATCATCATTCGCGGCATCGAAGGCATCAAGTACCTCGAGAGCTACTCCGCGCCTTTGCTGCTGTCCGGCGGCGCGCTTCTGCTTTGGTGGGCGAGTTCGGAGGCGGGAGGCATGTCCAGAGTATTGGATTCGGTCGCGCTGCTTCAACGTCTGGACCCGTCGAAACTGAGGCCGTCATTCTGGCAGATATTTCCTCCGGCGCTGACTGCCAGCGTGGGTTACTGGGCGACCCTTAGCCTGAATATCCCCGACTTCACCAGATACGCGCGAAGCCAGAGGTCACAGGTTTTCGGACAGGCGCTGGGGCTGCCGACAACGATGACTGCATTCGCGTTTATCGGCGTTGCGACGACGTCGGCCACCGTATTAATCTACGGGCGCGCCATACCCGATCCGGTCGAGTTGGTGAGCCAGTTCAACAGCGTAACGATAGTACTGTTTGCAACCTTCGTGATAATGGCGGCCCAGCTAACAACAAACATGGCCGCCAATGTGGTTTCGCCGTCCAATGATTTCTCGAACCTGAATCCAAAACGAATCTCGTATGTAACCGGCGGTCTGATCACCGCTTGCATCGGGGTGCTGATGATGCCGTGGTACCTGTATCGCAACAAGGGCAACTACATCTTCACCTGGTTGATCGGTTACTCGGGGTTGATGGGCGCTATCGCCGGAATCTTGATCTGCGACTACTGGGTGATCCGGCGGCAGCGGCTTTCGCTGAGAGACCTGTTCTTCGAGAATGGCATCTACAGCTACACGGGCGGCGTGAACTGGCGAGCGGTGGCCGCGCTTGTCCTGGCCATTGCCCCGGTTGTGCCGGGATTCGTGCGCGCTGCTACGACTCCGGGAGGGGCGGTTGCGAACCCGGGTCTGTTTGATACTATGTACACGTACGCGTGGTTTATCACTTTTTTCCTTAGCTTTGTCATCTATTATGCCCTGATGCAGTCGAGCCGTAGGCAGCGGCAGTAGAAGGAAACCGCCCCGGAAACGCCCCCGGTATCTATGTTTGGGATGAAGGACTCAAGGCTCACAACCATGCTAGGTCTCGCTTTGTCGTTGCTTATGCTCGCGGCGCTTGCCGTGCCCGCAGTTTCACAGGAAGTGCCCAAGCCGGCGCCGGCGCGGCTGCTATCCGATTTGAGGAGCAAGGACTCGGATGATCGCCGCGACGCCGCACATCAACTCGGCGGGATGCGAGCTCTCAACGCGGTGCGGGCTCTGGTCGAAGTCTTGTCGGACAAAGAATCCAAGGTTCGAGAAGCCGCGGCCTTCGCGCTCGGGCAAATCGCCGACCCGGCGGCAGCCTCGCTGTTGGTTCCGCTGCTCGCCGACAAAGAGGAAAAAGTGCGAGCCTCCGCGGCTTTTGCGCTGGGGATGATTGGCGAACGCAAAGCCAGGCAAGCGCTCTCATACGCGCTCGGCGATCCGGAAGCTGAGGTGCGATCATCGGTGCTCGTGGCGATGGGATTGATGCAAGACGACGAAGGGGTGGACGAAATCATCGAAGCGCTCGACGATGAGTCTTTCGACGTGCGTTACGACGCGGTGTGGGCGCTTGGGCAAATCGGCGAGCCGGACGTCGAAGAGCGCTTACGCGCGGCGCTTGTCAGAATGGATGCACTCGGCGTTGCGGGCTCGCAGCGGGAGGCGTTCCGCCTTGCGGTTCAAGATGCGTTGGAGCGGCTGCGCACAGCGGAGCACGCGATGTCTCGGGGACGACCTCGCCGCGCCACAGGAATTGTCAGGGACTCGCGGTACGCGCCCTTGTCCCGGCCGCTCGCCGTTCGCCACGAAGTAAGACCCCCGGTTACCGAAAAGGCGTCGCGCGCGCGAGTCAGGGGATCGGTAGAACTTCGAGTGCTGGTCGGCGCTGACGGGCGCGCCGTGCGAGCTTATGTGGCACGGCGGCTGGGCTACGGTCTGGATCAGCGCGCCGTCGAAGCTGCGATGCAGTACCGGTTCGATCCTGCGGTCGTGGACGGCTTGCCCCAGACAACGTGGGTTGATTTGAAGATTAGGTTTTAGCCCGTACAACTACTCTAGGAGTTCGCCATGCCAAGAATTGTCCGATGTGGATTGATTCAAGCGAGGAACGCTTGCCC
>JBASRN010000341.1:0-109797 GCA_049273855.1 Blastocatellia bacterium
CAGATTGCCCGCAAACACTCGGCCGAAGGAAGAATCGAGGACGCAGTCGCTGTGGCTCGCCGCATTGACGATGGTTCGTCGCGAGTCGAAGCGCTGGTGATGCTGGCAGGCTCGGCGCTGGCCCTGAGGAACCGCCCGCGCGCGGTCGAAATCCTCAACGAAGCGGAGAACAACTCAGCAAAACTCCGCGTCGCGGCGGCGAGGGTGAACTCGTTGCTCAAGGTCGCCAGCGCGGTTTCGGCCTTCGACACCGCGCGAGGCTTCGAGATAATGCAGAGCGTCGTCAAAGCGATAAACGAAGCCGCCGCTCAGCAGGAAGACCTCAAGCATCAAGGTTCACCAAAAGCGTCTGCTTCGTCCGCACCCGACGCGCAGAAGCCAAAGATCGATGCATCGTACTCAATAGTCCTCGAAGGCACGCTTTCCATTCTGGCTCGCGCTGACTTCGAGCGCGCGCTGTTGGTTGCACAGCAGATCGAGATCAAAGAAGCCTCAGTTGCGGCGCAGTTGGCAGTTTGCTGCGGCGGTCTTGTGCCCAAACCGTCCCCGAGCATCTCAACAACCGCGGACGACATCGAGGCAAGCGCGGACTCCGGCGCTGATAAATAGACAAGGTCCCCCTCTCAAGGTTCGTCAGTTTTCTGGTCTGTCGCGCGTCACCGCCCCCACGAGGTCGCAATGGGTTTAGCAAATCTGATCGGCGAGGTGCTCGATGACAAGTACCTCATCGAAAGAGAACTGGGCAAAGGGGGAATGGGATCGGTCTACTCGGCCACCCATCTGGGAACCGATCGCCCGGTTGCGGTTAAGGTGATCGCGCCGCAGTTCATGCGCAACGACGAGTTCGTCGAGCGCTTCAAACGCGAAGCGAAAGCCGCCGGCCGCCTGCATCACCCCAACGTCGTGAACGTGACCGACTTCGGATTCGCTCGCGTGGGCGGCGACCGAGTCGCTTACCTGGTGATGGAATTCCTGGACGGCTGTACGCTCGCCGAAGTCCTTGAAGAAGAATCGCAGCTCGCGATCACCTGGGTCGTCGACATCATCGAGCAAGCCTGTTCGGCGGTAGACGCGGCGCACCGCCACGGAATCATTCACCGCGACCTCAAGCCTGACAACATCTGGCTCGAGCCCAACCGGCGCGGCGGGTACCGGGTCAAGGTGCTGGACTTTGGCCTTGCGAAGCTCGGCGATCCGATCGCATTGGAATCCGAAGCTTCGCAATCGGGAAGCGCGCGTTCTTCTTCCCCGTCGCTTTCCTCCCGACCGGATCGCTCGCAACACTCGACGCACGCGTCCAGCGAGCCTCGAAGGACTCAGCTAATCGACGCTTCCCCGCACACGCACGCCGGAGGAGCAGAAGCAGCCACACAACCGCAACCGGCGCCCTCGGTTGCCGAAGCAAAGACGCTGATTCAGCGAAGCGCCGAAGACACGCCGGCTAGTGGCGCTTCGGAAGCGGCTACTCGAATTCTTCCCGCCGCGGCCGGTAAAGGCGCGACTCAGGTTCAGGAGGCCTCGCTCGACGAAGCAGCCACTCGCGTGCTTCATCGAGACACGATGGAAGAGACGCGCGCCGGGGAGACAGTGCCGGCCGATGGATTGACCCGGGTAGGATCGATTCTCGGCACGCCACTCTATATGTCGCCGGAGCAATGCCGCTCCGAACCGCTCGACGCGCGCACGGATATTTATAGCCTTGGCGTGATCGCTTACCAGATGCTGGCCGGCACGCCGCCGTTCACCGGCGACATGAACGAGGTGATGCGCCAACACATGGAGACCGCGCCGCCGCCGTTAAAGGAGAAACGCAAGAACATACCGAAGCGGCTGGCAAAGATCGTTATGTTGGCGCTTGCCAAGGATCCGGCCGGCAGGCCGGCAACCGCCGCGGGTTTTGCCAGCGCGCTTCGCGCGCAGTCGGAGGGCACCAGCGCGCTCCTGCGACGAGCATTCGCACTTTACAGCGAGCACTTTCCCAAGTTTTTCCGCGTCTCGCTGCTGGTCATGCTTCCGATCATAGCGTTGAGCCTTCTTGACATCGTGAATCTGATACTGAGGAGGAAAGGCGTTATACCCGAGGGCGCCAGCAAAACAATCAGCATCGTGATCTCGATAGTGAACGCCCTGGGCGGTTTCATTGCGTCTTCCATCATAGTGGGTGTGACCATACGACTGGTGAATCAGCTATTTCTGGCGCCGTTGCGGCCAATCGAATTGCGCCTGGCGTTCGCGGCCCTGAGAAAACGGATTCGCGCGCTGATGTTTACGACGCTGATGGTCGCGATCGGCTCGATACTTTTGGCGTGCTTGCTTCTGGTTCCTGGCGTCCTCTTCTACATAAACTCGTCGCTGAGCGGGCCCGTGGTTATGATGGAAAACTTGAAGGGTCGAGCCGCACTGCGCCGGTCCAAGGCCCTGGTCAGCCGCGCACGACGGACCGTCATCGGAATAATCGCGATGCAATATCTCATACCGCTGTTTTTCCACTCGGTCACCGCGACGATTATCGTCTCGAGCATCGCCCTCAGTGGGGACCCAGGACTAAAGATGTTCGCTCCCAAGCTAACCAGCTTAATGACCGAGATCCTGAATGTCCTCCTGGTGCCGCTCATCTCGACCTTGAACGCACTGCTTTACCTCAAGACCCGAGCGGCCGGCGGCGAAAGCGTGAACGAGGCCTTCATCCGCCTCCAGGAAGAAGAGCGGCCGAGCAAGAAGTGGGAAATCAGGATTCGCGAACGAATGAATTCCTCCCCCAGCGGGAGCCGATAGGTGAAGGCCACGTGCTTTTTTCTACCAGCCGAAAGGGAGAATCCTGCCACAAAGTCACCAGGACACGAAGCTACATCAACTGGTGTGCTCTTCGTGACCTGGTGACTTCGTGGCAAGCGGAAGGTTTCTCACTGCCTCAAAACCCGTGCTCAGTTTGAAGCAAGCGATCTATGCTCGAAACCATCGGGGACAGCAATACAACTCAGGCGCCTTCGCCCCACGCCCCCGAGTTTGCGCGGCGGCTCGGCCTGTTCGACGCAACGATGATCGTGATGGGGGGCATAGTAGGCTCGGGAATCTTCATCAACCCCTATGTCGTAGCTCGTCAGGTGCACACGCCCACGCTCGTTCTGGGCGCCTGGGCGGCCGGTGGGTTGATCGCGCTGGTTGGAGCGTTCATCTGGGCGGAACTCGCGGCACTCCGTCCGAAGGTCGGCGGTCAGTATGCCTACATGCGCGAGGCTTTTGATCCGTCGATCGCGTTTATCTACGGCTGGACGTTGCTGCTGGTCACCCAGACAGGAGGTATGGCCGCAGTCGCAGTGACGTTCGCTAAGTACTTTGGAGCTCTGACTCGCGTGCCGGTTTCCGACTGGATGGTTGCCTCGGTCGCTCTCGGCTCGCTGACGCTGATCAACTGTCTTGGCGTGCGCGCGGGCAGCAGCGTGCAAAACGTGCTGATGGTCATGAAGATTCTGGTGATCGCTGCGTTGGTGACGTGCGGTCTTCTGTTGATTAGCGGCCGCTGGCCCGCAGCCGGTCAGGCGGTCGAAGGCGGCCAGGCATGGCGACGGTCATCGTCCGAAGGAGGCTGGCAGCTCTTCACTGCATTCGGAGCGACAATGGTGCCGGTGATGTTCGCCTACGGCGGCTGGCAGACTGCCAACTTCGTGGCGGGCGAGGTGCGCAATCCCCGGCGGAATCTACCGCTCGGTTTGTTGATCGGCGTAGTCGGCGTAATCATACTCTACCTCGCGGTCAACCTTGTTTATGTGGGGGTGCTCGGGGTCGATGGGCTCGCCGCGACTGAGACTCCTGCTTCAGAAGTGATGCGACTCGCGCTGGGCGAGCGAGGCAAGACCCTGATCGCAGTCGGTATTGCTATATCGACACTCGGGTTCTTAAGCCAGTCGATGCTCACGGCGCCGCGCGTATACTTTGCGATGGCCGACGACCGGTTGTTCTTCAAAAGCGTCGCAAGGCTTGACCCGCGAACTCGGGTGCCGGTCGTTGCGATCGCCTTACAAGGCGCGCTGGCGATAGTCATCGCGCTTTCGGGCACTTACGCGCAGATACTCAGTTATGTTGTCGCGGTTGATTCGATCTTTTTCGCCCTTACCGCCGCCGCGCTGCTTGTCTTTCACAGCCGCGAAAGGCCTCACGGCACGGCGAGCAATGCAGCGGCGCTCAGGTCCTGGAGCAAGCGGGTGATGATCGTTCTGTTCATAGCCGTCGAGTCGTTCGTGGCGGTGAACACCGCTTACAACTATCCCATCAACAGCTCCATCGGTCTGGCGATACTCGTCTCGGGCATCCCGGTTTACTTCTACTGGCGAGCGAGGCGAGCGAGGCTCAACCGATGACCGACGCGAGACGAACCATTAAGTCTGAATACATCGAGTGGGCCAAGACCAGTGCGGTCGCCCGGTTCAACCTCGCGACAAGCGGCGTCTTGAATTATTCGATCCGCGAACTCGGCGTCACGATCGAAGACATCGAGTTGAGCGGGCCAAGCTTGTACGGCTACGAACCGCTCCAACGCGCGCTCGCGGCGAAATGTGAAGTCGAACCCGAAAACGTCGTCGCGGCGATCGGGACTTCGATGGCAAATCATCTTGCGATGGCCGCGATCCTCGAACCCGGCGACGAGGCCTTGATCGAGCTGCCGGCTTACGACCCGTTGCTTCGAATCGCGCGGTATCTCGGCGCAACCGTGAAGCGATTCACGCGCCGGTTCGAAGATGGATTCACGATCCACCCGAGCGAGATCGAACGCGCGGTGACTTCGCGCACGCGGCTGATTGTGATGACCAATCTTCATAACCCAACCAGCGTGCTTGCTGACACCAACACGCTCGAACGGATTGGAGAAGTAGCTCGATCGATCGGTGCCCGAGTGCTGATCGACGAGGTCTATCTCGAAGCCTTGTTCGATCGCGCGCCTCCGTCGGCGTTTCATCTTGGACCGCAATTCGTCACGACCGGCAGTTTGACGAAGGCTTACGGATTGAGCGGGCTTCGCTGCGGGTGGGTGCTTGCGGAGCCTGAGCTTGCGAGACGAATGTGGCGGTTGAACGATCTGTTCGGCAACATTCCTGCGCATTCGGCGGAGCGGCTCAGCGTCGTTGCGCTCGCGAAACTCGGTCGCATCGCAAGGCGCGCGCAAGCTTTGATAGAGAAAAACCGGGTTGTGCTCGATCGCTTTCTGGATTCCCGTGACGACCTGGATACGATAAGGCCGGCGGGTGGCACAACTGTGGCTCCTCGCTTGAGGGGCGGGAAGGTTGATGACCTTTGCTCGTTGCTTCGTGAAAAGTACGAGACAGTTGTCGTGCCGGGGAGCTTCTTCCAGATGCCCGAGCATTTTCGAGTTGGGATCGGCTGCGACCCAGAAATGCTTGCGGAAGGGTTGAATCGCCTCGCAGCGGCACTCGACGAGATGAGCTAGCAGGCTGCTGAAAAATTGGAGGCGCCACCAAGACAGAAAGACAGAAAGCTGCACCAAGCCAGTGAATGCATAACGGGCCTTGTGCTCCTTTGCGTCCTCGTGGCTTGGTGGTGATGAATTGGTTCTCAGCGCCCTGCTAGACGAGTTGATACCGCCGCGCAGCGTTCGCCAAGGGTTGCCTCAATATGGAAGCTTCAGCAGCCGAAGACCAGTCGAGTTCGCGTCAGCGCCGAATCCACAGAAGCTCTTTCTGGCTGACCCTTTCGCTGGGGGTCCTCAATATCGCGGCTCTGTACGCCGGCTATACACCACTCGTCTATCTGACCAAACCCGCCACAATGCTGGTTATCCTGACTCTCGCCGTTGTAGAAACGGACCGCGCGCCATCTCGTTACGCCAACCTGGTTCTCATCGGGCTCGCGTGCTCGCTGGTTGGGGACGTTTTACTTATGCTGCCCTCCGATCAGTTCGTGCCGGGTCTGGTGAGTTTCCTGGTCGCGCACTTGTTCTATATCGCTGCGTTTCGATCCGGCCTGGCCGGGTTTGGACCGGCCTGGCTTGCGCTTCCATTCTTTGCCTATGGTCTCGCTGCGTTCTGGATTCTGCTCCCCGGTCTGGGAGAGCTGAAGTTGCCGGTTGCTGTCTACCTGGTGGTTATTCTGACCATGGCGTGGCAGACGGCAGTCAGATGGAACGCGATACGAGATCGAAGTTGTCTGTTCGCTTTTGCGGGTGCGTTGCTCTTTGTCATATCTGATTCGATAATCGCATTCAACCGGTTTCACACGCGCTTCTACCTTGCCGAAGCTCTGATCATGAGCACCTACTTCACGGCGCAGTGGCTGATTGCGCTTTCGGTATCGTGGCAAAGTGGAAGCGCCCGCCCGGTGACGCCTATTTCGAAGTAACAACAACCGACACTTGAGTGCCCTCGTCACCGATCGCGGCGTTGATAAAGGCTGTGCGTTTCCTGGCTGCGTCTTCGCCCGACGCCATTCCCCCGGTAACCTTGCCGTCCTGCCGCACCAGGTTTGTTGTTACCTTGAGTCCTGCCTCTTTGAGGCCAGCCTCGTAGAACTTCACCACGCTATCGATCGGATCCTGCGTCGTGAACTGGTAACCGCCCGAATAGCCATCCTGTCCGTGGGAGGAGTAGTTTCCCTGAACATCCGCGTCGGGGTAAGCGGGGAACCAATCGGGCAGACCCTCGGCTGCCGCGCCGCTCCCGAACCTGGCGGTGCCATCCTTTGTCTTTACTTCGAGCGATCCGGAATCTTCGTCTCCTTTTGCTTCCATGCTCACCTCGTCTTCGCCATCTTTCCCAAATGTGACTTTGCCTTCTCGTGCCTCGTTCAGGTTTATCGTCACGGTCTCGCCTGTCTTCTTGTCTTTGACCGTGATGAGACCCTTCTGTTCATCGACTGAGACGAGTTCGATATCCGGGTTCATTGCGACCATCATCTTTGCCGTGGCGAGCGCCGGTTGCTTTTGCATAAGCTCCGGATCGAGTCCGGCTTCCTTTGCCTTGTTGTAGACAAAGTAGCCCCCCGCAACAACCGCGATCACCGCCAGGATCATGAATGTTCCGCAACCGACCAGTACATAAGTCAGCGCTTTGGATTTTTTTTGCGGAGGCGGCGGAAACTGTTGCTGAGGCGGCATTCCGATCGGCGTCGTGGGAGGAACGTAATTTGACATGTTGTTTTCCTTTTCTGTGATGTTCGTTCGAAGTTATCAAACACCTCACTCGCGTCTTAGCGGGCGGCCCATCAACTCGTTTGCCGCTTCGGCCGCGGGCTTATCTTCATAAAGCAGCGCATGGATGCTCGACGTGATCGGCATGTCTATGTTGAGCCGGCGTCCAAGCTCGTAGATCGAGCGGGTGGTCTTGACTCCCTCTGCCACTTCACGCATTTCCCCCAGTATATCGGCGAGCTTGCGGCCGCGACCGAGCTCGATGCCCACGCGCCGATTCCGTGAAAGCTCTCCCGTGCAAGTCAGCACCAGATCGCCAAGCCCCGCAAGACCAGCCATCGTTTCGACGCGTGCGCCCTCGGCTACGGCGAGCCTGGTCATCTCAGCAAGCCCGCGGGTGATGATAGCCGCCACCGCGTTTGTCCCCAGGCCCAGACCGCGAACGACTCCCGCCGCGATCGCCACGACGTTCTTGACCGCGCCGCCAAGCTCGACACCGATAACGTCCGTGTTCGTGTACACACGAAACACGTTCGAGCTAAGCTCGCGTTGAATCATCTCGCTCCACTCGAGATTGACGCTTGCAGCGACGATGGCGGTCGGGTCTCCCTTGGCTACTTCGCGAGCGAAGCTTGGCCCCGACAAGGCGACGAATCGAGGCTCGTATTCCAGCACATCGGCGATCACTTCGTCCATCCGCATAAGCGAGCTGTTCTCGACGCCTTTGGTCGCGCTCACCAGCACAAGCGACTTGTCAAAGTGTGAGCGCATGCCGGCGACGACCTCGCGCATTGCGTGCGAAGGCACGACGACCAGCACGAAGTCGCATCTCGTCAGCGCTGCTTCAATCGACGTTGTCGCTTGGATGTTGTCGGGAAGCTCGATGTCGGAAAGATAAAACGGGTTTTTGCGAGCGGATTCAATCCCGCGCGCGACTTCCGGCTCGCGCGCCCACAGCGTGACTCGATGGCGATTGCGCGCGGCTACGAGAGCAAGCGCGGTTCCCCAGCTTCCGGCCCCGATGACCGCGACTCGCTTACTCTTGGGCGCGGGCTCGCCAGGTATCAACTTCGGCCTCCACTCATCGCGGCCTGGTCGCCTGGCGGCGCGACTCGTTGACCGACCTTGCTCTCAGTCCCGTGAATCAAGCGGTTGATGTTTTCGTGATGCTTGGCGACGATCAGCGCACAGCCGGCGATTGCGACGACCACCAGCGCCTTTAGATGGGGGCTGGGCCAGATCAACCCGTAATAGAGCAGCGTCCACAGCGGAACCGCCGCCGTCCCGACTATCGAAGCGAGCGAAACGTATCGTGTCAGGTAAACAACCAGCGCCCACAACACCAGTGTCGAGAGCACCGAGTAGGGAGCAAGCGCCAGGTACACCCCGACACCAGTGGCTACTCCTTTACCGCCTCGGAATCCGAGAAAGACCGGAAAAATGTGTCCGACGATGGCGGCTACCGCTGCGGCGCCGATCCACACGTAGTCATCCTGGGCCACAAGCCGCATCAGCATTACCGCCGCTACGCCTTTCGCAACATCGAAGACGTAGGTCAGCAGCCCGGCTGTGATCCCCGCCCGGCGAGTTACGTTAGTGGCGCCGATTCCTCCCGAGCCGACACTTCTAACGTCTTCGCCGCTCGTGAATACATACTTGATCAGCAGGTAACCGAACGGGATTGAGCCGAGAAGATAGGCAATCGCAACGAAGACAATCTTGGAAGGCATCGCTTTCTCCGCCCGCCCGGCTGAAGTTGAGCGCGACAGTTGGCATCAAAGGCGCGGAGAATATATCAGAGCAGAATTACGGAGACAACGCCGGACGTCTTGCCGCAAAGTCACGACGACACAAACAACACCAACAAGAATACGCATGCCCTGGTGCGCCTTCGAGCCTTGGTGGCTGGCGGCTGGAACGGCTATGCCGTTCTAGACTTCAGGGTCCGAAGCCGTCGCCTGTTCGCCTTTTTTGTTCGCGCCATGCACGACGTTCAGCTCGTCAACGAAGAACGACCGAGTTCCGGTAACACCGTACTTCTCAGGGACTGCCGTGGCCTCAAAACCTCCGGGCCTCACCTTTACGTCGAAGCGATAGCCGCTCAGCTTCCCTTGCGACGGGTCGTTCAGATAACCCTTCTGTATGAGCTGGTCGAGCGTGGCGTACGGGCCGCCCGACTCGACCTGATAGCGGCGCTCAGCCTGCACGACTGCCCGAAGCCTCGCGAGCGCCGCCGTCTCGTTGGCCGCCGTCACGATCACCGACTGCTCAGCCGGCCTGTCCGGATTGTGCCCGCATCCTGCCAGCACGCATGCGCTCATACTCACCAAGAAAGATCTAATCAACAACGATTTCATCTGCTTTTCCCTTTTCGCAAGCGTCCTATCTCCGGAGCCTGTCATCGAGATGTTCCAGGTCGCGCACAAGCGACCAGCCTGCGCGATCGATGAATGGCCTGTACTTTGAGGCCTCGGCGCCGCCAACCCACACGCGGGTTGAGTTGGACAAGAGCCCCGAGAGCCCTTCGAGTTCCTCTTCGATCTGCGGCGAGTGAGTCGCGATGCTCAACGCAAGGAACCGGGCGCCTGTCACCCGCACCGAGAAGGCGATATCAGCCGCGGGCAGATCAACGCCGAGGCAGACGACTCGCCATCCGTGAGTCGCCGCCAACAACGCCGCCAGCAAGACGCCAAACTCATGACGCTCGGTGGCGGGGGTCGCGAGAACTATCGTCTCAGCCTGACCGCTTGGCGGGTAGAGTCTGAACAGCGAGCTCAACAGATTTCGTAACAATCCGGACGCTAGATGCTCGTGGGCAACCCCGAACTCTTGATGGGCCCAGCGCTCGCCGATCTCGTCTAGAATCGGCGCGACGATGCTGGTTGTCAATACGTGGGCCGAAAACAGCGTAGCCGCGCGGCTAAGTTCCAGGTCCGCAGCAACAACATCCATCTTCTGCACCGCATCCAGGAATCGCTCGCGCACGGTTGCGTACATATCGGGTGCGCCAGCGACCTGCTCGAATTCGCTGACGATCTCGTCAAGCTCGGCGTCCGAAAGCTTTGCCGCCTGTCCGATGCCGTGACCCTTTTCTACCGCCTGCCGGAGCTTCCTCAACCGTGCGATGTCGCCGTCCGAGTAAAGCCGCGTTCCGCCTTCGGTGCGCGCGGGACGAATCGCCCCATACCGGCGCTCCCACACCCGCACCACGTCAGCCGACAGCCCAGTCAGCCTAGTCACAACACCTATTCGGTACTTCCCAGTTGACGGCGGCAGCTCTTCGATTGTCTCCATTCCCTCGGATTCTCCTGGCCGCGTCCTCATCCTGTCAATATCAAACCTGTACAGTTCGCCTCTGACAACGCTCTGTCCATATTGCTTCGACGTCTAATCTTGACATGAAATCCACTGATGTCTAAGCTCATCACAGAATCTACAGTCCAGGTTTCTATTTTGGGAGGTGTGGAGATGAGAGTACTCGTTACCGGGGCAACGGGTCTAATAGGGCGAGAGCTCTGCAACTCGCTAAGCAGCGAAGGTCATCGAGTAATCGCGTTGTCACGTTCGCCGGAGAAGCCTCGGGGCCTCGCCGCAGACGAAGTTCACAAGTGGGAACCGATGTCGAACCCGCCTCCCGCCCAAGCCTTGAATGAAATCGACGCGGTCGCGCACCTGATTGGCGAGCCGATCGCCGACCGTCGATGGACAGACTCGCAAAAAAAGTTGATCAGAGATTCGCGCGTGCTGAGCACCCGGAATCTGGTCGCGGGGCTTCGCTCTGCCGGCTCCAGGCCAGCGGCGCTTATAAGCGGCTCAGCAGTCGGTTTCTATGGCGACCGTGGAGACGAGCAGCTCGATGAAACCGCCTCGATGGGTCGGGGATTTATGAGCGAGATCTGTCGAGATTGGGAAAACGAAGCAGCCTCCGCCAGCGAGTTGGGCATCAGGGTCGTCCAGCTTCGCACCGGAGTCGTGTTGAGCCCGGAAGGCGGCGCGCTGAAAAAGATGCTCCCGCCCTTCAAGCTCGGTGTGGGTGGAAGGCTCGGTTCAGGGCGGCAGTGGTTTCCGTGGATTCACATCTCCGACATTGTCGGGATCTTTCGTCACGCAATAAACACTTCCTCACTGGAAGGTCCCGCCAACGGCGTTGCGCCTGAATCTGTGACGAACGCGGAGTTCACCAAACAGCTTGGGCGCGCATTGCACCGTCCCGTATTCTTGCCGGTCCCGGAGATGGCCTTGCGAGCGTTGATGGGCGAGATGGCCGACGTACTCTTTCACAGCGAGCGAGTCGTGCCTAAGGCGGTCCTGCAGTCGGGCTACGTATTCCGGTATCCGACGCTTGCAGGAGCTTTGGAAGAATTATTCTCACAGGCAGCACGGAAACAACCGGGCCGTTGACTTGAGAGACAGATCGATTGGGCATATGAAGAAGACCTATTTGCTCGAACACCGGCAGGAGATTCGCAGGCCCCGTAGCGAGACGTTTGCTTTCTTCGCCGACGCCTTCAACCTGGAGCGCATAACCCCGTCGTTTCTGCGCTTTCGGATTCTGACTCGGCCGCCGATCGTGATGCGCTCGGGAACGCTGTTGGAGTATCGTCTCTCGTTATTCGGTCTGACGTTCCGCTGGAAGACGCTTATCGAGCAGTGGGCACCGGAGAAATCGTTCGTTGATGTTCAGATCGACGGACCATATTCGCTCTGGCGGCACACTCATACCTTTGAAGAGATCGGCAATGATCGCACGCTTGTTCGGGATCGCGTCGAGTATCAGGTTCCGCTTGGCGTGATCGGAAGGCTGGCAAATGCGCTCTTTGTTGCGAGGACTCTGGAGAAGATTTTCGCCGATCGCGAACGAAAGATCGATCAACTCCTTGCTGCGGAGCGTTTGCCGCTCTAAAGAATCAAGTCAGTGCGGGACAAAGCGATTGAACGGGATCGAAAGGCTGCTCACCAACCCGCGCGTAGCGGTTCGCCGCGAAGGACCGCCCCGCGCCGACGGATCTTGTGTAGTTTACTGGATGCAGCGTTCGCAACGCGGCATCGACAATCGCGCGCTCGACGTCGCAATCGACGCGGCAAACGAACTCCGCCTGCCGGTCGCGGTCTTCTTCGGATTGCATCCGCGTTACCGGCTACGTGCGTATGTACTGGGCCAAGAAGATACTCGAATGGAGGCCAACGCCCGGCGAATCCTTCGACGTCGCCGTAAGACTGAACGATCGGTACTTTCTAGATGGTCGAGACCCGAACGGCTACGCGAGAATCGCGTGGGCGATAGGCGGCAAGCACGACCGGCCGTGGGCCCCGCGCCGTCCCATCTTCGGGTTGATTCGATGTATGTCGGCCGCGGGAATGGCGCGGAAGTTCGACGTTCGAGCCTACATCCTGAAAGTCACACGCGGTTAATTTGTCCAGTAAACTATTGCGGATCGGGGTAGCGGAGAATATGATGGCGGCGAGTCAGAAATGGGGAAAACCCGATGGCATTTTGTCCTGATTGTGAAGCGGAGTATCGCGCCGGCATCACCCAGTGTGCCGACTGCGGCGGAGTAGCACTTGTCGACAAGCTGACTCCCGACAACAGGGTGCACGACAAGAGCGAAGCGGAGTTGGTGCGGCTGCGATCGTTTGCAACCAGCGCAGAAGCCGAGATGGTTCTTGATGTCTTGCAGCGCAACGGCGTCCGGGCATTTGTCGAAGGCGCCGGATTCGCCGTGATACCCGGCAACTTCTCGCAGGAAGTTGCTGTTATGGTGGATGAGCGAGACCTGGTTCACGCGGTCGAACTCTACGAAGCCTACTTCGAATCTGAGCCTGCCCCTTCAACCAAAGAGCAAGAATAACACCAGTAAAGCGTCGAGCTTTCTCTCCTGATTCGCGTTTCCAGCAGCTGATCGCGGAACAGGAGGGTCGATTGAGGGGGTTTGCAATGAAGCATCTATCACGCAGCTTTTTCCTCTGTTCGTTTGTTCTCGTATTCTCCGGCGTCGTATTCGGGCAGGATGGTCCTACCCGCGCGGAGTTCGAGTGCTTGATGATCGCCAACTCGTCTTCGGCCGTTGCGCCGCCTGGCGCGCCGGCGCCGCACCTGTCCTATCACCACGTGTGGACGCCCGGACTCGGCTACGGCAAATTCACATCACGCGGCCTCAACCTGTTCTATGAAACTCAGGGAGAAGGCGATGAGGTAATCATCGTTGTCCACGGCGGCGTCGGGCTTCCGCACGAGTACTTTCACCCGATGCTTTCGAACCTGAGCAAGTACGCGAAGCTCGTCTACTTCGATCGAAGGGCGGATATTCAGAGCCGGCAACACCCTGAGAGGATGGCTTCGGTCTACGAAATGGCCGACGACATCGACGCGTTGCGCGAGTCGCTCGGGCTGAATCGAGTCACGCTGCTGGGTCACAGCTTCGGCGGCGTAATCGCTTTGAACTACGCGTTGCGGCATCCCGGAAACGTGAAGCGGCTGATACTGATCAGCGCCGCGGGGGCGATCGAAAACCCGGCCGAGGGCGAAAAACGAATCGTGAATACGCTTTCACCGGAAGAGCGTACTGCATACGGTGCAAATGAAGGTGGCACGGGCGCGGCAAATCCGTGCGAGCGCGTGCGCCGCAGATACTCAGTGCTCTATCCGCATTTCTTCCACAAACTTGTTCCTTACGAGTTCGACCGCGGTGCTTACACCGTTTACTACGATTCGCTTGCAAAGAAGCAGGCGTTAGCCGACGACCCAACGGTAGTGGATGTGCGCTCGCAGCTTGGCGAGATCAGCGCGCCGGTGCTTGTCGTCGCCGGCCGCCACGATCTGATGACCACACTCGGTCAGTCGGCCGAGCTTGCCAACGGGTTGCCGAGATCGAAGTTTGTAGTAATGGAACACAGCGCTCACTTCCCTTTCTTTGAAGAGAACTTTATGTTCACCCAGTGGGTGCGCCACTTCATGAGAGGAACTGACGACCACCTCGATGACCGTGCCACGGCGAGCGCAGCCGTTGCTTTGACCGCCGGCTCGCGTTGAGCTACACGCCATAGGGTTCTGAGCAACCCGCGCTTGTGTTATAAATCCGAATGCAGCGTGCGCTCGTTTGCGTCGCACGCTGCATCCTCAACCCCGAAATGAATCACGAGCTTCTAGTACTTGTCACCGCGCCAACGGAAGACGAAGCCCGTCGCATTGCGAATGCGCTGGTGGAAGAACGGCTCGCCGCCTGCGCAAACATAGTGGGCGCGATCGACTCGGTGTATCGCTGGGAAGGGCGCGCCACCACCGATCGCGAAGCGCTTCTGATCATTAAGACGACTGACCAGAGATACGAGGAACTCGAGCAGCGTGTGAAGCAGCTTCATACTTACTCGACGCCGGAGGTAATCGCGGTCAAGCTCGAACGAGGATCTTCCGATTATCTATCCTGGCTTCGAGACTCTGTAAGCTAGCGGGCCTTCGACAGACAATCCATCGCCACAAAGACGCGAGGGCGCAAATAGGCACTAAGGCCCTAATTGCCTGGTGCGGCTTCGAGTCTTTGCGGCTTGGTGGCGATTCATTTCCTGGGACGTTGTTCCTAATGCTTGAAGTGCCTCATACCGGTAAACACCATGGCGAGCTTGTGCTCGTTTGCCGCGGCGATGACTTCTTCATCGCGCACCGAACCGCCCGGTTGAATAACCGCCGTGATGCCGGCTCGCGCGGCTTCGTCCACTCCGTCGCGGAACGGGAAGAACGCATCCGAAGCTACCACAGTTCCCGCAAGCGGAAGCTGAGCCTTCATCGCGCCGATCTTCACCGAATCAACCCGACTCATCTGACCCGCGCCGACTCCGACGAGTTGGCCGTCCCGCGCGTAGACGATCGCGTTCGACTTGACATGCTTTGCGACCACCCACGCAAAGCCGAGCGCCTTCATCTCCTCTTTCGTTGGCATGCGCTCAGTAACAACTCTGAGATCCGCGTCGTCGAGCGTGCCTCGATCGTGGTCCTGGACGAGCAGCCCGCCGTTGATCATTCGCACGTCGAACCGCGCTTCGTCCCCGGCGTTCGAGCCCATTCGCATGATGCGAAGGTTCTTCTTTCCCGCGAGTGCTTCGAGCGCTCCCGGCTCATAGTCCGGCGCTACAATGGCCTCGAAAAAAGTCTCGGCGATCAGCCTTGCGGCGGATTCGGTCACTGCCCGATTGAATCCGACGATCCCGCCGAACGCCGAAACCGGATCGGTCGCGCGCGCCTTCTCAAAGGCTTCGCGCACGTCTGAGGCGGTCGCCGCGCCGCACGGGTTTGTGTGCTTGATGATCGCGCACGCGGTCGAGCTCAAGTCCGACACAAGCGACCACGCGGCTTCCAGATCTATGAGGTTATTAAAGGACAACTCCTTGCCTTGGAGCTTCTCTGCGCGAGCCAGACCCCGCGCCGCGCCCGTCACGTAAAGCGCCGCTCGCTGATGTGGGTTCTCGCCGTAGCGCAGATCCGTTTCCTTCTTTGCGAATAAGGTGAATTGCGCCGGCAACGCGTTGGCTCGCTCGACTCGAAGCGTCCCGCTTGTTTCGTCGAGCGCGACCGAGCCTTCAAGAAAGTCGGAGATCGCCGCGTCATATTGTGCGGTCGTTTCAAAAGCTCGACGCGCAAGCCTCAACCGCATCGCGCGCGAGACCTCGCCACCTCCCGCATCCATCTCATCAGCGATCACGCGGTAGTCCGAGGGATCGACCACCACGACCACGTCCTCGAAATTCTTCGACGCGGAGCGAATCATCGACGGCCCGCCGATATCGATGTTCTCGATCGCCTGCTCGACCGTCACGTCAACTCGCGCGATCGTTTCGCGAAACGGGTAGAGGTTTACAACAACCATATCGATGTACTGTATGCCGTTCTCTTCGACCTGGCGTTGATGATCGGGGTTGTCGCGAATCGCCAGCAGCCCGCCATGAACTTTTGGGTGAAGCGTCTTCACTCGCCCGTTCAGAATCTCGGGGAAGCCGGTCACGTCGCTGACGTCTTTGACTTCAAGCCCCGCCTCGCGCAACATCTGCGCGGTGCCGCCAGTCGAGATCAACGCAACCGAATGCGCCCGGAGCCGCTTCGCGAAATCAACCAATCCGGACTTGTCCGACACGCTTATAAGTGCTCGCTCAATCTTTTTCACTCGACCTCCCTTTTTAATCATCGGCCCACTCGTGGGCGAGCAGCCGGTCGTAATCGAATCCGCTTCGCCGGCCTTCCCAGCGGGCGATCGCATAGAAGAGGGTTCCTACCGCGACCCACAACAGCAGAAGCTGCCAGATTGCCAGGCCACGCTCGCCGGCTGGAATTGCCTGACGCCGGCTGATGTCGTGCGCGACTGTTACCACTGTCAAATAGCTCATTGATCCCAGCGACACAAGTCCAAGAACCACCAGCAGCGCGGGGCTCAGCTTAACTCGCGCCTTCTGATAAAGCGCGGGCCGAATGAATGGCAGCGCGATCAACGACGCACTGTGCAAGCCGTAAACCAGGAACATCCCGACGATTGCTATGTCAAGAACGTAGCCGAAGCTCTTCGTCCACATCAACGCAAGCGCGATAACGGCGTTGACTGCCAGGCTCACCCATGGCGTGCGGAACCTCACACTCACGCGCGACAACCATTGAGGCAGTACTCGATCTTCGCCGAAGACGTAGAGTATGCGCGCTGGAACGAACAGCGTGGCGTTCAGGCACGTCGAGAAAGCCATCAGCGCCCCGACGGTGACCACCGCCCCGCCCCACCACGGCAGATACCGCGCCGCCGCGTCGCTCATCGCAAAGCTCGAAAGCGCGAGCTCCTGGTATGGCACGACGCCGAACGCTACAAGCGACATGAGAAAGAACATTACCATCGAGATCAGCACGCCGTTGATAAAGATCATTGGCAGCGACTTGCGAGATTCTTTAGTTTCGCCGGCCGTTTGCGCAAGGCTCTCAAACCCGGCATATGAAAAGAAAAGCGCGGGCAGCGCGGCAAGCAATCCTCGGTCGCCTTCTGTTGTAACGGTCGCCCAGAAACCGAAAGGAAACATCGGCGAGAAGTTCTTCCAATCAATCGCGAACAATCCGGGCACTACGAGCACGATTATGGCCAGGCATTTAACAATGACCATAACAGTCTGAAGCCAGCCGTAGAACTTCACGCCGAGCAGGTTGAACACGAAAAAGAAGAGCAGCGCAGCGGTCGCGATGACCGCTTCCCCAAGAGTCGGATCGCCGGGATAGCTTCGGCTGAGCCGGTCGCCGAACGGGAGCACGCCGGCAAACCACTTATCCATCCCCGGATAGAAGAACTTCAGATACTGTGCCAGCGAGACAGAAAGGATGACCAGCGCTCCGATGTAGGAGAGCCACTTCAGCCACGACGCCACAAAGCCAAGATAGAGGCTTCCAGTGGTACGCGAAATGTGAAGGTATTCGCCGCCCGGACGAGTGCCGAGCGGCGTTGAAAGATACACCGAGTACGCGACCGCGGTCGCCAACACAACCGGCGCAAGTACGAGATAAGCTAGCGGCACAGATGGTCCGGCGATGCTGCCGGCCTTGCCGGTGACGACAAAGATTCCAGAGCCGACAAGTATCCCGATGATAGTGGCGTAGCTCTCGAGCTTGCTGAGCTCTCGCCTTAATCCCAACTTGCGGGGTTCCTGATGACTTCTGGGTTGCGCCAAAGTTCAACCAGCGTCGAATTTGATCGACGGAGTGAAGGATTCTCGCACGACGATTGCGGATTGTCTACAAAAGGAATTGAGCAGACCGGGCGCGGCCAATGCGAGAGAAACTCAATACAAGTAAACCGCATTGAAAACGACGCAAGGAAATCTATTGCTTTGTGATACAGATGGCGGTGGCGTTGCCGTGGCATCAACTATTATCGCTATGCCCGCCTCCAATTCTAATCTCTAACAAAGTCACTCAATTACTGGCAAGCCGCATGCGTCGCAATAGATCGACAAATCGCGGGTCTGAGCGCAGGTTGTCGATCAGTGGCGAGGCAATCTACTGGACTCCGCAGCAGCGCGAGTGCTGATCAACGACCGTCTGCCGGTGTTCGTGATGATGACCTGCTTGAACGGCTTCTTCCACGACGCCGTAGTTGACTCACTCGGCGAGTCGCTCCTAAAAGCCGAGCACGGAGGCGCAGTGGCGGTGTGGGCTTCGTCGGCAATGACAGTGCCTGATCAGCAGGCGGCGATGAATCGAGAGTTCTACCGGCTCATGTTCTCCGGCAAAGGCTCGCTCAGTTTTGGAGAAACGGCAAGAAGAGCGAAATTGGCCGTGGACGATGCCGACGTTCGCCGAACCTGGATTCTGCCAGGCGATCCTGCGATGAAGCTCGAGTAGACGGTGCCACGATCCAACACCCCCTGTTCGCTTCAGGCGCCCCTGACTTCAATGCGCTGAAACTGCGCTGTGTTGTTCGTAAGCTTTCGTCTCGAGGATGCTCTTGATCTCGCGAACGGTCAGCTCCAACTCCTCGTCTTTCGAGTAGAAATGCGGAGCTATGCGAATGCCCGCGCCCGGGCGGAAGTCCACCAGAAAATCGCGGCGAAGCAATTCGGTCGTCACCTGGTGTCCGTGTGGCACGTCGATTACAACCGTTCCCCCACGGTCTGCTGAGTTCCTCGGGCAGTTAATCTTGAAGCCTGCTTCTTCGGCCAACTCGATCAACCTCGTGGTCTGACGGATAGACTTGGCTCGAATCCTGTCGACGCCGACTTCGTTCACGATTTCGTAGCCGGACATCGCCGCGTAGATCCCGGGAATATTCGGCGAGCCATTCAAGAACCGATAGATGTCGTCGGCGTATTCAGTCGGCCCTACCTCAAACGCGAACGGACGCTTGTGCGCAAGCCACCCGGTGAGCTGCGGCTCGAGACTCGGCCACAGATCACGGCGTACATACAAGTAGCCAGCACCCGGTCCGCCGCACAACCACTTCACCGAGCCCCCGGTCGCAAAATCAAGACCGATCCCCCCGACGTTCAGCGGCACGGTTCCGGCAGATTGATATACATCGGCAACAATCATCGCGCCGACCTCGTGAGCGCGCGCGGTTAGCGCTTTGATGTCCTGGATGAACGAGCTTCGAAAGATCACGTGCGAGACGGAAACCAATCGGGTCTCTTCGTCTATCGCCTCGAGCATTCGATCGAGCGGAACTGTGACCCCGTCGTCAGAAGGAACGGTTACCAGTCGCGCGCCGTTCTTGAGCGCATGATAGATGTACAGGTTCGACGGAAAGTTCATGCTCTCGGAGACGATCTTGTTGCGCGTGCCTGAGAAATCCAGGCACCCGGCGATGATCGACTGGCAGATCGAGACGTTCGGGTGCATGACTACTTCACCTTCGCCGGCGCCGATGATCTTGCCGATCATATCGCCGACGGTCTTCGGCATCATCCACCAGCCTTCATCCCACGAGCGAATTCCGCGGGTCGCCCACATGTCGGCGTACTCCTGCAGGCGATCGCGCGTGCGGCGCGGCATGGCACCTAGCGAATGCGAGATCATGTAAATCGTGCTGTCCAGTATCGGGAATTCTTTGCGCCATTCGAGAAGCTCGTCCATGAGAACCCCTTTCAATAGCGGATTGCGGATTGCGGATTGAGCCTTACCACTCATGCGCCTCGAAATTCCGCAATTCGCAATTCGCAACCCGCAATTCAATAACCGCCGCTCTTGTTGCTCAGATAGTTTCTAAGCTCCCACAGCTCTGGGAAGAACTGGCGCTCGACTGTTTTCTTCAAATAAGCCACGCCTTCGCTGCCGCCTGTCCCGGTCCTTGAACCGATCATTCGTTCGACCATCTTGACATGCCTCAGCCGCCACAGCGAGAAGACCTCGTCGTATTCAACCAGACTCTCCGCAAGCAGAAACAGATCATAGTGCTCGTCAGCGTTTTGATAGATTCGCATCAGCTCCCTTATGCGCCGCTCGTGCGCGGGGTCGCGCGCATCTTTGGTCAGACCTGCGCCAGGTGGAAGATCGAATCCGCGCCGCGCGAGCAACGCATAGAACGCGTCGCCGACCGACGGCCGGTCGAGCCGGGACTTCATCCTCGTGTACTCGGCGGAACCGGGCTCGTGTGCTGTCAGGTATCCGGCGTCCTTCAACCCTGACACAAACTCGAGCTCGCGGAATTGAGACGATTGAAACCCGCTGGCCGGCATCAAGTGATCGCGAAACGCGAGGAAGTCCATCGGCATCATCGTCTCGAGCACGGCGACTTGATTGACCAGCACCTGCTCGATCTCGACGCACCGGCGAATCAGCCGGTGCGCGGCCAGCGGCTGATCGGCATCCAACCGGCCGATGATCGCGTCGAGTTCGTGAAGCAGTTGCTTGAACCAAAGCTCGTAGGTCTGGTGAATGATGATGAACAGCGTCTCGTCATGCTGGGGCGGGTCCGAAAGCAACTGCTGAAGCGAAGTCAGCTCTCTCACCTTGAGATAGCCGCCATAGGTCAGTTGGTTCTCATCTCTTGAAACGGGTAAACCGAATGACATCAGTACTCCTAACGATGATTGATAAATAGTGAGCAAAATGAGCGGAACGAGCTCTTGATTCATCATTCATCATTCATCATCCATCGTTTTGTTGAACACCGGCGCTCGCCTCTCCCTGAATGCTTGATAGGCTTCGCGGAAATCGGGGTTTAGCATGCAGATCGCCTGGGTCTCGGCTTCGGCTTCCAGAGCCGCTTCCAGGCTCATGTGCAGTTCGCGATTCAACGCCGCCTTGGTCATCACGAGCGCAAATCCCGGGCCGTCTGCCAGCTGCTGGGCCCAACGAAACGTCTCCGCCTCGAGCTCCTGGGCCTCGACTACTTTATTGTAGAGCCCGATGCGCTCCGCTTCAGCCGCGCTTATAAAGTTACCGGTGTACAACAGCTCGGTGGCCTTGCTAAGCCCGATCACCTTCGGCAGCAAAAAGCCCGCGCCCATATCCGCCCCCGCAAGACCAACTTTGGTAAACAGGAACGCGATCTTCGCAGTGCTCGAGGCAATCCTCAAATCGCACGCAAGGGCGATGACCGCGCCCGCCCCGGCAACCGTTCCGTTGAGAGCCGCGATCACAGGTTTGTGCAACACTCGAATGTTTGCGATCAGCTCGCAAGTCATCCGCGTGAATTCCAGCAGCCCGTTCATGTCCCGGCTGAACAGCTCGCCGATTATGTCTTCGACATCGCCGCCTGAACAGAATCCGCGGCCGCGCCCGGTTATCACAACGACTCGAACCTGCTCGCGAGACCTGAGCTTCGCAAACGTATCGGTCAGCTCGCGATAGACCTGGAACGTGAGGGAATTCAGGCGGTCAGCTCTATCGAAGGTGATAACCGCAACCGGTCCGCGCTCCTGGTAGAGAAAGCTCGCCGGATTGATGGTATTCGGTGAATCACTCACAAAACGTCCGTAATCTCGCGCGGCGCCGCGCCGCTCTGAAACCCTAGGTCCGACACATCTCTAAACCACCGCAATCGCTTCTATCTCGACCTTGGCCAGGTCTTCGAGGAGCGCGCTCACCTCGACAAGCGTCATCGCAGGAAAATGCTTGCCCATAAGGTGGCGATAAGCCACTCCAACATCCTTGAGCCGCGCAGAGTACTCCTTCTTGTCGGTGACCAGTATCAGCAGCCTTGCGATGCTGGCGGGCGAGCCTCCAGCGGCGCGAACCACCGCCAGGACATTGGCAAGCGCTTGCGCGAACTGCTCGGGAAAGTCGTCGCTCACGATGCGACCTCCGCGGTCCCAACCGACCTGTCCCGCAACGAACAACAGCTTTCCGCCTTCAAACAAAACGCCGTTGTTGTAGCCGCTCGGCTCAGCCAATGCCTCAGGATTGATCACGGTCATCGACATGCTCAACCTCCAGATAAGCTGCTTTGTCTATTTGTCCATCGCTTTGAGGCCACTGAATTCTTTTAGCTCCCAGGCAGTGCCTTCGCTAGCCTTACGCTTGACCAGTCCGAGTCCACGGACGAAGTATTCGGTCACCTGATTCTCACCGATCTTGCGAAGCACCTTCGTCGCCTTCAACTTGCCTGTCGGGATCGTCACCTCTTCATCACCCTGAGCTTCGGACGAAACAAAGGTAGGTTCGTCGACGATGGCGGGCGGGCCGCCGGCTTTGGTGAAGACCTTGGTGAAAGAGTACTGCCAGCTTGTGCCCTTCCTTGAAAGCGAAGCGGGGTCGACCATCGCTACGGAGTTATCTCTGTATTTGAACTCTGAGGCGGATTTCTGGCCGGCGACGTCGCTTTCGGTTTTTTCCGAGATCAACTGAACTCGCTCTCCGTCACAGACATATTTCTTGACCATTGTCTGAGAGATTTGCAAACCTCCGCTGCGATCGACTATTTGAGTTGTCTCAGTAAATACCTTTCGTCCGTTTTCTTCCGACGAATCGACCACTACCGTTGCGTCAGCGACCAACCCGCTCGAATAGCCAATCACGTACTTGGCAGTCGATCCGGGCAAAAGCGGGAAATATAGATTGCAAGATTTGAAATTGGGATCGACGGCGGCGGCGGGTTTGATCGGCGCCGGTGGCCTGAAGTCGCCCCGTGAGTTTCCGTTGCCATTCGCGTTGCCATTGCTGTTGGTGTTCTTGTTGCCGTTGCAGCCGCTGAGCGCGAGACCGATCAGCAGAACTATGCCTAGGGATGATCGAATCAAAATAACGCTTCCTTTCGTTTGTTGACTCACGGTTGACCGCTCGATGCGATAACGAGCAAAGAAAGTTATTAACACCTTGCCTGAGGTCTCCGCAAGCTACGGCACTGTAGCTGCGGCACTCGAGTGGAGGACGCATTCACGCTCGCGTTCCGCGAAGAATCAAACACTAAAGACGCGGAATCAGGAAGATATCGAAGGCCCCTTTGTGCCTTCGTGCCTTTGTGTTTTGATTAGGTCTCTTGAACGTCATAGCGAGGGGCACGTGAATGATTCCAGGCGAAGAAGAGGAACGCCAGGCGACGAGCATGGCGGGAGTGATGACGGCTATGGGTTTTGCCGTTCTCGCGCTGGCGTTCTCTTCGATCTTCATCAGCAAGCTCGAGCGAACCGAAGTCCCGCCTCTTGTAATAGCGTTCTATCGGATGGCTCTGGCGACTGTCCTGCTGATGCCCGCTGCGCTCGCGTTTAAGCGGCGAGAGATAGCTGCGCTTGCTCGCAAGGACCTCCTGCTGCTTTTGCTTGGCGGCTTCTTCCTTGCAGTCCACTTCGGCGCGTGGATCACTTCGCTCAAGTACATCCCCATCTCGACGTCGGTCGTGCTGGTAAACAGCCATCCGCTGTTCGTCGTCATCGCGTCTTATCTCTTTCTCGGGGAGAAGCCTGGCCGCCGCAGCCTTGCGGGAACGGCGGTCGGGCTTGCGGGAATGATAGTGATCACCCAGGACGCGCTGGGAGACATTCGACTCACGCTGAAGGGAGACGTACTCGCGTTACTGGGGGCGTTTGCGGTCGTCGGATATTTCATCGTCGGGCGCAAGGCGAGAACCAGGATCAGCCTGCTCGGCTACGTGACGCCGCTTTACGCAGTATGCTCGCTGCTCCTGCTGCTGGGCGTGGTGGCGGCGGGCGAACCGCTTTATCCTTACACCGCCGCGCAGTGGACGTACTTCGCGGCGCTCGCGGTGGTGCCCACCATACTTGGTCACACGGTCTTCAACTGGGCGATCAAACACGTCAGGCCTTCTGCAATCTCGCTCGCCTTTCTGGGCGAACCGGTTGCGGCGAGCGGTCTGGCGTTTATCTTCTTTGCCCAACGGCCGCCGCTTGCGACTTTCATTGGAGGCGCGCTGGTGCTGGCAGGTGTCTACTTGAGCACGTCGTCGCAGCAAGCAACCGCTCAATCCGCGTAAGGGCGGAGGACCGTGATGGAATTGCGGGTTGAGAAGAACTTGCCACGAAGCCACCAGGACACGAAGGAACACTGCTACTCCACCACTATGAGACTACGGGCGCGGTTGAATCTAGCTTTCCAATCCGCAAATCAAAATCTAGAATCAAGCCGAATGACCACCGAACTCTCGAAGCTCCGCGAGTTGCTTTCGGCGACCCTAGTCGAGGTCGAGATAGCGATCGACACCGCGACCTATCCCGACTGGACCGAAACAAAAGAGAATCTCCTCAGAGCGATCGACATCGTGCGCAAGCTCGAGCGCGATCAGACATGGTCGAAGCTCTCGAAGAAAAAGTGAGGACTTTTGGTAAAACTTCTGCTGACCGCGTTCGAACCGTTCGGGGGCGAGAGCATAAACCCGTCGCGTGAAGCAGCGCGACACATCAAGGACTTGAGCTTTCCGGGCGCCTCGGTTCGCGTAGAGGAGCTTCCAGTTGACCGGTATCGCGCGATCGAAGTCGCGCTCGAGACGCTTCGTCAGGCGAAGCCTGACTTCGTGATCATGCTTGGAGAAGCAGGCGGCCGATTTCGAATTAATCCGGAGAGAGTCGCCATCAACATCGACGATTTTCGAATTCCGGACAACTCCGGCAATCAACCGTCTGACGAGCCAATCGTCGAAGGCGGGCCGGCTGCATACTTCTCGACGCTACCGATCCGAGCGATCACCGAGCGACTAATCGGCGCGCGAATTCCTGCTGCTATTTCAAACTCCGCCGGAACGCACTTGTGCAATCGAGTTTTCTACAGCGTTATGCACGAGATTGCGACGAAAAACGCAACGACGAGGGCGGGTTTTATTCACTTGCCCTACCTTCACGAGCAGACGATTCCAAAACCAATCGATCAGGCAAGCTTGTCGCTTGAGTCGGTAGTGGAGGGCGTTAGGCTCGCGATCGAAGTGTCGGTCGAACAATTCTGAGATACACCTGTACGGGCGTCCCTCCGCGGGCGCCCCTCAATCCGCGCTGAATGCTTTGGTACGGAGGAAGGCCCGCCCGTGGAGGGACCCCCGTACAGGGTTCTTACTAGAGCTTTACTTGCTTGACCGAAATCACTCCTGCCAGCGAAGCAAGTCCGGCCAGCACGTCGCTGCTCATCGGTTGGTCGATCTGTATCAGAGCGAGCGCGCTCTCGCCGACTTTCTTGCGGCCAAGATAAAGCCGCCCGATGTTCACCCCGCTATCACCAATGTAAGTAGCTATGCGGCCGAGCACTCCTGGCTGGTCGTGGTTAAACAAGAAGAGCATGTGCCCTTTGGGTATCGCTTCAAGACTGAACCCGTTGATGCGCACTATACGCGCGTCGCGCCGACCAAAAAGCGCGCCGGCAACTTCGCTCTCGCGTTCGGTAGTGACTGTCCGCACCCGAATCATGCTCGCGAAGTCGCGGGCCCGCCGCGAGAGCGCCTCTGTCACCTTGATGCCGCGCTGTTCGGCTACCATGGCTGAGTTGACCATGTTGATTCGCTCAATCACCGGACTGAGCAGGCCCGCAAGCACCGCGTGGGTTATCGGCTTGACGTCGTGCTCGGCCACCTGGCCCGAGTACTCGATCGCGACCTGGCTCACGTCGTGCCCGAACACCTGCCCCTGAAACTGACCGATCTTCTCACCCAGCGTGATGTAAGGACCTATCGCCGCCAGCAGCTCGGCGCTGACTGCCGGCATGTTAACCGCGCCGCGAACCGTGCCACGCTTAAGGTAGTCCAACACCTGCTCGGCGATCATCGTTGCGACTCCGAGCTGAGCTTCAGTTGTGGAGGCGCCGAGGTGAGGTGTCGGGATGACCTGTTGTAACGCCAGAAGCGGATTGTCGGCTGGAGTCGGCTCGGCCTCAAACACGTCCAGCGCAGCTCCGGCGACTCGACCGGCGCGAATCGCATCCGAAAGCGCGCGCTCATCTATCAAGCCGCCGCGTGCGCAGTTGATCAATCGCACCCCAGGCTTCATCTTGTCGATCGCATCGGCGTTGATGATGCCTCGCGTTTCCTCGGTCAACGGAGTGTGAAGTGTAATGAAGTCCGAGTGGCGCAGGACGTCGTCGAGCGGGGCCATTTCTATATCGAGATCGCGCGCGGCCTCTTGAGTGAAGTAGGGATCATAAGCGAGGACGTTCATCCCGAACGCCCGCGCGCGCTGGGCAACCACAGAGCCGATTCGCCCAAGCCCGATAATCCCAAGCGTCTTGCCCAACAACTCCACGCCCGTGAACTTGTTCTTCTCCCAGCGGCCGGCTCTGGTCGACTCAACGGCTTGCGGAATCTGGCGAGCAAGCGCGAGCAGCATCGCCATCGTGTGCTCGGCGGTAGTTATCGTGTTGCCTGCCGCCGCGTTCATGACGACGATGCCGCGCCTCGTGGCCGCCGCGACCTCGATGTTGTCAACGCCGGTTCCCGCGCGTCCGACTACCCGGAGGTTCGTTGCGCGATCGATCAGTTCAGCCGTCACCCGAGTCTTGCTTCGTATTATAAGCGCGTCGTATTCACCAATGATGCCCGACAACGCATCGGGGGAGAGCGCCGGACGCTCATCAACCGTGACGCCCTGGGCCGCCCGGAGGAGGTCTACGCCGCTCTTTTCTAATCCATCGCAAACAAGAATGCGCATTATAAGATCCTCAAATCGCGAACTGCTAATCGTGCGCCGTATTGTAGCGGAGGTGGCGGCTTCCTTCCACTGGCGGCCAAAACGGCCGCGTCCTAGTTCCAATTCTCAGCGTAACCAGCTCGGCGTCTTGCGGTGAGTGGTTTGGGGGTCAATCGCAAGAATATTGCACGGATTTGTGCGGGGTTGCTTACGGGCCTGCCGTTGACAGCGTTTCTACGCGCCCGCTATACTTTTGGACTTTCGTCAGAAGCAAATTTTTGGAGGGAGCTAACAGTGGCATACGCGATCATCCAGGCGGGCGGCAAACAGTTCCGGGTAACCGAGGGCGAGGTCGTGCGCATCCCCTCGATCAGTGCTGAAGTCGGCGCAGCGGTCGAGCTTGATGCAGTTCTGCAAGCGGTCGGCGAAAGCATTCAGATCGGACTCACCGGCAATCAAGTCAAGGGCATCGTGGTTGAGCATGGCCGCGGGAAAAAGGTTATCGTCTTCAAAAAGAAGAGGCGCAAGCAGTACAAGAAAATTCATGGCCATCGCCAGGGCTTCACCGCCGTGCGCATCGAGTCCATCGGGGCGGCTTCTGACAAGAACGGCGAGTAGCACGTACCGGCGTCCTCCGTGGACGCCCGTCGCGCGCTCGCTTAGTTGCGGACCGTTGCGAGGGGCGCCCACGGAGCGACGCCCGTACAGGATTGAGAGGAATTATGGCACACAAAAAGGGAGTAGGCAGTTCGCGAAACGGGCGGGACTCGAACGCGCAGCGGCTTGGCGTCAAGCGGTTCGGCGGAGAGAGCGTACTGGGCGGCTCGATTTTGGTAAGGCAGCGCGGCACGAAATTCAAGCCGGGGATTAATGTCGGCCGAGGCTCGGACGACACGCTTTTCGCGCTTGTGACCGGAACAGTCAAATTCGAAGCAAAAGGACGCAAGGGCAAGTTCATCAGCGTCTACCCAAAGGAATAGCAGATTGCGGATTGCGGATTGAGGGAGAGGATCAGATCCGCAATCTGCAATCCGCAATCCGCAATCCAGTAAGATGCAGTTCTTAGATCGGGCCAGAATCGTGGTGAAGGGCGGCGACGGCGGCAATGGGGTGACAGCGTTTCGCCGCGAGAAATTCGTGCCGCGCGGCGGCCCTTCAGGCGGCGACGGGGGCAACGGCGGCTCGGTCTTCATGGAAGCGACCGCGCAGCTCAACACCCTCCTTCAGTTTCGTTTCAATCCCGAGTACCGCGCCGGTCGGGGCTCCCACGGTGAAGGAAGCAACAAGCATGGACGCGATGGCGAGGATCGCATCGTGCTCGTCCCCGCCGGAACGCTTGTCACCGACGCTGAAACCGACGAGCTTGTTTACGACTTTTCTCAACCGGGTGAGCGCATAGTCATCGCGGCGGGCGGGCGCGGCGGAAAAGGGAACGCCCGATTCGCAACCTCGACAAACCGCGCGCCGCGTCATCACGAAGACGGTGGGCGCGGCGCCGTTCGGACGCTTCAACTCGAATTGAAACTCATCGCGGACGTTGGGCTGGTGGGCTTTCCGAATGTCGGAAAGTCGACTTTGATTTCGCGCCTTTCAGCAGCCAGACCGAAGATCGCCGACTATCCGTTCACGACACTTCAGCCAAACCTGGGCGTGGTTGCGTACGGCGAAGAGGGAACGTTCGTCGTCGCGGACATTCCCGGGTTGATTGAAGGGGCTCACGAGGGTACCGGCCTTGGGCTCGAGTTTCTGCGTCACGTTGAACGAACCAAGCTCCTCTTGCACGTGATTGATGTCTCTTCGACCGGCCGTGATCCAGTAGAAGACTTTCAGGTCATCACGCGTGAGCTCGATCTTTACAGCGCCGAATTGATGGCGAAGCCTCAAATGGTTGCGGCCTCAAAGATGGATGCGTTGGACGATCCGGACAGGCTCGAAAAGCTACACGACTTCTGTAAAGAGCGGGAACTGGAGTTGTTTGAAATCTCTGCGGTGACCGGCTACGGATTAGACCGATTGGTAAACGCACTGGGGGCAAGCGTCGAAAAAATGCGTTGGCCGAGCGATGAGCTGGGTTCGAGTTTGAGCGCGGGCATCTCGCCCGGCGGAACTCGTGATTGGGGCGAGCAAGATCCCGCGGCCGAGGCGCCCGCGCTCTCAGGCAGCCACAAGCCATCGATATGAGTGAGCAGCGGATTGGAGCATATGGTGGGACTTTCGATCCGGTGCACAACGGTCACATCGAAGTCGCGCGCGCCGTCTCCCGGGAATTCGAGCTTGACCGGATGCTGCTGATTCCGGCGCACCGGCCGCCGCACAAGGACGCGCGCTCGATCTCCGATGCTTATCACCGCTATGCGATGGCGGTGCTGGCGACGCTCGACGAGCCGCGGATGAGCGTCTCGACTATCGAGCTTGAAGCGCCCGATAAGCCTTACTCGTTCGAAACGGTCGAACGGCTGAAACAATTTTACGGAGCGCGAACCGAGCTGTTCTTTGTTGTTGGTGCCGACTCGTTCGAAGAGATCACCACCTGGCGCGAGCCGGCGCGGCTGCTTGCAAGCGCGAACCTGATCGCAGTCACCCGGCCGGGATACGAAGTCCGAACCTCGCATCTGCCCGAGCCGATGCGGGCGCGCATTGTTGATTTGAGGGGCGCGATCGCTCTTGACCGCGAGCATCGGAACGGTTGCCGCGTTTATTTGACCGAATGCGCGAACACCGATGTTTCTTCGACTGAGATCAGACGAAGAGTGCGAGCGGGAGAGTCGATCGCCGATCTGGCGCCCGCGCGCGTTGCCAGCTATGTCGAGAAGTACGGACTGTACAGACGATAATTTGATGGGTGGAAGCGCAAACAAACAACCGAAGGTGGAGGACGGCTCCGATGCGATCGAGCCCGCGAACAACGTGATGATCGCGGCTCGCGCGGCTGCGGAGAAGAAAGCGACGGACACGGTTATTCTTGATTTGCGCGAGATCGCTTCTTTTACCGAGTATTTCGTAATCTGCACCGGCGCAAGCACACGCCAGGTGCAAACCATCTCCGACTCGGTTGAGGAAGAACTGCGAAAGGCCGGAAGGCGTCCATCGCACATCGAGGGCTATAGCAGCGCGGAGTGGATTCTGCTAGACTACGGCGATTTCATCGTGCACGTGTTCAGCGCCGCGTCGCGACGATTCTACGATCTGGAGCGATTGTGGCGCGACGCGAAACGAGTCGAGCTGCCTGCAGATGTAACCGGTGAACGGTGAGGGAGTATTCCCGGTGTCCCGAATCGCGGGCGTGCGCTTAATGGAAGTATGAAGATTGCGTCCAGTTCGCCAGCTATGCAGAGGGTCGTTGAGCTCGTCGATCGAGTGGCGGCTACCGATGCAAACATCCTGGTGCTTGGCGATTCGGGGACCGGAAAGGACGCAATCGCGCGGCTGATTCACGACCGAAGCCCGCGCCGCGACCGGCCGTTCGCTAAGATCGACTGCGCGTCGCTGCCTGAAGACTTGTTGGAGTCGGAGTTGTTCGGCTACGAGAAGGGCGCGTTCACCGGCGCGACCGAATCGAAACCCGGACGGTTCGAAGCGGCGGACGGCGGGACGCTTGTGCTGGACGAGATCGCAAGTCTCATCTCAGCCTCGCAAGCGAAGCTCTTGCGAGTGATCGAAGAACGAAGCTTCGAGCGGCTGGGTGGCAAGCAGTCTATCACCATCGATGTTCGCATCATCGCGCTGGCCAACGTCGATATGAAGGAGGCCGTTAGAGCGCGAGCGTTTCGCGACGATCTTTACTATCGTCTGGCAGTGGTGAGTATCGAGCTCCCGCGGCTCGTTGACCGGAACGAAGACCTTCCGGAACTGGCTGGCGCGTTCGTCAGACAGTTCGCGTTGCGCAACGGACGCCGGAGCGCGGGGCTGTCGCCCGAGGCTCTTGAACTGCTCGCCGCGTACGATTTTCCGGGCAATGTCCGCGAGCTTCGAAACATCGTCGAGCAAGCCGTGCTGAACTCGGGCGACGAGATGATCGAGGCAGAGCATTTGCCGGACTACTTGAGATCAGCGGCGCGTTTTATGCAGTCACGAATTCACAAGCCGTCGCTCGCGGAGATCGAAGCGGTCTATATCCGCGAGGTGCTCGAACACACGCGTGGCAATAAGACACGCGCGGCCGAAATACTGGGAATTAGCCGCAAGAATCTCTATGAGAAGATGCGGCGGTATAACGTCGGCAAAGTCAGGACTGCGAGCCCTTCGTTGAATTGATAGGTTCCGAGTTCCGGGTTCCGAGGTGGGTGCGAACCGCGAACACGAATCCCGGAACCCGAAACCGATATGAAGTTGAGGTTCGTTTGGATCGGCAAGACCAAGAGACTCCCGATCAAAGAACTGATCACGGAGTATCTCGAACGCGTTGGCAGGTTTGCGCCGGTCGAGGTATCGGAGCTTCGCGACCGCACCGAGGTTGGAAGCGACCCGCGAGTGATCGTTGAAAAGGAAGGCGCCGATATTCTCGCACGCACAACCTCCGATCCGTTCGTGGTTGTACTCGATGAGCGGGGACGGCAGCTCGATTCGATCAAGCTGGCGGAGCTGATCGAAAGACACCGCCTAAGCGGGACCAGGCAAATGACGTTTGTGCTTGGAGGACACAGTGGAATTTCGGATGTGGTTCGCAAGCGTGCTGACTTCGTCTTGTCGCTTTCGAGGATGACGCTTACACACGAGCTTGCGAGGATTGTGTTGATCGAGCAGGTCTACCGCGCGTTCACGATTATTCATGACCTGCCGTATCAGAAGTGAGTGGGCGCTTTCGCCCGCGCGGTTAGAGATTCATAGGGAGTGCCAGGAGCATCGATGGACAAGAAGAAAATCAGACAATACGAAGCAAAGTTAATGGAGCAGAGAAACACGCTGCTCGGGATGGTCGAGCGAACCGAGGACTACGGCCGCGAAGCCGACCGCGACGTCAGTCAGGACCCCGCCGATAGGGCGTCGAACTCATACACTAAAGAACTCCTCTTTTCACAAAGCACCAACGAGCGGAACACCCTAAAGCTGATCGATGAAGCGCTGGACCGAATCACCGAACGCACGTTCGGTGATTGCATCAACTGCAGCGAGGAGATTCAGGTCAAGCGTCTAGATGCAATCCCGTGGACCCCTCACTGCATACGCTGCCAGGAAGCTCTCGAGCAGGGCTTGCTAGTCGAGAAGGAAGCGTGACGGGCTCTCTGCCGCGCGTTCTTGCGGCTGGTGCGCGTGACGGGACGTCACCTGCCTCTCACACTCGTGACACAAGACGTCGCCGCTGGTCAAAGCCAATTTCCCTTCTCGGCCCTGGCGATCCTTGCAGGAGTTTCGGCCACCCTTCGATCCATCGCCTGCTTATCAATGAAGTCCTGGCAGTCTCATAACCCGCCATTGGCGTTCGCCGCCAATTCTATCTTCACCGAGTCGACCTCCGTCCCATCAGCAGAGATCGCTCTGACCTGCATTTGTTTTTCATCGACTGTTGCGAGCAGGAAGATCTGTGTCTGATCATTACCGGCGGCCGTCAACCCGCTCTTCTTATTGAGATTCCCCTTCATCAGCTTTCCGCCCGATCCGGCCACGAAATACTGAACTCCCTGTTGCGGCTTGATTCGTTCATAAACGTGAAAATGCCCGGAGAAGACGACATTTACTCGATACTTCACAAAAAGAGGTTCGAGCTGTCCTCGCAGCCGGGTGTAAGCGGAATGCATCCTGCCTGACGAGTAAATTGAATGATGAAAGTAGGCTACTTTCCAACGCGCCGTTGAAGCCTTCAAGCCTGCTTCGAGCCAGCTTAACTGCTCCGGCTTCAACTCACTCGTCTTTGCCTCATTCGTGTCGAGCACAAAAAACTCAATCAGGCCATCACCTTTTGCAAATGAGTAATAACGCCGCCCGCCCATGTTGAACTTGTCGTACTGGATGTGTTCCGCCGCCGCGTGTGCATCATGGTTGCCAAGCGCCGCATAGAACTTGACGCCCGCGGCAAGCAGTTCTCGATAGGGGTCTTCGAATCGTGGCTTGAAGTACTTGGGGTTGCCCAGGCCATAGATGTTGTCCCCCAGCATGATCACGAAATCGTACGGTGTCTTTTCGCGTTCGATCATCATACGGCGCGCAATGGCGAACTGAGGGGGCTCACCGGATCCACTATCACCAATCACCGCGAATGACACGGCTGCCGGGGCCGGTGCGATGCCTTTCCAATCGGCGCCCCCAGCAATCGAGGCCATCAGCACGATGCCTGCGAAAACTGATCTTTTCAGTTTACCTATCGACCTGACCATCTCTTATTTGCTCCTGACCGTGTCGCCCCCGTCGAGTTCGAAGACGACAAGGAAGTGATCGATAATTTTCTCGTTCATGATTAAGTCCCGCCTCGCGGCGATCGCCGTGACTGCCTTGCTAGGGCTTAGGCTGCCGAGAAGACCGAATGCCATTGGCGCGTCTTTTCATCTTGCCGTTCCTGAGGCGGATTGTCACGCTTCGAATACCAATCCGCCGGCCCATGCCATCCGGTTGCAATCAAATCGCAAGATTCGATCATCGAGATTCAAAAATCGAAGGAAGGTCCTGCCTCGCCGCGCGCGGTCTTAACGATCCGGTCACCACCGCGGGCCCAGTAAACCAGATGTCCCGTCAGGCGCCAGTCCGATGAATGATCTGCGCGTTGAAATGGATCTGATGGCGGTATACGATGACGAGTGCTTTTCCGGGCGCTACGAGAAACAAGAGATGGTCTGCTTGGCCTGTCTTACCCGACTGAGTGCCAAGTCTGCGGCGGCGCGATCGAATCGTGGGATGACGGTGTAGCTTGCGCTGCTTGTTGGGAAGACCCAACGATCACTGAGATCATCAGAGACCCGGTTTGTTCGAAGTGCGGATCTCCCACTCGACGCGCATCTTTCCCTGACTCGTCTTCACCCGAGCATCCCAGCGGCGGCCAGGATCGGGAGGATTTCAAAACGTGCCGGCGATGCGATCCCCTTCCCTTCTCAGCCGCGCGGTCGTGTGGAACCTACTCAGGAGCCCTCGAAGCCAACATCCTCTTTCTCAAATCTCATCCGCATCTTTGCCGACGAATGCGCGATTTGATCAATCGGACCTGTTCGGAGCAACGGGCCGCGCTTGAAAGCGACCGGATCATTGCGGTGCCGCTTCACCCTTCGCGGGAACGCGCACGGGGGTTCAATCAAGCCGAGATGATTGCAAGGGTGATCTCCCGCCGCTTCGACCTTCCGCTCGACGATGGCTCGCTTGTGCGAGCGAGGCCGACCGAGCGGCATCGTGCCGGGGTTGACGCGCTTGATCGGGCGGAATCGGTCGAGGGCGCGTTCACCGTGGCTCGCCCGAGGCTCGTCGAACGCGCATCGATTCTGGTGGTAGACGACGTTATGACTACAGGCAGCACGATCAGCGCGGTCGCAAGGACGCTGCTGGAGGCCGGCGCCCGAAGGGTCTGTGTTCTGACCATCGCACGTGTTGCCGCCGGGCCGTTTTCGCTCCTTGCACGATAAAGTCCGCTTCTGCGACGCTAAACGGATCCAAGTATGATCAATGCCCGCTCCTCACGTCGTATTATCCTAATGTGAAACTCACTATGGACAACCCCCAGCCAGCGCAATTGGATTCAATTGAGGCCCTTGTTCACCGGGCGTCGGTGGTTGGAGGGCCGGAATCTGCCTTTCACGGCGGGCCTCGTGAGATGCAAGATAACTAAGCGCGACGATCTGTCTCGAACACGAGAGGTGGAGGAAAAGAAATGCTTGGAGTAGCGTTGAAGCGATTTGAGGACCCTGATGAAGTACGTCTGTTTGAGAAAGGAAGGTTTGAAATTGTCAAAATCGGAGGCATGACCATAGGCAAAGCAACGTATGAGCCGGGATGGAAGTGGTCACAACACGTAAGCCCTACAGCGGGGACTCCATTCTGTGAGGTTGAACACGTCGGGATGGTGATCTCGGGCAGAGCAACGGCGGCTATGAAAGACGGAGGAGTATACGAGCTCGTGCCGGGGACAGTTTTTTATGTGCCGCCAATCGCACACGACAGTTGGGTTGTCGGAGATGAGCCTTATGTATCGCTGCATTTCTTGGGAGCGGAACGGTACACGAAAACAGGGTAATCGAACCTCAACATGAGGACTGTACTCCTCACCTGCGCGCCTTGATCAGCGCATCAACGGGCACCTATACTTTTTTGGTTAATCACACGCCGACACGGGGGAATCCATGCCGATATCGAAGGCTGACGTGGAGAAGATCGCCGAGCTTGCCCGTCTGGAGCTGACCGTCGAAGAGACCGAGTCGTTAACCGGTCAACTCAGCTCAATTCTCGGTCACATCGACAAGCTGAACGAGCTGGATACCACAGACGTGCAGCCAATGTCGCACTGCTCGACTGTGGACGCCGATACTGAGTACGCCCGCCGCGACGATCTGGTCCGCCCGAGCCTTGGCCAGCGCCTTGCCATCGAGAATGCCCCCGAGGCGGAAGCGGGATACTTCAGAGTCCCGAGGGTCATCGGCGGATAGCTCTCTGTAATCGCGCTTCGCGGCTGGAGAACGAGTTGGATTTTAGAAACCTAACCGCAGCTTCGCTCCGAAAAATGATCGCCTCGCGCGAGACAAGCGCGGTCGAAGTCTGCCGCAGCGCGCTCGACCGTATCGAGCGTTTGTCCGAGCTGAACGCGTTCATAACGACCACGGCCGAGTCGGCCCTGGCCGACGCCGATCGGATAGATCGCGCCGCTGAGAAGGGCGATCCGCTCCCGAAGCTTGCGGGCGCGGTCATCGCCATCAAAGACAACATGGTTATGCGCGGCGTGCGTACGACAGCCGGCTCCCGGATACTGTCCAACTACAAGCCACCGGACACCGCAACCGCAGTCGAGCGGCTGCAAGCGGCCGGCGCCATTATTGTCGGCAAAACCAATCTCGACGAGTTCGCGATGGGCTCCTCGACGGAGAACTCGGCCTACGGTCCGGTCAAAAACCCCTGGGACACGGCGCGAGTGCCCGGTGGCTCGTCGGGCGGCTCCGCCGTTGCGGTAGCGGCTGGAATGACGATCGGCGCACTCGGGTCAGACACCGGGGGCTCGATTCGCCAACCAGCAAGCTTCTGTGGGATCGTCGGACTCAAGCCGACTTACGGACGCGTGTCGCGTTACGGATTGATAGCGTTCGGATCTTCGCTCGACCAGATCGGTCCGTTTACAAACTCAGTCGAGGACGCCGCGGCGATCCTCGACGTGACCGCCGGACGCGACCCGAACGATTCAACTTCGAGCAAGATCGACGTTGCCGATTACTCTTTGGCGATCACCCGCGACGTGCGCGGGCTGCGAGTCGGAATCCCGCGCGAGTACTACGGCGAAGGGCTAGACCCGGAAGTCAAAGCTACGATCAAAGCGGCAATCAAGAAGTTCGACGGGCTTGGTGCAAGGATAGTGGACGTCAGCCTCCCGCACACTGAGTACGCAGTTCCTGTCTACTACTTGATCGCCACCGCCGAAGCAAGCTCGAACCTGGCCCGCTTCGACGGCGTGCGATATGGCTTTCGCGCGGAAGAACCGGGCACCTTGAAGGAAATGTACAGCCGGACTCGCAACCAGGGATTCGGGGCAGAGGTGAAGCGGCGAATAATGCTGGGAACCTACGCCCTGTCGGCAGGGTATTACGACGCGTACTATGGCAAAGCTCAAAAGGTGCGCGCGCTGATCGAGCGGGACTTCAGAAATGCGTTTGCATCCTGTGATGTGATCGCGACGCCGACCGCTCCGACCGCCGCGTTCAAGCTCGGCGAGAAAACCGACAACCCGCTCGAGATGTATCTGTCGGACATTTACACCATCACCGCCAACCTCGCGGGAGTGCCCGGCATAAGCTTGCCCTGCGGTCTTTCTTCAATCGGTTTGCCGATCGGCATACAACTGATCGGCCGGCACTTCGATGAAGCGACGTTGCTGCGAGCGGCTCACAATCTGGAACAGGCCCTGGGATTCGAATCAACACCACCCGCAATTCGGAGCGACGGTTAGGAGCCTGTACGGGCGAGCCATCCGTTACCGCCCCTCAGCGAACACTGCGTACATAAGCGGCGCGCGTTGCTATGAGGGGCGTCACGGGCCACCCGTACATGAAGAACATTGGTTGAAGCGCCAAAGACAACACAGTTGCCGGAAGCACGGGCCGAGGCACCTGCCGAGAGCCGCTACGGCAGCACCGACGCTCTTTTGTTGCTGATGACGCTCGTTTGGGGAGCGAACTTCACCGCCATCAAGTATTCGATCGAAGACTTGCTGCCTCTCAGCTTTAACGGGCTCCGATTCGCCATAGCTTCGGTCGTGATGCTAGCAGCCGCGTTCGCGACGGGTCACAACCTGAAAGTCGCAAAAGGCGACGGTTGGCGATTGTTCGGTCTTGGTCTGCTGGCAAACACCTTTTACCAGTCGGTGTTTATCCTCGGAATGGCCCGCACTCGAGCAGGCAACGCCGCGCTGATCCTTGCCACTACTCCGCTCGTCACGGCGATCATCGGGAGGATTTTAAGACGAGAATACTTCACCGCGCGGGGCGTCTTCGGGTTGGTGCTGGCCTTTGGGGGAATAATCTTGATCATCCTTGCCGGCCACAACGAGGTCTCACTCCAAGAAACACTACTCGGCGATTGCCTGCTGGTTGTGGCGACACTCTTCTGGTCCCTGTACACCGTAGGGTCGAAGCGGTTGATTCACACTTACGGTTCGATGAAAACGACGACGATAATGATGACGACTGGGACACCGGTGCTGCTGCTGGTATGCGCGCCTTCACTGCTGCGGCAAGATTGGTCGCGGGTCAGGCCGATCGCGTGGGCGGGCCTGATCTACAGCGCATTGCTGGCCATAGCGCTGGCCTACATCATTTGGAATCACGGCGTGCGGAGAATCGGTTCGACTCGAACGGCAATCTATTCGAACATCACCCCGATTGTCGCTATGCTTGTCGCGTGGCCGGCGCTCGGTGAAGTTCCAACCCCGGGCCAAGTCGCGGGTGCACTAGTCATCTTCTATGGTGTTTACCTTGTGCGCCGCGGGATGATTGCGATCGTTCCAGAGCTGATCGAGGAAGAGCTCGAGGAGGCTGGTCTTGGTCCCGGTAAGAACTGACGGCAGTCTATGCCGGGGTCTTAACCATCGGAGCACACAGATATGTCGGAAACCGCGGCTCAGCCGCCGATTCAACTGACGATCCGCGAAGTCCTTAAAATCAGATCCGTTCGGCGTCTTTGGCTGGCTCAGATAATCAGCGTCTTTGGCGACTTTCTGGCGATCTTCGCAGTGCTCAGCTACGCGTCATTCAACCTGCAAGCCACCGCCACACAAATAACCTGGATCAGCGTTTCTTTCATGATTCCGTTCGCCTTTGTGGGTCCGGTCGCCGGGGTCTTTGTTGACAGGTGGAACGTCAAGAGAACAATGATAGCCAGTGATCTTATCCGTGCCGGGCTTGCGCTGGGACTGGTTTTCGCCGGAACGCTCGGTCAAGTCTACGCGATTCTGTTCTTGTTGAGCGTGGTTTCGACGTTCTTCGTGCCTGCGCAGACGGTCACCTTGCGCACCGTGGTGCCGCGTGAAGGATTGTTGGCTGCGAACTCGCTTATCCAGCAGGCATTTCAGATCATGCGCATCGTCAGCCCGGCACTTGCCGGTGCGATGGTCGGCTGGTTCGGCGCCAGCTCCTGTTACTACGTGGACAGCGTCAGTTACATCTTCTCCGCGTTGATGATCGCGACAATAGTCATCGCGCGCGAGCCCTCGGTTCCGCCAAAGGGCAGCCATCCGGTCAAATCGATCCTGAACGATCTGGTAGCAGGATTGAGGTTCATCTTCACTCACGAGACAATCTCGTTTGTAATCCTGGCAATGGCTGCCGGGATGTTTGCGATCTCCTGCTTTGGGCCACTGATCGCGGTCTACGTTCGCGATGAACTCCACGCAACATCGCTGGCATTCGGCATTATCAACTCTTTGATAGGCGTCGGGATGATCGCTGGCACGCTAGTCATGAACCGGTTGGCTCAAAAGCTCTCGAAGACACACCTGGCGCTTTGCGGATTGTTGACGATGGGGGGGTTCGTACTGATCCTGGCCGCTTCCAAGACCGTGGCCGCCGCCTCGATCAGCATGTTCGGAGTCGGAGTCGGCGTTATTTTTGTATTCGTCTCCGCGCAAACACTCATGCAGGGTCAAACCCCGATGGAGTTGATCGGGCGTGTCAGCAGCGCCGTGATGTCCGTTCTGTCATTTGCGCAGTTGATCGGTCTGGTTTTCTCGGGATCGCTCGCCCAGGCGCTCGGCATCACGAAGCTGTTTTATGCGAGCGCCGCAATGCTCGTCTTGATGACGGTCTTCGGCTATTTTCGTTTGCCAAAGCAAGCTGCTATCCCCCTAACGTCATCTCAGCAACAACCGGCCGACTAGCATCCGGTCCCTCAGGGCAGCCCGCTGGAGCAGGGACACGCCACCGGATGCTTCAGAAGGATGGAGACTTGACACACCGGCGTGGTGATCGCAAAAACCGCGATCACCAGCGGGGCTATCGCGATTTTCTTGAGCGCTTTCAGCACAGGGTTTCTGTCTTGTATTGTCGCGACGTCAGAATAGGCGATGTGTTCAACTGCTCCCGGACCTAACAATTCGTGCGTATGTTGGATTGAGAAATCATTCTCTGACAACGAAGTGACGAGTCCGCTGACGCTCGAGCCATTCTTCAGCTTAACGATCACTCGTTTGAAACGCTGTCTCGCTATCGCGATCCGAACGTCGGCATCCGAGACGACAATTTGATCGTCCTTCTGTTTGTTCTGCGCCCGGCCCGGCCCGGCAGTCGCACCGAGCGAGGCCACGATCAAACCACAAAACATCGTCTTCCACTGCATGCTTCCTCCTGAAACCGTAAGCAGCCATCCGGGCAGGTTCATCGAAACGACAATCCGACTCGGAAGCCGTACAGGTGTGGGGTGTCGCTTGAAAAAATGTGATCGCGAAACTCGAACCGAAGCCCGAGGCGCGGACGCACCCAATACTGAACACCGCCGCCGAAGTTTCCGCCGCCGCTGGCCCCGCTTCTGAAGGCTAACGAGAAGCCGCCGGTGACAAAAGGCACGAGCTTCTGATTCGACCTCGGCCTAACAAAGTGATAGGCGACGTTCGTCGACAGAATACCGATCCCGTCGCCCAGATCTTCAAACGGGGAAAGGTAACCAACCTCGGCGCCAAGCCCGAGGCTCTTGTAAACCAGTCCTTCACCGCCGCCGCCCACATGCAACGTCGCGACTGAACTCGACGTTCCGCCGACCGCACCGAACCCGTAGCCCCACGCTCGCGGCTCGCTCGTTGTTTGCCCGAAGGCCGCTGCCTGACCAAGAACAAAGAATGACACAACCATCACAAGTCGTCGCATCGTTCCGCTCTCCTTTTCTTCTGCTCAAATGAGTGCCGCTCGGGATTGAATCGAGCTGACACTCTCCGGGCAACCGGGATGCCAGAACCGACAGTACGTCGTTGCAGTGATTAACGGGTCCCGCTGCTGGACAGGCGCAGTTATTGGTTGCCGAACGACATGCGATTGTTGCATGTAGAAAAGAGAAAGGCGCGGCCGCCCTTAGTTGGGCCTTCGCCGCGCCTTGATTACGTGTCTGCGCTGGCTATCTTGCCGAAAGCCCGCTCAGGGCTTCTTATCTACAACGATGCGATGGTCGAGGTTCGCAACTCGCCAGCCGGTTGCAAAGATCATTCGAGCGATTCGCTCCATCTTCATATAGTCGATCTTTTCCACGTCGTCCGTCGGCTTGTGATAGTCGCGGTGGACACCGGTGAAATAGAAGATCACCGGGATGCCGTGCTTGGCATAGTTGTAGTGGTCCGAGCGATAGTAGAACCGTTCGGGATGCTTCTCATCATTGTAGGTGTAGTCGAATCTCAGCCGCACCGTATCCAAATTCGTCTGCTCGTTTAGCTGATTGAGTTCCGTGGAAAGCTTGTCTGCGCCGATGACATACAAAGAATCCTTGTCAGTGAGGGCGCGATTGCGAGGATCGGTGTCGCCTTCGGGCCGGCTGCGCCCGACCATGTCTATGTTGAAGTTCGCCACAAGCCGCTCCATCGGCACTACCGGCTCGTAGTCGGCATTGAACTCCGACCCAAACAAGCCAAGCTCTTCACCGGTGTGAAAGATGACCAGTATCGATCGCCTGGGCCGCGGTCCAACCGAGAGCGCTTGCGCGATCTCGAGCACCGAAACCGTGCCCGACCCGTCGTCGTCTGCACCGTTGTAGACTTCGCCGTTATCGGCGGTCTTCAGGTGATCGTAGTGAGCGCTGAAGACCACGTACTCCTCTTTGAGCTTGGCGTCCGTGCCTTCCAGTATTCCTGCGACGTTCTGGGCAAGTGGCGCTTCCTTGATGTCGACTCGCAAGCGGACATCAGCGTTCGCCGGAATCACCATTGGCCGCAGATGTTGGTTGGCGGGAGAGGTGAGATCGGCGCTCTCTTTGCCCATGACCCTTGCAAGGGCTTTGATCAAGTCCGGACCGGCGGTGACCAAGGGAACAACCTTGCCCGATGCAGACCGTCGCGGCGGTAGCCCTAGTTGTTGCTGGCTTGCAAGGAAGGACATCACTTCGTTCCAGGTGGAGAGCACCTGAGCTTCGGGGATCTTTATAACGCCGGCAGCTCCCCGCGCGTGCGCGGCCCGCTCGACTTGATCGTCGGCACTAAGACGAATTCCCTTCAAGGATTCGGGAACGCCCTCGATTGCGACAACTATCTTGTTCTTAACGATCAGACCCGCGTAATCATCGTATTGATTCACTGGCGAAGCTATCCCGTAGCTCACAAACACCAGGTCGCCGCTGAAGCTGATATCCTCCGGGGTTTCGACTGCAAATCCGGTCCCGTAACCAAAACGCTGCTCCGACCCCGAAACGTCAATCGAGACGTGACTGTTTTTCAAGTCGATGTTGCGATAACTGAGCGGCACTCTTTGAAAAAACGACCCGTCGCGCGCTGCGCCGCGATAACCGTAGGACTCCAATTGAGACGCCAGATAGCGCGCGGCTACGCGGTTCGAAGGGCTCAGCGTGTAGCGGCCGCCAAGCTCGTCGGAAGCGAGAAAGCTCAAGTGCTTTTTGAGATCGCGCGCTGTTATTGTGGACGTGGATTCGGCCGCCGGAAGCGGAAGGTTCGCAGCGCTGCCAGTCGGCTGTAACGAGAGGGCAAGTAGCAAAAATACTGCCGGCCCTTGCCTAAAGAGTCGACGTTGATTCATGAAACTCCTTGTTTATCGCATAACCCCTGCGCTCGCCGGTCCAACCACAACCGTCGTCAAGCGCTCGGGGTGTATATGCTTGCGTGTAACGCGGGTGACGTCTTCGACTGTCACAGCGCGAATCAGATCGGGATATTTCTCGAGATAGTCGAACCCCAGAGTGTAAGTCTCAGCCTCGAGCATGAACTCGGCGACTTGCCCGTTCCGCTGAAAGCGAAGCACGAAGCTTCCAGTAAGATACGACTTAGCTATTTCGAGTTCTTCCTCGGTTACACCCTCTTCGACGATTCGCGTGATCTCGCCTCGCAACCCGGCGCGCGCCCGGTTGAGGTTCGCCGGCGCGGTCCCAATGTAGGCTACGAAGCGTCCCGGATCAACTCCTGCGCTTGAAGTGATATTTGCGAACGTTGAGTAGGCCAGCCCTTGTTCGTCGCGTAGAATCCGTGGGATGCGCGATGTGAACCCGGGGCTTGAACCGAGAATCGTGTCCATCACCAGAAGCGCGTGATAATCGGGGTTCTTCCGTTCGATGCCCAAATGGCCGATGAAAACGTTCACTTGTTCCTTTGACGCCGAAACGTACTTCTCGATCGGTTGAGCATCGAAGCTCGGGCGCGGAACATCCGGCGACACGAAGTCCCTGGCTCGTTCCCATTCGCCAAGCGCTGACTTAACCCGCTCTATTGCCTCGTTAGTGTCGATGTCACCGGCAATCGCCAGCGCCGAGTTGTTGGGCACGTAGTATCGCCGATAAAACTCTTCGATTGCTGATCGCGAGAGTCGGCGCACGGTCTCTTCGTAGCCAACTGCTGGGCGATGCTGAGGTGTGCCTCTGAAAATGATCTCGTTGAAAATATCCGAAGCCTGCGTGCGTGGAACATCCAGGCGACTCTTTATCTGCGCTGCGCGCCGCTCAATCTGCTGGCTGACTTTGTCCTCGGGAAAGACCGCGTTCATCAACAAGTCGGACCCGATGTCCAGCACTAACTCGAAATCCTTGGAGAGCGAAACGACTGCGAGCCGGCTCGACTGATAGTCTCCGAAGGTCATCAAATGACCGCCGGTTGAGTCTACGGCTTCGGCTATCTGCTGTGACGTTCGCGTCGAGGTTCCTTCCTCGATCAGTTCAGCCGCCAGCGAAGCGAGTCCTGCTTTCTCGTCGGCCTCGAGCCGCGACCCCGCGCGTACGATCGCACTGATCGAGATCGAGGGCGTAGAGCGGTTCTCTGATACGAGGAGCACCAACCCGTTGGAGAGCACCACCCGCTCGACATTCAGCCTTACCCCCGCAGCCTTTCGGCTAACTGCCACAGTCGTGCTCCTTCCGCTCGCTTAGCGATTCGCGATTGTTGCTTTCATCGACCAGGTAGCCCACCGTCCGGTTATCTTCGGTGAAGTACCTACACGCGGAGAGGGCTACGTCATCCACCGAAACTGCGTTTATGCGGTCAAGCATAGTGTCCAGGTAATGAAACCCGCGTGAGTCGTCGGGGGCGGGCGCAGAGTTTGCAATTGTTTCGTACTGGCCGAGCAGCATCGCTTGCTGAAGCGGCTCCTCGTTGCTCAAAACCAGGTCGGCCTCGATCAGCCGTTTGGCCTTCAAAAGCTCGGCGGGCGAAACGTCGGCCCGCTTGAGGCGCTCGATCTCGCTGTACACTGCTCGCTCGACCCCGTCCAGCTTGAAACCCGGCTTCAGCTCCGCCTGAAAGTAAAACAGCGAGGGGTCGATATGGTCGTGGTAAGTGGCATTGGCAAACGTGACTGACTGATCTTGATCGACCAGTCGCCGGTACAGCCGCGAAGACTTGCCAGTTGATAGGATCGCCTCCGCGACACGCAGGGAGTAGGAGTCAAGGCCCGCGACAGCCGGCGCGTGATAGCCGATCAACAATCGCTCAACGGGCGTCTCCTTCTTAACAACCACGCGCTTCTCGCCGCGCTGGGGCGGCTCGACTATGTTGAGCGGCTTCGTCTCGGGGCCCGGAGGTATCGCTCCAAAGAGTCCCTCGATTCTATCCCTCGCTTCGTCACTGTCGAAGTCCCCGACGATAACCAGCGTGGCGTTGCGCGGGTGATACCATTGATCATAGTAGGCCTTCATATCGGCGGCGGTAGCCGATTCCAGGTCTTCGAGCCAGCCTACCGTGGGCGAGTGATAAGGGTGCTGGCGAAACGCTGTCGCCCAGACTTCGTTCTCGAGTGCTTCCCAGGGGCCGTCCAATCCGATTCGCAGCTCTTCTTCGACAACCTGCTTCTCGGAAGCGAACTCTTGTTCCGCGAAGAGCGTGTCGCGCATCCGGCTGGCTTCGATCTCGAGCGCGGTCTGCCAGCGATCAGACGCGAAGCTGAAATAGTACGCAGTGAAATCCAGCCAGGTGAAGGCGTTGTTCATCCCGCCGTTCAGATGGGTGGTTAAATCGATCACGCCCTTAGGATAGTGGTCCGTGCCCTTGAACAGCATATGTTCGAGGAAATGAGACTTGCCGGTCTGTCCGAGCTCTTCGTTGCGCGAGCCGACTCGATACCAGATCATCGTGGCGACGACTGGCTTGTCGTGAAGCTCTTTAGTTATCACAGTAAGAAGGTTAGGCAGAACAAACTTTCGGACGCCTCGAGTGACGAAGGGAGCGCTGCCGGCGGCGGCCTCGACGCTGAAGGTTGACGTTGGGGTAGTCATATCGATTTCAGGTGGTCCTCTCCATCCGTCCTGGAAGCGTATTAGTTCACAGCCGCAAAAATTGTAGAGGCGGCGAAGAAGCGCTGTCAAACCACGCCCTGAGACATCACGGCTAAAGAGCTTGGAGTTCCGGCTTTAGCCGCGTCGTGCCCTACGCTGTCCTGCGACTCCGCAAAGCACACCCCGGCTAAGGCCGGAACTCCATGCTGTTGTTGGGAGACCCTGCGGGGCTTCGAACTTGGACTTGATTTCTGCCAAGCTGCTGTAGATACTTGTGCGTGCCTGCAAGGTAGGGAACCCGCAAAGTCATACGTCAGCTGGGTTGAACTTTAGTTTTAGCATAGAGAGCAGAGCGTGTTTGGACTTCGAGGCTAGCGGGCCTGAATTCAAACAAACACGCCCGACTATTCAAACCTGAAGCGAGGCCGCCGGGAGAGCGCGGCGAGACAGGAGACCGATGACTAAGGCAGAACTTGTTGAAGAAGTGGCTCGCGCGTCGGAGCTTAACAAGCGCGATGCCGAAGTAATAGTCGAAACTGTTTTTGACTCGATTATCGGCGCGTTGCACAAGGGCGAGAAGGTCGAGCTGCGAGGCTTCGGCAGCTTCCGCACTCGCGAGCGCGGACCGCGCCGCGGCCGCAATCCCAAGACCGGCGAGCCGGTCGATGTTCCCGCGAAACGGGTGCCGTACTTCAAGCCGGGCAAGGAACTTAAAGAGTTCTTCACCGAGCGCCCCGATGCTGCAAGCTCGGCTGGCGCTACAGCACCAGAGCTGCAGTCCAGCGCCGAAACCGGCGAGCCAGCAAGCTCAACCCACATCGGGTCGGGTGATGACCCGCCGGGCGGCTCGATTTCATAGTAAACAGTCGTTAGTTCTGCCTGATTGGTCGATAACAAGCCCCTTTCAGCACAGCTTGCGTAACGTGTAAGTACCATATCGGCCCCATATTGAGCGACTCACACCATACCCGAATCCTGGAAGTCGATTAATCATCGGTGTTTTGAGCTAAGCTATGACGAAAGATAAGATCGGATCTACGAACGGAAAGGACCGGCGCGTGCGTGGCGAGCGCCGAAAAGCGGATCGCCGCGAGCCTGAACGCCAGCCAAAGGGCAGCGTGCTGACGACTCGCAAGACTGAGCGGAGAAAGAAAAGCCGCAGATCGAAGCACAGCGTTTAGCGGCGGGCGCTGCCTCGCTCAGTACCTCATGCTAGCTTCTTAATTAACCCTGTCTTGACTAAGAAACCGGCTACCAACACATTGAACTCTGAGGGTTTCTCCATCATCAGGAAGTGACTGACACCTTCCCACATGTGATACTCGAGGTTCGGCGCGATGACGCGATAAAACTGCTCGGTGTCGGCGGGCCAAAAAGGAGACTTGGCCAGAATCGCGAGCACCGGAACATTGATCGCGTCCGGTTTCCAGATTGACTCGTCCGCCATGCCTTCCATGGCGCTGACGGCGACGTACTGCGGCGTGCTCAGCATCGAGGTCTTGACCTGCTCGCGTAACGCGGGCGAAACCTGAGGGCCCATCATTCCGTCGATGAACCGCGCGGCTTGATCTTTATAGTTTGGTCCGCGCAGCGGCGCGATGAAGCTGTCCATCATCTTCTTATCGCCGAATGGCCGCAGCGCGCCGTCTACGATAACCAGCCCGAGCGTTTTCTGCGGGTACCTACGATAGAACTGACGCGCGACCGGCGTGCCCATGCTGTGACCGACTAGCACCGCGCGGTCGACTCCCGCGTCCTGCATGACCGCATCTACCGCCCGAGCGAACAAATCCATCGTGTAACTGATCTCGGGTTTGTCGCTTTGACCATGCCCCGGAAGATCGATTGCGATGACCCGCGCCCGCTTAGAAAGGTCGGGAATTTGACCTCGCCAAAAGCCCAGGTCGCAAGTCCACCCGTGGATTAAGACGATTGCCTCGCGGCCCTTGCCGTGGTTCTCGTAGTGGATGCGGCGGCCGTTCAGCTTCGCGAATTGAGAGCCAGTTTCGAATACTCGTGACGAGAGCGACGGTTCGCCCGCGTAAACCACTACAAGTCCCGACAGAAAGATCAGAAGCAAAGGAGATGTGAGCCGTTTCATCGCAATTACCTTTCGTTGCTGGGCGCCCGGCGACTTTGGCACGGGTTCTTACGTACCCGCTTCCCACGTGTTCATATACTCGATCATCTCGGGAGTTAGTCGGTCGATCTTGATCCCCATTGCCGCTAGCTTGAGCGACGCAATCTCGTTATCGACTTCTTCGGGTAGCAGGTGCAGACCGGGGGCGAGCTGGCCCTCGTTCTTCACAAGGTACTCGCACGAGAGCGCCTGGTTGGCGAAGCTCATGTCCATCACCGATGCCGGGTGGCCCTCGGCGGCGGCGAGATTGATCAAGCGGCCTTCACCAAGCACGATCACGCGATTGCCGTTGCTCTTCAGCTTGTACTCTTCGACGAAAGGCCGAAGCGTTTGCGCCGCTTCGCTCATCTCGCCGAGCGCAATCAGATTCAACTCGACGTCGAAGTGACCGGAGTTAGCAACAATTGCCCCGTCATGCATCTTCGCGAAGTGATGGCCGTCGATTACGTGGCGGTTGCCGGTTACGGTGATGAAGATGTCGCCGAGTGGTGCCGCCTCCTCGATGCTCATAACCCGCATTCCGTCCATAACCGCTTCGATGGCTTTAATCGGGTTGATCTCGCATACGATGACATTGGCACCCATGCCCCGGGCACGCATCGCAACCCCCTTGCCGCACCAACCATAACCAATGACGACCATGGTGCGGCCGGCAAGCAGAATATTAGTCGCGCGAATTACGCCATCAAGCGTGGACTGCCCGGTGCCGTAGCGGTTATCGAAGAAATGTTTCGTTTGCGCGTCATTCACGGCAATCGTCGGCCAGGTCATACGCCCGCTCTTTTCGAGCGCACGCAGGCGCACCAGTCCGGTGGTTGTTTCTTCAGTGGTCCCGATGATTTTGCTAATCAGCTCGGGGCGTTCCTTAACCATCGTCGCGACCACATCTGAGCCATCATCGATGATCAGATCTGGCTCGTGGTCGAGCGCCATTCGCACGTGACGGTTGTAAGTTTCAGGTGTCTCTCCCTTAATCGCAAATACGGGGATGCCGTACTCAACGACGAGCGCCGCTGCAACGTCGTCCTGAGTCGAAAGTGGATTTGAAGCTATCAATACCGCATCGACACCTGCCGCCTTTAGCGCCCTCGCCAGGTTGGCTGTCTCAGTGGTGATATGGCAACAGGCGATCATCTTCTTACCTGCGAGCGGGCGCTCGCTCTCGAATCGCTCACGGATCATGCGGAGCACAGGCATCTCGCGCTCCGCCCACTCGATTCGCTTGCGGCCGGACTTCGCCAAGTCGAGGTCTTTAACATCGTAGTTGGGTACTTGAGCACTAGTCGTCATTCAGCTTCTCCATAACTGTACGGGCGGCCCTCCGCGGCCGCTCCTCGTTGCAAATATTCGCTTTGCGTTTCCCAAGGGCCGGCCACGGAGGACCGTCCTCAAGATGCTTCGGCAGGCTGACGGCGTGACGCTTACAGCCCTGCCGCGCGGCGAAGCGCGTCGGCCTTGTCCGTGCGCTCCCAGGTGAACTCAGGTTCCGTTCGCCCGAAGTGTCCATAGGCCGCGGTCTTCTTGAAGATCGGCCGGCGCAGGTTCAGGCTTTCGATAATACCGTTCGGCGTCAGCTTGAAGTGCTCGCGCACTATGTCCGAAAGCTTGTCTTCATCGATGTTGCTCGTGCCTCGCGTGTCAATAAACACGCTCACCGGCTCTGCGACTCCTATGGCGTAAGCGAGTTGCACCTCGCAGCGATCGGCGATGCCTGATGCAACGATGTTCTTGGCAACATACCGCGCCATGTAGCTTGCGGAGCGATCCACCTTCGTCGGGTCCTTGCCCGAGAACGCTCCTCCACCGTGGGCGCCCGCGCCGCCGTACGTATCGACTATGATTTTGCGTCCGGTAACTCCCGTATCTCCTTGTGGACCGCCCACGACAAAGCGGCCGGTCGGGTTGATGTGAAACTTGGTAGTGGCGTCCATCATCTCGCCAGGCACAACCGCTTTGATAACGTGCTCGATCACGTCTTGCTGTAGATGTTCGAGACTGACCGATTCAGAGTGCTGAGATGAGACGACAACAGTGTTGACGCGAACCGGCTTACGGTTCTCGTACTCGACGGTGACTTGAGACTTACCGTCGGGGCGGAGGTAGTCGAGCAATCCTTCGTTGCGAACGTCCGAGAGGCGGCGGGTGAGCTTATGTGCGAGCATTATCGGCAAGGGCATCAGCTCGGGCGTTTCGTTGCACGCATAGCCAAACATCATTCCCTGATCGCCGGCGCCGCCGGTGTCGACGCCCATCGCTATGTCAGGTGATTGAGTATCAATCGCGGTGATCACGCCGCAGGTTTCCGAGTCGAAGCCATACTTCGCACGCGTGTAGCCGATCTGACGAATTGTCTCCCGCGCGATCTTGGGAATGTCAACCCAGGCTTCAGTTGTGATCTCGCCGGCGACTACAACCAGTCCCGTAGTCAGCAGCGTCTCACAAGCCACTCGACCGTACTGGTCCTTGGTCAATATCGCGTCGAGCACGGCGTCCGAGATCTGATCGGCGATCTTATCGGGGTGCCCCTCGGTGACTGACTCCGATGTGAACAAACGTTTGTTATTAGTGCTCACTCCAACCTCCTGTCGGTAATTGCCCTACGGCGAGTCATAACATGATAGCAAGCCCGGAGGCTTCCTATTTAAGCGCGTGAATCTAACAGACGGTATCGCGCAGAGTCAAGGCGCGGGCCAGAGAGCTTCAGATCCGTGCAGGGCTAGCGGCTTGAGCTAAAGTTCTCCGGCGCGGCTGCTAACCGCGGAAACGCCGAGCGTGGGCGGTTAAGGGCACTTGCAGAAGGCATCGTATTTCCCTGGTTGGTGAACCCGGCTTCCGGTGTTTTAAGGCTGGTTGTCCTGTTGTCTGCCCGATGCATCGGGACTATCATTGGGCGTCCTCGACATATTCTCCGTCTCACTCTCAGAGACGGGCCGAGTCCAGGGGGAGAGTCATTGGCCGGTTCAATCGTCTTCGCAGGAATCGCGCCGCACCCGCCGCTGCTGGTTCCAGAAGTGGGAGGCAGCCGCATCGCGCAAGTGGCTGGCTCACAGCTCGCTCTTCGCGAATTCTCAAGACGCCTAGTCGCGGCCAGCCCAGAAACCGTCGTCGTCATATCCCCGCACTCGCCGCTCGACCCTCGATGTTTCACCGCCCGTTCAACTGCTGAACTGGAGGGCGATTTCCGCGAATTCCACGCGCCCCATGTCAGACTTCTTTTCAAAAACGACCTCGACCTCCTACGCGCAATCATGCACGCGAGCCGGAGGGAAGGCATCGAGTTGCTCGAGTTGGAACGCGACTATCCACTAGACCACGGCGCAATGGTGCCGCTCTACTACTTGAGCGAAGCCGGTTGGTACGGACCGCTAGTCGTTTGCGGGTTCACACTTCAGTCGAACGAAGAGCACTTGGCATTTGGCCGTTCAATTGCGCGAGCTGCGTGTGAGTCCGGGCGGCGCGTTGCAGTCGTCGCAAGCGGCGACCTGAGTCATCGACTGATCGTCGGGGGGCCTTACGAGTTCGAACCCACGGCTCATCTGTTTGACGAACATATAGTCGATGCAATTAAGAGCGGCGACGCGGGCCAAGCTTTGAGCGTTGACCCGGAGCTCAGAGAACGCGCCGGCGAGTGCGGTTATCGGTCAATCGTGATCGCTTTGGGCGCGGTTGATGAAGCACCGCGTGATCACCAGGTGCTGAGCTACGAGGGACCGTTCGGAGTGGGCTACATGGTTGCGGTGCTCCTGGACGAAAACGCGAAGGATAGCCGCGATTAACGGGCAGAATAGAGGGCATCGCTTATCGTTCCCGCCCTTTGCGACACGGGACTCGGAAACATGGAACGTCCTCCGAAAAACGTAGCTCTCCCGGAGCTTGCCCGGCTGACCGTCGAGAAGTTCATCCTCGACGGTGAGAGACTCGAACCACCGGCAGATGTTCAAGGCGCGCTGGCCGAGCACGCTGGTGTATTTGTGACGCTTCGATCTCCGGACGGCCAGTTGAGAGGCTGCATAGGCACGATCGAGCCGTCGTGTGCAACCGTAGCAGAAGAGATCATTCAGAACGCGATCAGCGCGGCTACTCGTGATCCGAGGTTTCATCCGGTCGCGCACCACGAACTGGCCGGGATGAAATACGGCGTGGACGTACTTGCGTGCCCCGAGCCGGCTCGCGGGCCCGAGGATCTAAATGCGGCCCACTACGGCGTGATCATCGAGACGCTTGACGGCAGCCGCCGCGGTCTGTTGCTTCCGCGCATTGAAGGAATCGAAACCGTTGAAGCCCAGTGGCGAGCGGTTCACTTGAAAGCGGGTATCACTCCTGGGACACCAGTGCGACTCGAGCGGTTCACCGTTACGCGCTTTGGAGAAGAGTGAGTTGCTTCGAGTCGACGCGAACACGGGAGCGGCAAGTCCAATGACATGGCGAAGAACCGGCTTTCTGAGGCGAAGCCCTCTCTCTGCTGCCCTTGCCTTGACACTCCTTTCACCCGACCGCTATTCTACTGGTCTTTTTCTGATGGGATACTCACGACAGCATGAGGAGAGATCGAAGCAATGGCGAATCATAAATCAGCAGAGAAACGGGTAAGACAAACCGAGCGGCGCAATCAAGTAAATGGCCGCAATCGAAGCCATTTGCGCACCCAAATCAAGAAGCTGCGCGCGGTAATCGAAGCCGGAAGTCGGGACGAGGCCCGTGTGGTGTTAGCCCAAACCGTGTCGATCATCGATCGGTCGATACAGAAAGGCGTGCTTCATCAAAACGCCGCCGCGCGACACAAGTCGCGTTTGACCACCAGAGTGAATAGCATGTCCGCTTAATCGAGGCCCGGGGGCGTTGAGCGGATTGCGAGATCCGTGTGGGGCGTGCCACACTCAGCAAGTATCAACAGAAAGAACGGCGACGGATGCCGTTGTTTTGTCGTTTCTGAGACGTTCCGCATTTCAAGGCCCTGACTTCCTCACCTAATTGCGGTCCGTGGAGTGGGCAGTATCAACTCAGCAACCAGGTATTCCATTTGCAATCTCGGGGTAGCCTCGCCGTTCTTGATGGCGTTGTCGACTTGGGCAATACGGTGAAGGCCGCGAACTATCTCAGCGCGCGGCGTGTGGCTCAAACGCGTCTTCCACTTCGTGGCGCTCTCTCGCCATTGTCCAATCACCCGTGTGAAGTCGTCGAAGCTCGCTCCTCGATCCAGGAGTTCCTTCCCCGCGAGCATGCGTCTAAACAGGCTCGCAAGCGAACCAACTATCATCACTGGCGCGCCCGTGTCTCCATCGTCAAGTAAGTGTTTTATCAAGCGCATAGCGCGCTTGTTGTCCCGCCGGATGATCGCATCCCAGAGCTCCCAGCTCGTGTGCTCGCGAGAGCGCGGCACCAGTTCCAGCACTGCTGCTTCTGTAATGACTTCGCCCCCAGCGTAGGCTGCCAGCTTTTCAAGCTCGTTCACCAAACGTGACAGACGAGTGCCCGCGAGCGTGATCAGCCGGTCGAGCGCTCGCCGCTCACTGCGGTACTCGTGCAGCTTTACATAACCATCAGCCCATCGACGCGCCTCGTCATCTTTCAGCGAGTCGAACGCTACCACCGTGCAAGACCTCAATAGCGCAGTCGTGATCTTTCTCCGCTGATCGGGTGCCACCGCTTGAAAGACAACGGTGGTCGTGGGTGACGGGCGCTTCAAGTAACCCAACACCAGCTCGTGCTCATCTTCCTTGATCTTGTCAAAATCGCGAACGACGACGACCCGACGCGTCGACATCATTGGCAATTGGTTCGCCGCGCCGATCGCCTGCGCGGCGGTGACCTTGGAACCCGAGCCGGAGTCCGCGCCGATCGCAAACACCGCGAAATTGAACATTCGGGCCGCCTCGCCGATGGTTTCGCAGAGCGAACGGAGCGCCCGCTCTTGCAGATACACTTCTTCGCCCAGGAAGACATAGAGCGGGTCTACACGCCTCTCCTTGATCTGTCGGTGAAGCGAGTCGTAGGTCAACCCGTCCAGTTTCTTCTTGGGTCGCTTGCTGCTCACAGTCCTTCCATGATTGCCGATACGATCGACTGGGCGAAGTCTTTGGCAACGCGGTCGACGGCGGGGTTCTCCTCGTTAAAAAAAGACTGAGGGTCATCAGAAAGCTGATACTCCCCCTCGAACGACATTCGCTGGTTCTCAAAGAGGATCTTGCGGCTCTTCAAATCGCGCACTGTCACGCTGACTGTGATTCGAAGGTCCCAGACCCGCGTCCGCCCGCGGTCGTCGAGTATTGAGCCCAAGGCGCGAAAGGCGCGGATGTCCCCGTTCAGCACAGCGTCGGCGTCGTCGGGATTAGCGGTGACTCGAACACCGCGTGCCCGCATCAATATCTCCTCTATCACCGCCCGCGTGAATCGCTGTTCGACGCGATACTTGAGACTCGAGTTCTGGAAGATCGGAACGGCAATCGTCTTGATGTGAACCGGCATGCTCTTTCCCTTGCCGGCGCGCTTGTAGCCGCACACGTCCACGAATAGCGATAGCAGAAGCGTAAACAGCGCGATCTTGAACATTGTGAATTGATATTAGCTTTTGGGACGGGAGGGAAACAAGCGGAGCGGTGTGTATCGCGCTTCTGAGGGAAACGACGCCAAAGCGCTAGACAAACTCGGCGACCACTTGGCGCGCGCCGCTGGGCACGGGCGCGATTTTTATCACGTAGCCGCTGACTTTGTAAAGCAGGTCGTCGCCGGTCCTCGTCCTCAAGGCGGAAGGCATCGGCAACTCGAGCCGCAGCAGCGTGCCCAGTTCGACCGCGCGCGAAAGCGAGAACTTCACGCCCAGCGGACTGACGTCGATCGTTTCCGTGACCTCTTGCCAGTGGTGGTCGAACACAACTACGAGCGGCAACTGCAGTTCCACTCTTTCGACCCTCCGTCTTTCGCGGCCGTTGAGTGGAAGATGAGGTTTGGCGATCTGTCCTGGGACAACCCCCAGAGTAGAAGCAACCGTCGTTGTGTCAGCCGCTGACAGTACACGTTGTCGCGAACGCACCGACCCAACAATCTGGCGGTTGAGCGTCCCGTCGTAGGCCCGACGGCGAGCTCGACTCGAGAGCGTCGAGAACGCCTCTACAAACCGGAGGTAAGCGCAGCTTAGCTTCCAGTGTAGCACGTTGTCTGTCTCGGCCAGGTAGTTGTAGTTGAGCGGGTGAAAGAAGTCTACGGCCCGGCAGTATGCCGTGTTTATTTCTGAAGCCGACGAGCCGCGTTCGACTCCAAGCACGGTGTAGTGGTCAGGCTCTTCAATTATCAGATCCGCGAGTAACTCGATCTCTTCAGAGCTCAACTTGCGATCTTCGCATAAGCCTGCAGGCGCGGTTTCCATTAATGCTCTCGTTGCAAAAAGATCGTGTCATAGGAGCTGATCAATCTGAAGCCTACTTTTCTGTAGAGGGCCTGTGCTTCGCGGAACCGCTCATTCACCAGAAGGCAAACACTCTCTGCTCTACCGAGGAAGTTCTTGGTCAGTTGTGACATACATCGCTTGCCGTAGCCCTTCCCACGCTCACCAGGATCAACCCACACCCCCTCGATGTAAATGACTGCGGGAGTGTCGGCGACAACTTCCGCTTTGAAGATCAGCCTACCGTCGTTAACCAAGACCCAAGTTCGGCCTTGTTCGATTCGGTGGGCGCACCGCTGACGAAAGCCGACTGGGTTTGTTACCAGCGGGTCTTCTCCGCTGTCCTGAAGCGCGGTTTGAGCGTGCGCCGGAACGACTAAATCCAGGTCGTCGGTCGTCGCCAATCTCAAGCCTGCGACCTCGTCATAAACCTCGATCGGCCATCGTTGCTCCATCAACAACTCGCGGCAGAACAAACGGGGAGCTTGACCGCCCTTGGCGTAATAGCCCCAAAATACTTCGACCTTTTCCCTCTCCCCAAGAAGCATATAGACATCCGAGTGCTTCTGGGCGAGGCGAGCGAACGCTTTGATGGCGGCATCGCTCCTGGTTTCGAAAAGGATGAAGTGGCCGATCAGCGCCACCCCTTCCAGGCGACCCTGTCGATCGCGACATGCGTAGAACGCGCCGCGATTGTGCGGGCTCACGATGCCGTTGCTCCGGATAAAACCTGCCATTCCGAAGGTGTGGATTGACCGCTCGGCCAGGAACGCCAGCACCTCAGCTTCGTCTTCGGCGGTGAGCTTATCGACACTCAGAGGCCCTCTTCCCGCGGGACGAAGCGCCTGCCGATCCGCCGTGTTCACATTCATTTTGGTCAGAGGATACATTGCTTTTCTCCGTCGTTGAGCCTTCAGATGAGTCTTAGTTGGTCGGGTAGGAGTCCGGTTCGACCGGCATGCTCGAAGTCTGATCACCGCCCAACGCAGCCAGGGTCAGAGCTCGCGCCACTGACGCCAATGTTGAGGAAGCCAAGGTGGAGTCAGACAACAGAACTCCATCGGACAGCAAGACTCCATCCGAAAGTAGTACGCCTCCGGCCAGCAAGGTTGCTTCAGACAGCAGCGTTCCGCTTGACAGAAGCGTACCATCCGATAACAACACTCCCTCGGACAACAGCGTGCTGGATGAAAGCAGCGTGCCATCCGCAAGGAGGACGCCGCCAGCCAAGAGGGTGCCGTCTGACAGTAGCACCCCGTTGCCATAGATGCCCTGATACTTCGTTATCAGAGTGGAACCATAGATGAAGTTCCACTTCTGGACGATTCCGCCGCCCCAGTTAAACGAGTAGCCCGCGATCGTTGTTGAGGCCGTCGGCGCTGCGCCGATGAGCAGAGCATCGCCTAACTGCCGCCCTATCAAATCGGCCCGCACCAGGCCTGCGAGCCGGACTGCTCCTTCGATGTTCAGTTGGCCAGCTCCCTGCTCGTAGTTTGTTACACCGGCGAGTGGTTGGGCGGTGTACTCAATGAGCGCCTTTACCAGGTTCGGGGTGAGACTCGGATTTCTCTGCAACAAAAGAGCGGCCGCCCCCGCCACGGCGGGAGTCGCCATTGACGTGCCGCTCATTGACATCATCTCGTGTTCGGCGTAGAAGCTCACGTTGCAATCAAGCAAGGGATTTCCGGTCACAAGTTGATTGCCAGGGGATTGAGCCTCCAGTATCTTGTTGCCTGGCGCAATCAGGTCAGGCTTAATCAGATTGTCATAGTGCTTCACTCCGGACGTGTCGGTATAGTAGCCGCGCGTCGGTCCGCGCGAACTGAAGCTTGCCACTTCGTCATCAGCCCGCGAGTTTGTTCCAAAGGTATTCGCGGCGCCAACCGTGATGGCCGAGGGCTCAATACCTGGAGAGTGAATCGCTCCAAATATCTTCTGCCCATTCTCACCCTTCCCCATATTGCCAGCGGCCACGCATACAACCAACCCAGCGTTAAAAGCTCTGCGCACCGCCTGGCAAAGAGGATCGTTCACGTAGGAATCAACAGCCGTTGTGCCTAAGCTCATGTTGAGAACGCGGATGTTGTAAAGGGATTTGTTGGCAATGCACCAGTCGATGCCGGCAATCGCATTAGACGTTGACCCGCGACCTTGAGAGTCAAGCACCCTGACATTGATGAGCTTTGCGCGGGGAGCTACGCCGGTGTATGCGCCATACGAAACGTGGTTATTCCCGGCGGCCACAGCAGCGACGTGCGTGCCGTGACCAAAGGGATCGTCTGTTCTTCCTTCGCCCGTGAAATCAACGCTTGCTACTATTCTGCCGGATTGAAAAGAATGATGTGCAGAATAAATACCGGAGTCGAGGATAGCGATGCCGACTCCGTAGCCGTCGATCGTTCCGGTCGACCAAGTACCATAGCTTCGTGCCGCAGCAGCGCCGGTCGTGGTCTCGAGGTGACCTGCAACCTGGGTTGTTCTATCCAGAGATATGTATCTGACCGCGTTATCCGAGGCGAGTTCTGGTATGAAGCTGGCGACAATCTCCACCGCAGCCGTTTTGTTATCGTTTAAGCTCCTCAACACGATTCCGCCCATTTCGCTGATTCTCATCATCAGCTTGCTGAAGGCGTTACTGTTTGCCGAAGGCCTCGTGTCGACGATTACTCGCACAGAGCTGTCGGGAGAGTTGGCGACTGCTTCCTCCAGGTCCGTCGAGATGTTGCTGCGCTGCGAACTTGATGCGGCCAAAACGGAACGTCCTCCCGACGGAAAACCCATCGCAAGAAAAGAGGACACCAGAAAAGCTGCCGTTAGCAGTTTAAGAACGCTGTTAGTGGTTTTCATACTATTCACTCCGAGCTCCCTCTTTCGCTGCTGCATTCCCGGCTCAAAATCACGCGGCACCGGGAACCGCTTGAAACCTGATCGCCCACCTTCCGCGTCTGAGATTAGTCAATAGTCGTGCCAGAGTCGGGAAGGCGGCTCAGTCACCCGCGTAAAGGAGTGCCCAGCGACCTGAGGATGTCCCTATGACGCGAGCGAGAAACCAACCAATTCTTTGCGCCACAGGCTTAGATTCTTGGGTCTGACGTGGCTTTCAATTTGGTTGGGGGGCCCTAAGCAAGGTGGCAAGCAGGCACAAGAAGATCCCAGCGCCTATGTTTCTTTCTTCGCGTTCCGGTCACCTTGACGTAATCCTTCAATCTTACTGGCGAATGGGATGAGCGACCGGAGACGCGCGGAGCTCGGCTCAAAAGGCCGGAGAATAGCGGTATCGACAAGAGCTGCCAGCGCAGCCTGAAGGGCAATCTACGCATCCGGACTCGCTAGCAGTTGCAGGAGTCATTTGACAACGACATTGACGAGCTTACCCGGGATCACTATGACTTTTATGACATCGCGACCGGCGGTAGCGGCAAGAATTTTTTCATCCGACAAAGCCCTTCTGCGCAGTTCATCGTCACTCGCATCTGGACTGGCGAAGATCCGGCTGCGCAGCTTCCCGCCCACTTGCACCGCAACCTCGACCTCTTCTTCGCGCGCAAGGTCGTCGTTGAACCGGGGCCAGCGCGTTAGAGCAAGGCTTTCGGAATGGCCGTAGGCTTCCCAGATCTCTTCTGCCAGGTGCGGAGCGAACGGCGCAATCATCACGATCAATGACTCAATCGCTTCGCGTGCGAGCCGCGCATCAACCTCGGTTGAGCCCACGCCCTTCTCGACGAACTGATCGAACGCGTAGATCTCGTTGGTCAGCTCCATCAAGGACGAGATGCAAGTGTTCAAATGCAGGCGCTCCTCGTAGTTATCCGTGATCGAGCGAATGATCTGATGCGTGCGCCGCCGAAGTTTTCGTTGATAATCCGTCAGTTCCTGGGCAGAGGATAATCCGTTGTCGGGCGCCGCTTTCACGATCCTGTCTCGCCATTTGTAAGCGATGCGCCAGACACGCTGCAGGTACCGAGATGCCCCTTCAAAGCCCGTGTCAGACCACTCCTTGTCCTTGTCCGGAGGCCCCGAGAACAGCACGAACAACCGAAGCGCGTCCGCGCCGTGGATGTTGATCATTTCAATCGGATCGACAGCGTTCTTCCTGGACTTCGACATCTTCTCCACACGGCCGGTAATGACTTGCTTCCCGCAAACCGAGCAGGTCTTTTCCTCGGTCACCTGCTCGGGAAACAGCCACTCGTGTTCCGGACAGAAGTAGGTCTCTTTGATGACCATTCCCTGCGTCAGCAGCCGTGCCACCGGCTCGTCCAACTTCACAAGCCCAAGGTCGCGCATCACCCTGGTCCAGTAGCGCGTGTAAATCAGATGAAGCACCGCGTGCTCGATGCCGCCAATGTACTGATCGACCGGCAACCAGTATTCAACCTTCCTGGGATCGAACGGCAATCGGTCATTGTGCGGATCGCAGTAACGGAAGTAATACCAGTTGGAATCGACAAACGTGTCCATCGTGTCGGTGTCGCGGCGAGCATCTCCCCCACACTTCGGGCAGGTTACGTTGACGTATTCGGGAACGTGATCGAGCGGGGAGCCGCCCTCGACCGTCAGGTTGACGCCCTTCGGCAGCACGACCGGCAACTGGTCGTCAGGCACGGGAACGATGCCATCGCGCTCACAATGGATCGTTGGAACAGGCGTGCCCCAGTATCGCTGGCGCGAGATGCCCCAATCGCGAAGCTTGTAGGTGATCGCGCCTTTGCCATAACCGTGAGTCTTGGCGTGCGCGGTCATTTGCCGGTTTGCTTCTTCCGAAGACAGTCCGCTCCAGAACCCGGTATTTACGGTCGCCGTCCAGTCCTCGTCGGCGGCTTCCAGTTGGTCAGGGGGTATCTCGCGACCGTCCGAGGTCAGCTTGATCTGCCGAAATCGCAACCCGTACTTGCGTGAAAACTCAAAGTCCCTCTGATCGCCGGAAGGGACCGCCATGATCGCGCCCGTCCCGTATTCGAACAGCACAAAGTTCGCGATCCAGATCGGCAGCAGCTCGTCGTTGAACGGATTCACGGCGAACCCGCCGGTGAACTTGCCCTCTTTCTCGACTTGTTCCAGCCCGCGAGTCTTGCGCTGTTCTTTCAACGTCTCGGCAAACGCCAGAACTTCGTCGCGGTTGGGCCTGCTTGTGAGGATCTTCTCCAGCGCTGGATGCTCCGGCGCCAGGACAATCGCGTTGGCGCCGAAGATCGTGTCGATGCGAGTCGTAAAGACAGTGATCGAGTCATCACTGTCCGCGATCTTGAATCGAACCTCAGCGCCGCGGCTTCGACCGATCCAGTGACGCTGCATCGCGATAACGCGCTCGGGCCATTTCCCTTCCAGCTTGTCCAGACCGTCGAGCAACTGATCGGCGTAATCGGTGATGCGAGCAAACCATTGCATCAACTGCTTCTGAACCACGGGAGAGCCGCATCTCCAGCACACGCCGCCCGACGCTTGCTCGTTCGACAGCGAGATGTCTTCTTTAGGGCACCAGTTCACAGGCGCAAGCTTGCGATAGAGCATTCCGCGCTCAAACATCCGAATAAAGAACCACTGGTTCCACTTGTAGTATTCGGGGTCGCAAGTGGCGATCTCGCGCGACCAGTCGTAGCTTAGTCCCATCCTCTGGAACTGCCACTTCATATACGCAATCGCGTCGCGAGTAAATTTCTCGGGGTCGGTTCCGTCCTTGATGGCTGCGGTCTCGGCGGGCTGACCGAAGGCGTCCCAGCCGAACGGATGCAGCACGTTGAAGCCGCGCATGCGCTTGTACCACGCGAGCGCATCCCCGATGGCGAAGTTCGAGACGTGCCCGATGTGCGCGCGCCCAGATGTGTAGGCGAGCATCTCGAGGCAGTAAAACTTCTCGCGGGTCGGGTCTTCTGTGACCTCGAAGGTTTTCTCCTCAGCCCAGCGCTTCTGCCACTTTTGTTCGATCTCTTGTGGGAAGTATTTTTCTTTCATGGTTCTTGACCGATTCTAATTTTGCTCTCTTCTGAAAAACTTGATTGGATCGCGCCTCGACGCGGCAAACGTAACTCAGTACGCCCGAAGAAGCGGATTGAGGAGGGTGAGCTCGAACTGTAATGACTTCGTAAACACCGCCCGTATCATAAAACGTGGATCAGGAAAGTGGCAAATCAAAGATGCCATTGACCTGGCGCTGATTCGTATCCTTGTCGCTTGGTGGCGCACCCTTTTTCTTCAACAGCGGCCAGACTAAGCTGAGTCTAATCCGTGATACTCAGGGATGATCTCCAGGCACAACTTTTCAGCCTGTGACTTGTCGGGCTTCGGTGGTAGCGAACTCCTCAAGCAAGCTTTGTTCTTGACGCAAGTTCTTCAACTTGCTTAACGTCCATTCTCTTCACGCCTTGCTTAGTTCTCGCAATATGTTGATATTCCACTCGTAGCCCCGCTCGACGTCCACAGGCGTTTCCAAGATAAAGGGTATGTACCGAAAGTTCAAGTTATGCATCAGACGGCGAAATGCATCCGCGCCGATGTGCCCCAGCCCGATATGTTCGTGACGATCGACCCGCGAGCCGAGCGGCGCCTTCGAGTCGTTGCAATGGATCACCTTGATCCGATCGACTCCGAAGGACCGCTCGATTGCGCCCAGCGTCGTCGTCAATCCCGCTTCGGTCGAGATGTCGTAGCCCGATGCGAATGTGTGCGCCGTGTCTAGACAGATGTCAACCGGAAGATCGTCGAGTGCCGCGAGCATCCGCGCTATCTGGTCGAAGTCGCAGCCGATGGATGAGCCTTGCCCCGCGGTGTTCTCGATCAAGATCGTCAGGGCGTTTTCGCGTCCGGCGCGCGTGGCAGCGCCCTTCAGCCTTAGGCCGCGCGCAGCCTCGCGGATTGATTCGACCGCCGTCGTGATTCCGATCTCCTCCCCGGCTGCTCCAGGATTGCCGGGATGAACGATCAGATAATCCGCTCCCAGCGCCAGCCCTCGTTCAAGCTCCTCTCGAAATGTGGCGCGTGACTTTGCAAGAAGCACCGGGTCTTGCGCCGCCAGATTGATCAGGTAAACCGAATGAATGACAAGCGGCCACAGGCCGGATCTCTCGCGAGCCTGGCGAAAAGCCCTGATCTCGTCGGGCATCAGCTCGCGAGCCGCCCAGCCTCGCGGATTGCGAGCGAAGATCTGCAGGCAGTCGCAGCCAAGCGCTTCGGCGCGAACTACCGAATTCGAGAGCCCTCCAGCTATCGACGCATGAACGCCGAGGATTGAAGGTGGGGTGTCGCGCATGCCACAGCGATTATAAAGAGAAGACACCAAATGGCCAGTGCCAATTGAACCCCGCATTTCGACTCCCCCAATCCATCGGGAAAGACGAGCCGGCTGCATGAAGCGAGCCTAGTCGTGATAAACTCAGCCGGGCATGAAGGTCGATCCCGTCAAGCTTGAGATCTTCAAATCGCTCTACTCCTCCGTAGCCGAAGAGATGGGCGTTAGCCTGCGCCGCTCAGCTTTCTCGCCTAACATCAAAGAGCGCCGCGACTATTCGTGCGCGGTCTTCAACAGCAAAGGCGTTCTGATCGCTCAAGGCGATCATATGCCGGTTCATCTTGGCTCGATGCCGATGTCCGTGCTCGCCGCGCTCGAGACGGTCGAGCTCGGCCCCGGTGACATTGTAGTGCTCAATGATCCTTATGCCGGGGGGACACATCTGCCCGACGTGACAATGGTAGCTGCCGTGTTCGGCGACGGGGCGAGAGAGCGAGGGGGCGAGGGGGCGACCGCAAAACGCGGGCTTCGATCGCCGCGTCGCCCTGTCGGCCCGTCGCCCCTGCCGCTCTTCTTCGTAGCAAACCGAGCCCACCACGCGGACATCGGCGGAGCGACTCCCGGATCGATGGGACGCGCGGACGAGATCTATCAAGAGGGTTTGAGAATTCCGCCTGTACGCTTGATGATCGGAGGCCGAGTCAACGACGATGTGATGAGATTGATCTCCGCCAACGTTCGGATACCAGAAGAGCGCCAGGGTGACTTGACGGCCCAACTTGGCGCAATAGCCACCGGTCAAACACGGCTGCTCGAAATAGTCGGGCGGTACGGATTCAAAGAAGCCGATCTCTATGCCTCGCATTTGAACAACTACACTGCTGAGATAATGCGCGGCGTGATCCGAGACTTGGCCGACGGCTCATATACGGCCGAAGATTTTCTGGACGACGACGGCTACTCGGACGAGCCCGTTCGCATCGCCCTCCGCATCAGCGTAAAAGGCGACCGAGCCGTAGTCGATTTCACCGGCAGCTCTCCCCAGGTTCGCGGACCAATCAACGCCGTCGAAGCGATCACCGTATCGGCGGTCTACTACGCTTTCCGATGCCTGATTTCAATGGACGTACCCGCGAGCTGGGGGATTCTCGAACCGATCACCGTGATCGCACCAAAAGGTACTGTTGTAAACGCGCTTCCACCTGCGGCGGTGGCGGGTGGCAACGTCGAGACTTCACAGCGAATGGTGGACGTGTTGATGCTCGCGCTCTCGAAGGCCGGCGCGCGCGTGCCGGCTGCGAGTCAAGGCACTATGAACAACCTGACGATCGGCGGGACCGACTCGCGCACCGGTAAGCAGTTCGCTTACTACGAGACGGTAGCCGGCGGGATGGGCGCGCGTCCTGGCTTGAATGGCATCGACGCGATCCACACACACATGACGAACTCGTTAAACACCCCGGCCGAAGCGATGGAGTACGCTTATCCGATGCGCGTGCGCAGGTATTCGATTCGGCGTGAAAGCGGCGGCAGAGGCCAGTTTCGAGGTGGCAACGGAGTGGTGCGCGAGATCGAGTTGTTGACCGGCGCGCGCGTGACGATTCTGTCGGATCGCCGCAAGACTCGGCCTTATGGGCTAAAGGGCGGGGAGCCGGGCAAAGCTGGCCGCACAACTCTTATCACTGCGAGCGGTGATCGAGTTCTGGCTGGAAAGGACTCGACGGACGGCAAAGCAGGTGATCGGATTCGGATCGAGACACCCGGCGGCGGCGGATATGGCAAGCAGAGCAGCACGTAATAAGCGCAAGGCAGAGGCAATTGCTTGTCTGGCGTTGCGAGCGGCTGATAAGATTTGGGCGCAATGGCCGAAGAAATACGAGACCGGCTCGCGCGAGTTCGTGAGGAGATCGCAGGCGCGGCCCACCGAGCCGGCCGGAGCGCCAAGGACATAACCCTCATCGCCGTCTCCAAGACATTCGATTCCGACACCGTGCAGCGGGCGGTTGATGCGGGTGCGCTTGACCTCGGCGAGAACCGCGTCCAGGAGGCGGCGACCAAGGTTGGCGTTATCAAAGCAAGCAATTTGAGATGGCATCTGATCGGTCATCTTCAATCGAACAAAGCGCGGCAGGCGGTTTCGATCTTTGACGTGATTCACACGATTGATAGCCGTGATCTCGTCGAGCGGCTCGACCGAATCGCCGTTGAACTCGATCGATGGCCGGCGGTACTGGTTCAAGTCGATCTCGCGGGTGAGCCAACCAAGTCAGGTGCGACTGAAAGCGAATTGCCGGCAATTGTTGAGGCTCTGGACTCTGCAAGCCATCTCGATTTTCGCGGGCTGATGACGCTGCCGCCTTTTTTCGATTCGCCGGAGCTCGCGAGAAGTTATTTTCGGCGGCTGAGAGAAATATTGGACGGCTTGAATCGGGCTCGCACCACTGAACGCAAGCTCTCGGAGCTTTCGATGGGAATGAGTCACGACTTTGTAGTAGCGATCGAAGAAGGCGCAACCATGGTAAGAGTCGGGAACGCGATCTTCGGCGCGCGTGAGAAACGTGTTTAGAACGAGGCGCATTTGGAATTAATCGCAACTCTTCTAGCTTGGTTGAGCTGGTTTGTGTGGTGGACAACAGTCGCCGTAGCTGGACTGCTCGTCGTGCGGGTGATCCTGAACTGGGCCGGAGCGAATCCGTTCAGCCGAGTGAGCTATAACCTCACACGCCTCACGGAACCACTCGTTCGTCCTCTCCGCTACCAATTCGGGCGCCGAACCGTGCGCTTTGATTTGATCCCCATAGTGACCAGCGTATTAGTTCTGGCGCTGGGCTGGTCCGTCGCAGGATTGATAGCCCAGCTTGCTCCGATACTCAAGGCAGTAGGTAATAACATCTTGATTGGGGCGGTTGCCTCACGCGCTATGGTCGGAGAATTGATAAAGCTCACGGGACTTCTGTATGTGGCGGCTATCTTGCTTCGATTTCTGCTGCCGTTCTTCGGCGTCGGATATCGAAACAAGCTCCACAGTTTCCTCTTCGTGATAACCGAGCCTGTGATCAAACCCCTCAGGCGTTTCTTTGTCCTGGGGACGTTCGATCTTGCACCCATTGCCGCTATGATAATCATCCAGTTGATCACCCCTTTTGTGGCGGACATAGTAACCGGATCAGGCGGGTGACATTGTGGTGGAGCTGCGCGAAACAAATGGTTCTGTAACTCTTAGGCTTCGAGTTCAGCCACGCGCATCGCGAACCGAGTTAACCGGCGAGCATGCCGGCGCCATTAAGTTGAAGGTCACTGCGCCACCCGTGGATGGAGAAGCCAATGAAGAGTGCAGGCGCTTTCTTGCAAAGGTGTTCGGTGTGAGCGCACGATCGGTCGAGATCATCGCAGGGGAATCATCAAGGGACAAAGTCATTCGCGTTCACAACATCAGCGCAGCCCGCGTTCGCGAAGCGCTGCGGAGGTAATCCGATGTCGGGACATTCAAAATGGCATTCGATTAAACACAAAAAGGGAGCGATTGACGCCAAGCGCGGCAAAGCGTTCTCAAAGCTAATAAAAGAGCTGACTGTGGCCGCGCGCGGCGGCGGCGACCCTTTTGGCAACCCGCGGCTTCGGAAGGCAATGGACGACGCCAAAGCGCTAAACATGCCGAAAGACACAATGATGAACGCGGTCAAGCGGGGCACGGGCGAAATCGCAGGCGCGGCCATCGAGGACATTTCCTACGAAGGCTACGGCCCGGGTGGTGTTGCGGTCTTTGTTGATTGCCAGACCGACAATCGCGTTCGCACGGTCGCGGAGATCCGGCACATCTTCTCTAAGAACGGCGGCAACCTCGGTGAGACCGGCTCGGTCGGATGGATGTTTCAGAAGAAGGGCACCATCATCATCGACAAGAGCGCGGCCGACGAAGAAAAGGTGATGGAACTCGCGCTTGAAGCCGGCGCCGAAGACGTCGCAGGGGACGAAGAGACCTGGGAAGTAATTACTTCTCCCGAGGGTTTCAATGCGGTGCTCGACGCGGTCAAGGCTGCAGGCATCGATCCGATCTCATCCGACGTCACAATGCGTCCTACCAACTCTGTTCAAGTCACCGGCGCGACTGCCCAGCAAGTTCTGCGATTGATGGAAGCGCTCGAAGACAACGACGACGTCTCGAATGTAGCGGCCAACTTCGACATACCCGCAGAAGAGATGGAGGCGGCGGGTTGACTTCAAACTCGCGCGATCGAGCGGCTCCCGACCGCCCGCTTCTGAACGCGAAACGGGCGGTGCGAGTGATAGGTGTCGATCCGGGCAGCGACACAACCGGCTACGGCGTGATCGACAGCGACGGTCGCCACTACGAGTTGGTCGAGTACGCCGGTATCCGAGGCCCACAGCGTGTGAGTTTCGCCGAGCGGCTGCTTGTCATAAGCCAAAAGCTCGAAGAAGTGATTGAGCGGCTGAGCCCTCAGGCTTGCGCGGTGGAAGACACCTTTTACGCGGTAAACGTTAAGAGTGCCCTCAAACTTGGGCAGGCACGCGGCGCCGTGCTCCTCGCCGCCGCCCGATCGGGTGTCGAGGTGTTCGAGTACTCACCGCTCGAGATCAAATCGGCATTAGTCGGCTACGGACGCGCCGAGAAGCAGCAAGTTCAAGAGATGGTCCGGGTGCTGCTCGGATTGAAAAACGCTCCCGAACCGCTTGACGCCAGCGACGCTCTGGCAATTGCGATCTGCCACATCAATATCGCGTCAACTCGGGCGCGGCTAAAGAGGAATGCGTGACTGCAGCGCGGGGGGGGGTAACGCGGGCGGCTCGTAAACATCGGCTGCTCGTCTGCGTCTACACGTTCAAACCGAACGCGCCTCAACACGACACGCACTCCACGAATGGAGGGCCGATCGATGCCTCTCGACCCGCAAGCACGAGCACTTCTAGACCAAATGGTGGCTTCCGGAGCGCCGCCTCTTTGTGCTCAATCCGTGGAAAACGCGCGCCAGGCAGTCCTCGCCTTCGCACAACTGGGAGGCGATCCCGAACGGGTCAGCCGAGTCGAAGACCGCCAACTCCCCGGCCCCAATGGAGCGATTCGGGTCCGTACATACACGCCGACCGGCAGAGGCCCCTTTCCGGTTGTCGTTTATTTTCACGGCGGCGGCTGGGTCTTGTGTGATATCGAGACCCACGATCCCGTTTGCCGAAGCCTGGCGAACGCCGCTGAGTGCATAGTCGTGTCGGTTGACTATCGCCTTGCCCCAGAGCACAAGTTCCCGGCGGCCGCCGAGGATTGTTACGCCGCCACGCGGTGGGTGATGAATAGCGCACCTCTCATCAATGGCGATGCTGACCGCGTTGCGGTCGGCGGCGACAGCGCGGGAGGCAATCTGGCTGCGGTAGTAGCTCTGATGGCGCGAGATAAAGGCGAGCCTGCGCCCATATTCCAGGTGCTGGTTTATCCCGTCACCGATTATTACCTGCCCGGCACCCCGTCGTACGAGGAAAACGCAGACGGGTATTTTCTCACCAGAGATGACATGGTCTGGTTCTGGAATCACTATTTGAGCAATGAAGCGGAGGCGGCCAACCCATATGCCTGCCCGTTGCGGGCGGCTAGTCTTGGCGGCTTGCCGTCGGCGCTGGTGATCACGGCCGAGTTTGATCCGCTTCGCGATGAAGGAGAAGGGTACGCCGCGCGATTGCGAGATGCCGGGGTAACCGCAACGGTAGTCCGCTATGACGGGATGATTCACGGCTTCTTCAGTATGGCAGGGGTCTTGGAGCAGGGTAAGGATGCGCTGGCCTTGGCAGCGGCTGAATTGCGTTTGGCCTTTGCTGAAGCGCGGAGCTAAAACGAAACGCGCTAAACCGCAACAGGCTGGACCCGGCACCATTATCCTCCGGCCATCAACTCGTGAACAGATGCTCGGGGTCTATTATGTGTGAAGCATCGGCGAGGCGATCTCTATTGCTACTCACGCTCTGTGTTTGGTTGTGCCTTGCCGGACGTGCAATCTTCGAATTGGACGCCCCGGTCGCTGCGCAAGGGGAGGACAACTGCATCGCGTGCCACCGCCGGCAGAACGCAGGCCAGGTGGTGGCGATTTTTCACACCAGCACACACAGCCGGGTGAGCGTGGGTTGCGACGGCTGCCACGGCGGTGATTCGTCTAAGACTGATAAGAGCGGGGCTCACGGAGAAGGTTTAATTATCAGACCGGATACCGGCGCGACACTTGAGATGTGCGGCAAGTGTCATCCACAGCCCCTGGCGTTTTTTAAGAAGAGCCGCCATGTCGCGGCTCAACCGAACGCGGGGCGCCTCGATTGCGTCGAGTGTCACGGTGTGCACGGTATCGGGGCAGCCTCCGACTCATTAAGGTGGCCGTCATTTTGCGCCGGCTGTCACGGCCTTGAATACTTGCCGCCGTTGCCGCGTACTTTTCAGGAGATGCTCGTGCTCTCAGATGACCTGCGAGAGGGCATTCATCGCCTGGAAAGGAAGGGACGCGCGCCCGCCAGAGAGCTGATAAATCGCCGGAGAGAGATTCGGCACTTGATCTCCGAGATCGTGCATCAGACCGATTCGAAAGGCGGTGTAGAACGGATTCCTCGCATTCTGGAGTTGGGCTCGACGCTAAAGCGACAAATCGCTTTGGAAGAAAAGCGATAGCCGGCAGAAACTTTGCAAAGAGGCGAGCTGGGGCTTGCGTTCAGAGGCGAAGAAGCAGTAGCGTTCAAAGTCAACCGAGCAACTTCATAACCTCGTTCAATCAGCAGGCCTTGCCTGCATCGCTGATGACCTCAGCGGAAAGGAAAAGCTTATGTGGGTCCGCAAGTGTTTCGCCGACGATGAGAAGCGAGTTCAATCTCCCATCCCGACCGAGTTTTTCTCAAACGAAGAGTTCATTCCGCCGTCACAATCTCTAGAGCAAGCGCGCTGGGAAACGCGCATCGGCGAAATGGCAGACCGATGCGCGAAGGAGCTCGGGGTGTCCCGTCGCAGCTTCCTTCAAAGCACCGGGGGCATGGCAGTCGCGATGCTTACCTACAACGAGGTCTTTGGCAAGACGTACGACGTGGATCCGATCGAGGCACTCGACCCAGCGGCTTACGCTGAAAAGTGGCCAAAGACCGACTTCATCTTCGACAACCAGACTCATCACGTCGACGTCGAGAGTCGCTGGTTCGAAGCGAGCCCGGCCGGCAAACAAGCAGCCGACTTTTTGCGCAACTTCCGGCCTAACGCGGGCTCAACTGTCGAACGCCTAGCGTTGCTTAACCAGGCGAACTACATCAAAGAGCTGTTCATGGACAGCGACACTACGATGGCGATCATCAGCGGCGTTCCCACAGCGGAATGGCGCGAAAACATATTGCCTCCGGACAAGATGGTCAAGACGCGCGACGACATAAACCGCCTTGCCGGTAAGTCCCAGCGAATGATAAGTCACGGTCTGCTGCGGCCGAACATGGGGAAGCCAGAATTCGAAGAGATGGAACGGCAAGCCAAGGTCCTGAAGATAAACTCGTGGAAGATGTATACCGGCTCGCTGATCGGAGACGGGCCGTTCTGGCTTGACGACGAGAAAGTCGCTTATCCATTCTGGGAGCGAAGCCGGAAACTTGGCATCAGAAACGTATGCGTGCACAAGGGACTGCCGCTGGGCCTGTTCAACGAAGACTACTGCCACCCCAAAGACGTCGAGAAGGTCGCGAAGGATTTCCCGGATCTCAACTTCATCATCTACCACTCGGCACTGCATCCCGGGGCCGGCGGCGGCCGACGCCGCGAAGGCGCCCAGGCAAGTCCCCAGTACATCCCGTGGTGCTCCGAGTTGATCGAAATCGTCAAGCGAAGCAACTTGAAAAACGTATACTTCGAAGTGGGCAGCACATGGAACGTGCTCTCGGGCGGTTTCGGAGGGGGCGACGGCGTGGCGGCGATGCACTTCCTCGGCCAGATCATGAACCTTCCTGGCGGCGAAGATCGAATCATCTGGGGCACTGACTCGATTTGGGGCGGCAGCCCGCAGTCGCAAATCGAGCGCCTGCGGCGCTTTCAAATTCGTGATGATGTGGCTGAGAAGTATGGCTACAAGAAACTGACGCCTGAAATCAAAGCGAAGATCTTCGGTTTGAATGCCGCGCGGATTTACAACATCGATGCGAAGGCCAAACGCAAAGCGATTCAGACCGACAAGATAGCTGAGATGAAAGAGGAATACATGCAAACGCCGCGGCCGAGCAATACGCAGTTCGGCTGGGTCTGGCGCACACGCGGCCGGCGGGCCTGAGGTGAGTTCACACTGAGTGCCAACTAAACATTCAATGGGCGACGGTCGCGGCCAGTCCAGGAGGCCGCGATCGTCGAGCCTCTTGACGAAGTCGCGCGACGCAAGCAACTCGCCGTCAGTGCTATCCGTTCACACCTCCCTCAGACCAGCATAACTAATTCCTTGAGCAGAGCTATGAGCAGTAGTAAGATAGCTATGAAAACGGGTTTTAAACCCGCAGCGGCGGGCACAAAGCGAGCAAGGTTCCGAACGAATCGAACGAAGGCCGCCGGTATAAGTTAAGCCCCAGTAGAGCGCCCTCCTTAGGATGGAAGTCATGACGGACCTCTACGGTATTCTTGGATTAACTCCTCGAGCGAGCGCTAACGAAATCAAGTCCGCGTATCGAAAGCTCGCACGCAAATACCATCCCGACGTCTCGATGTCGCCGGATGCGAACGCTCGGTTTGTTAGAATCAGCGAGGCTTATCAGATCCTGGGCGACCCGCATCGGCGGTGGGCCTATGATAACGGCCAGTGTGCCGACTCGCAGCGGACCTTCTACGCGTCACGGCAGGCAGAAATTGTAACCAAGCAACGCCACTTCGATCGAATCGTCGATGAATGGATGGCGCGCGACCGGCAAGAAACCGCTGCTCGATCACACGCCGTGCTCGTGGTCGTTCCGTTGTTTCTCTCAGCGTTCTACGTGATGGCTTCCAAAGCGACGCTAGCTCAAGAGCTCAACTTGCTCGGTCGAATAATACTTCTTGCACTGGCGCTTTACGGATTGATTTACCTGGTGAAGAACCTGTCGATCGTGCTGGCTCGATACACCTATCACATCCCGGATCACTTGACTTCGGTATTCGGTGAGGAGGAAACACCTCGAGATAAGGCTATCAGCCGGCGAGCGGGTTTGATCTTTCTGGTGTGCGGATATCTGGTGTCGCTGGGGCTGGGCTACGTTGTGAGCAAGTTCGTGCCTGGTCACTACAGCCCAGCGAGCACTCTATTCGGCGCGTTCGTCTACACGCCGATAGCCGTGCTGATGGTGGGTGGTCTTCGAAGGATCGCCAACATCATCGATCGGCTCTAATCAAGAATAGCAGCGCGCTGACTTCCTCTTTCTGATCACTTCTTGAAGATTTTCTTTGCGAATCCGCCGCCGCCGGACTTCCAGATGCTCCTAGCCTGCGCCACAAGACCCTTCGAGCCGGCCTGGACCTCCAGCTTGGCAACTCGATTATCCGGGTCGATCGACAGCGCTTCCCTAAAATAGTTGTAGGACTTCTTGACCAGCCCAACTTCCTTGTAGAGCTGGCCGAGTCTGACTCGGATCTGCGCGTTGTAGGGATCGAGCTCGGCCGCCTTGGCCAGATGCACCTCAGCTTCGTGTCGCGTTCGCGGGTTTCGCACCAGAGCCATCCCTAAATGAAAGTGATAGGGAGCGCGGCTAGGGTCAAGCTTGACGGCCTCGCGCAGCATGTGGACTGCCCCGTGATAATGCTTCTTCTCGAACAACGCCCGGCCCTGATTGTAGAACTGTTCGGCGGCCTGGGTGGGGTTACTGATGGCCGTCCGAGTTGTCTGTGGCGCTTCGGCGGTTGTGCTCCCGGCGGACGCCTGTGGTTGTGACTCGCTTGACGCCCCTCGAGAGATCGTCGCGTTTAACTCACCGCTCCCGTTCGACTGCCCTGCCGGCACGCGGCGTTGCGCCGACGCAGCCTCGACCTTGACTCCGCGCGAAACCGTGATTGCCGGGGCCGGATGGTGATTTGGAGACCTCCTGATTCGTTCATCATAGGCTGCGCGTTGCGCCGGGTCCGTCAACGTGTCGTAAGCCTGTGTAATGTGTGCGAACAGCGTTTCGAGCTGACTTCTAAGCTCGCTCTGCTCTGAGTTATGATGGCGGTCCGGATGCAGCTTCTTGGCGAGTTGATAATACGAGGCCTTTACTTCTGCCGTGGTGGCCTGCCGGGAGAGCCCGAGAACTTCGTAATGGTCGGCCGCGGCATAGAAATGCAATCGGCGTACGACATCTTCGAGCAGGCGCTCCATTCCTTCGGCGTCGATCTCCTGCTCCTCGGAGGAAACGTCTGTTTCGCGGCCTGCAACTTTCAGGAAACCGGCCGCCACCAGGGCGCAGACGGATCTATGCGCATCCGCCTCCGGCACGCCGGTAAGAGAGCCGACCTCGATTATCGAAGTCGCCGATTCGATTCGCGAGAGCACGTAACTTTCCAGGGGTGCTAGTTTCCCGGAATCGGGACTGACCGTCCGGCTTTTTGCTGGGACCACGACGCCATCGTACGGCGCGAGCCAGTCAGCAATCTTCGGGATGCCGGCCGCGTGCCGCCCACCCTCGAGCAGAATGTCAGCGGTGGTCATCTCGAGAGTCACATCGTGGGCCGCGCGTATCTTTGGGTCAAACACATAATCGCCTTCGGTCCACTCGAATAGAGACCGGATTATATCCATAACCAGGTCGCGCACCAACGTGCGCATCTGACTGTCGGCGAGCACTCCCATCTCGACCAGAGTAGACGGTACGCGATAGGGCTGGTCGGCCTGACGCCGGGCGCGGTCGATCTGTTCCTGAGTCGTGAGCCCCGCTTCGACGAGCCTGTTCTCGAGCTGTTCGTGCGAGAGATTGCTGATCGCGTACACGGGCACGCCCGAATCAAAGAACAGCGCCTTTATCGCCTTCGCTCTCGACAGTCTGAGTAATCCGCTCGCGTTCTTGTGAGCGATCTCGCGGATCAAATCCGCGACGAATTTTTGACCTAGTTGTCCTTGCACGAAAACTTTCCTGAATCGGCGGGCTACACGACGCTCCGGTTGCGCGCTCCGTGTTCTGATTGGAAATGAAGGGGCAATCCTTTTGACATTGTAGGGTGAAAGAAACAGACGCGCAAGAGTCTCGCTCGCAGCGGGCGAGCGTCTTGTTTTTACACTCTTTATGCCGCTGACTTGACGCTGCCTACTCCGGAAAGGAAAGGGTGAATGCCGTGTCGCTGGACGCTTGTTTCTTCTTCTTCTCAACGCTTTACTCAACTGGGCTGCTGAAGAAACGCGTGCACTACTGGACGCATAGGGGACCGTACATCTCAGGTCTGCGATCGCGATAGAACTGCCAGTGAGTCCGGACCTCTTTGATCTGGTCGAGATCGAGATCGGCCACGACTAATTCGTCTTTGTCTTCGCTGCCTTTTGCGAGAATGCGACCGTCGGGATTCGCAAAGTAAGACGAACCAAAAAACTCACCGATGTTCCAAGGGGCTTCCGTGCCCACTCGATTAATCGTCCCGACGAAGTACCCGTTAGCAACCGCATGTGCCCTTTGCTCGAGCTCCCACAGATAATCGGCATGGCCTTTCGTCGTCGCCGAAGGTATGAACACAATCTCCGCGCCGGCGAGGCCAAGTGCTCTCGCACCTTCGGGAAAGTGCCGGTCGTAACAGATGTACACGCCGATACGGGCGTATTTCGTCTCGAAAGTCGGAAAGCCTATGTTGCCCGGCGTAAAATAGAACTTCTCCCAGAAACCAGGCAGGCAATGGGGAATATGAGTCTTGCGATACTTGCCGAGATAAGCTCCGTCGGCGTCGATCACCGCGGCCGTATTGTAATAGACGCCGGTCATCTCTTCTTCATAGATCGGAACAACCATCGCCATCCGGTGCTTGCGAGCGATCTCCTGCATGAGCTTTGTCGTAGGCCCGTCGGGAATGCGCTCGACCAAATCGTACCAGTGCGGGTTCTGCTCGGCCGGAAAGTACGGTCCGTAGAAGAGTTCCTGCAAGCAGATGATCTGAACTCGCTTCTTAGCAGCGTCCTCGATCATTGCTACGTGCTTGTCGATCATTGCCTTCTTGATCTTCTCAATCGGGCTTTCGGCCGATTCCACATTGGCAGCTTGTATCAGTCCGCATCTGATCGTTCGTGACATATGATTCTCCTCATCGGTCCAAAGGTAAGAGGCGATTATGATGACGCCTGAGAAGCGCGAACACAAGATCGAGGTTGCGCTTCACAGCCTGGCGAGGTGCGCGCGGGCGATGCCCGTATACTGTTCCCGGGGCGCGATCTCGATGGCTTTCTCGAAGTGAGGTTTTGCATCAGCATTCCTTCCCAGGCCTTCGTAGCATAGACCGAGACCGGTGTACACAAGCTTGTGCTGCGGTTCTCGGCGAACCAGCTTGGTGAACTGGGCAATTGCATCGTCATATCGCTTCAGCTTCAGGAAAACATCACCAATCGCGTAGAGACAAATCGGATGGTCCGGCGCGTAGCTCTGAGCCGCTTGGAGTTGCGTCAGCGCTTCATCGTAGCGACCCTGCGTGGTTAGCAACACCCCAAGGTTTATTCGGGGTTCAGGAAACGAGGGGTTGTGCCGCAACGTCTCGACATAAGCTTGCTCGGCTAGCGCGCTGTTTCCCAGACGTTCGTAACTCCAACCGAGGTTGTATCGGGCGTTCGGATGCGACGGTTGAATCTCAACCGCCCCGAGAAGCGCCCGGGTCGCGTCTTCGTATCTCCCCTCGCCGATGTAGGTCACTCCCAGATTGTACCGAGTCTCAGCATACGGAGCGCCGTACTGGATCGACTTGAGGTAAGCCTGCTCGGCGTCATTCAACTTTCCTTGTTCTCGAAAAACGTCTGCCAGATTCGCATAAGCGTCGTAGTACTGCGGATCGATTCTGATGGTATCCAAATAGGCTTGCTCGGCCTTTGCCAGATTGCGTTGCTCTGAGTAGTACGCGCCGATGTAGTTGTGAAGGAATGGCCATCGAGGTGCTACCTTCAACGCATTCCCCGTCATCGCAAGCTCATCCTGCCAGGAATAGTTTTGATAGTGGGTCAGCCCAAACAAGGTTACGCTCAACAACAGAGTTACAGTCGCAAACGCTTCCCGCTGAGCCGGCGCGAATCGAGCGATCAACCGTTCCAACCCCATCGCCACCAGAATACAAAACCCGATAGAGGGAAGATACAGATAGCGGTCGTGCAGCAAAGACTCCTCCTGCCTGAAGGCCTTCAGATTGAGGACGGGCACGAGAAAGACGATCAAAAACGCGAGCTCGCGCTGGCCACTTTGAGATGAGCGCACAAGCCAGATGGCAACCCCAACCAGGACTCCGACCGCGAGGCCGGCGCCCCAGAACCGGACATCCGCGGCAGATTGCACGTACGTGTTTTCGTACATCACCGCGAGCGGGTACGGAACGAACAACATTCTTGCGTAGCTGAGCAACACCGACGGAATTGTGAGGAGCACCTGCAGCAGCGGGATCCCCAGTGATGTGGGTTCATCTCGCCGAAGAAAGCCGAGCACGTAATATCGCATTCCAAGATAAAGCAAGATGGCCGCGAAAAACGGCGCTGCACGACTTGCAATCCGCAGCACCGCCTGGCGCAGGCTCTCTCCGTCAGATCGGATGAGCGCTTCACGAACGAGGAGGAAAACGGGAAAGACGATCGCAACCTCTTTGCTGAGCATCGCCAGCAAAGCAAGACCCACGCTGGCGACCAGCACTGCCGGGTCACTCGCTTTCCGCTGGTAGTAGCGTTCGTACAGCAGCAGCGAGGAGAGAATAAACAACGCGGCCAGCGGGTCGGGCAGTGCGGATATCCATGCCACCGATTCGCTGTGAATGGGATGCAGACCAAAAAGCAACGCTGAACCGGCCGCGGCTTCGGTCGACAAATCCCATCGACGCGCAAGAAGGTAAACCAGCAAGACCATGCCGAGATGGACGGCTACTGAAAACACGTGCCAGCCAAAAACCCCAAGCCCGAAGAGTTGATAATTGACGATGAGCGCGATGTTGAACAGGGGCCGGTAGTAAGGACCGGTCGCCGACTTGTCCTTCTCGTTAAGGAACTGCCAGACCCCTTGCGTGAACATCTTTGGGATGTTGGTCAGCGTCGTGAGCGTGGGGTTCTTCAGGATTTGGAGCCGATCATCGTAGACAAACTGGCCGTCGAGCGAATTCGCGAATGCCAGCGCCGACACCAGCAAAACGCCTGCTAGGATCAGGCGTTCGGTCTTTCGAGCGCTGGCGCGTGCGCGACCTTTTTCCCGGCGCGCCTGTTTGGACGACAGTGGTCTGCCGCTCGGCTCGCTTGCGACGCTTTCGCCCGCGGGCTGTGGTTTTCTTTTTCTTGAACGCGCCAATCCGGTTAGAGCCCCTTCGCGGCAGTCGAACGTATTATCGAGCTGAGTCGTCTTAAGACAAACGCCAAAGTGGGAAGGATTGGGTCACCAGCGCATCAATCGCGATATCAGCGCAACCGCGGCCGGATCGTCGGGGAAGATAACCGGCGTATCTTTCGTGCGAACTGTCCGGTCACCAACTCGTTTCACCATAACCTTCACCGGGCACCCGCACGCGCTGTAGATGAAAGTCACTTCGCGCTCCGTGCCATCAGCCCAGATCTCCTGAACCGGTTTCCCAAGCTCCTTGGCGTTGGCGGTAAGGACCGAGCTGGGATTCGTCGACCCATCCACGGTCACCGTTCGGCCCCCTCCGTTGTCAATCAGGACGGTCAGGCTCTTGGGCCCGGGAATCTGCGAGGTCGCGCTTATCTTCGCCCGCCACAGAGTCTTCCCGGTTCGCTTGAAAACCAGCTCGCCCAGACCCGGCTTCTCACTGCTGACGTGCATGGAGATATGCAGTAGTTTTCCATCCGCCGTTGGTTCGCCATAAGCATCGAGAACGGCGAACGTGCGGCCCTGCCCGTCGTCTGGCTTGTAGCGACGCTCAATTTGCTGCAACGCTTCCGCAATGCTCGGATTCCGCCCGCCAAAGTCCAACTCCTCGGTCACCATTACCGCCTTGGCGACATCCATCGTCAGAATCTCGGATGAAGGCGTGGCAGCAGGCGGAGGTGCGGGCGACGGCGGTGGAACCGTAGCGGTCGCCGGAGCTGAGGCCGGCTGTGGAGGCGCAGGTTTGCTTCGGTCGAGCAGCATCCCTGCGGCTACGGCGCCGATAACCAGCACGGCAATCAAATAAACAACCCAGCGACGCCAGCCGCCTCCTTGCTGCGGCCGTTTGCGAGTCTTCGTTGAGGTTCGCGACATGTTGAGGTGCTTCAAGGTTTAGGATAAGAGCCGAAGCCGTTCTTTTCGGTCAGAACAATACCAAAGGCAAGCGAAGAGCGGCAACAGATCGCCCGCTCCGGTGCCGCGGGAGCGTGGTGGGACGACTCTTACGATTCCCTCAGCTTCGCCCACAACTTCTCGCTCGCTTTGCGAGCTTCGGCATAGATGTCTTCGTGATCCAGCGCCGCCACGCGATCTCGAACGATGAATCGGCCGGCGACCATCACGCTCTCAACCGAAGCCGAGGTTAGGCCAAACACGAGATGCCACGCAAGATTCTGATCGGTGAGCGGCGTCGGCGAATCGTAGTCAAGCACGATCAAGTCGGCAGCCGAGCCCGCTTGCAAGCCGTTGAGATCAACGCCAAACGCACTCGAGGCCATTCGCTGATTGTTTGCGAGCACCCGCACCCAGTCGCTTGGTTCAAAGCGGGTTTGCGCGTCACGGCCCTTGAAGAAAGCTGTTCGCGCTTCTTCGAACATGTCTCCACCGATTCCATCCGTTCCCAGAACCACTCGCTCGCCGAACTTCGCGACCGGAGCGTAGCCGACTTGATTGTTCATGTTCGAGCGCGGATTATGCGCGAACCAAACCCCGGCATCGCGCGCAAGTTCGATCTCGCGGTCGTTCAGATGCGTGCCGTGCGCGAGAATCGTCTTTGAGTTGAGAGCGCCGTGACTCGCGAGCCGTTCGACAACGCCGAGGCCGTACTTCTCTCGCGCATCCTCGACGTCACAGGAGTCTTCGGCTACGTGAATGTGAAGCCCCGCCTCGAACTCGCGCATCAATGCAGCGCAGAGGTCGAGCGACTTGTCCGACAAAGTGAACGACGCGTGCGCTCCCACCATCCCTCGAAACAGCGCATGATTCCGAGTCGAACTTTTACTCTCCGACCCGGGCGTTTGAAGGGTTTGGCTGGCTAGCAACTTGAGAAATCCGCGATTCTCCTCCACCCCTTCATCGCGTTTGCGAGTGCCGCCCCGATCGGTGACTTCGTAGCACAGCACCGCGCGCAAACCTACTTTCTGGATTGCTTCGCGGACCAGCCTTAGCGATCCGCTAACAAAAGACGGCGATGCGTGATGATCAAACAGACACGTCGTCCCCGCATACACCGCGTCCAGAGCGCCGGCCACCGCGCTCCAGTAGACCGTCTCTTCGTCGAGCGCGCGGTCCAGCCGCCACCAAATCAGCTGGAGAATCTCGGTGAAGTTCAGCGGCGCACGCGGCGGCGCGGGCATCCCTCGCGCGAGCGCCGAATACAGATGTGTGTGCCCGCACACCATCCCCGGCATCACAAACTTGCCGTTGAGCTGAATGATTTCCTCGCCCTCTCGCGCGCCGAGTTGCGAAGCCCGCTCGATCACGCGCCCCCCCTCGACTCGCACGTCGCCGCGTTCGACGGAAGGGGGGTCCAGAGCGATAATCGTCCCCGACTTGAACAGGTATGACATAGCCGACTCTGTGGGCAAGTGAGGACGGGTCATAGGACGGGTTGTGAGGCGCGCGCGATCTGGCCCGCATGCATGCGCACCAACCGCCTCTCGTTTAGATTCGCGATGTCAAGTCTGAACGTCCTAGAAATCGTCTTTGACTGTCAAACGTAGATCGGCCGATTCAAACACGATCAAATAGTGACAATTCGCTGTTCTTTTCTCTGTCGCCTGGGCGTCAAGGTCGCGCGCATTATATCGCGTTCCCGGTTGAATTGCTTATATCAATCTCGACTCTCTCACCTCTCAACGTCTTTTCCTCTGAGTTCGTAGATTCACTTTTGACTCAAGAAGGCGCGAAAGTTCATCCATGTCGGGTCGCACGCGCGCTGGTTCCTTAACAGCGTTGCGCGCTGCGTCGACGTCTTTCAACCCGTTGCCGGTCAGCATCAGCAGCATCCGTTCGCCGGCCTCGATTAAGCCGCTTGCACACATCGCCTTGAAGCCCGCGAACGCCGCGGCCGCAGCCGGTTCCGCGAATACCCCGGTCGCGCCAGCCAGTTCCGGGATCGCCTGTATGATCTCGTCATCGCTTACCTTCACGCCGCGCCCTCCGGAATCTCTGATCGCGCGAATCGCCGCCGCTGCATCGCGGGGCTTGCCTACGTTGATGCTGTCCGCGATCGTGTGAGCTGGTTGCTCGCGAACTATTCCGTCGCCGTTGGCGGCGTCAACTATCGCCGAGGCCGTTTCCGACTGAACGCCGATTAACTGCGGCACTCGATCCATGAAACCGAGGGCTCGAAGATCGCGAAAGCCCTTCCACAAACCGCTGATGATGTTTCCATCTCCGACCGAGACGATGATCTTGTCGGGCGGTTGCCAATTCAACTGCTCGGCTATCTCGAGCGCGGCGGTCTTTTTCCCTTCGCGAGTGAACGGGTTGACGCCTGTGCTTCGCTGATACCAGCCGTACCTTCGCGCTGCCTCCAGGCACAGGTCAAACGCTTCGTCGTAGCTTCCTTCGACCAGTACGACGCTCGCGCCGTAGACCTGAAGCTGTGCGATCTTCGCCAGCGTCGCCGTAGCGGGCACAAAGATGATCGACTTCATTCCTACGCTCGCGCATATCCCCGCAAGCGCCGAACCCGCATTCCCCGATGAAGCCGTGGTTATGACGTCCGCCTCGGCTTCGTGAGCTTTTACAACGGCGAGTGCGCTCGGGCGGTCCTTGAATGAGGCGGTCGGGTTGCGCCCGTCATCCTTGATCAGAAGGCTGTTGACACCAAACTCATTCGCAAGCCGAGTGCAATCGTAGATCGGCGTCCAACCAACAGTTAGAGGTGGAACAGCCGATGACTCGTGGATAGGCAAAAGCGCGCGATAGCGCCACATCGTGAAATTGCGATCGGCCGAAAGGATTGCCCGGGTGAGTTGTGCCTTGACTCGATCGTAGTCGTAGAGCACGTCGAGGTTGCCGCCGCACTCAGGACACACGTATTCGACTTCGGCGGGACGACTCTCGCGCGCACAATCGAAGCACTCGAAACCGACGACGTGGTTCATCATTCAAACAGTTCGCTTGTACGGGCGGCCCCCTCACTGTCTTGCGTCGCTTGCACTCCGCCTCGGGTTCATTAGGTGATCGAAGCACAGCCACAGGCTCCGGCTATGATGAAAAGAGAGCAGCGGCATAACTATGGCCAGAATCACCAGCGTGGTCAGTATCGTCTGGCTGATACCCCCGATGACCAGGCCATAGATCAGGAGCGTTCCGAGCAGCAGCGTTTCGGTCACGATGATGTTGATGTAGATCGCCCCGATGAAATAGCCCTGCTCGCGCTCGTAGATCAATCCGCAATGTTCGCAATGAGCGTTCATCCGAAACTGTGTGCGATAGAGTCGTCCCATCCCGCACTCCGGACATCGGAGCTTTATTCCGCGCACGAAGACTCGCTTTGCTCTGCTTGTGTCCAATAGATTATTTCTTTGCGACAAACTCCTTCGCACGCTTAAGCTCGGGCCTCTCAACCTCTGCGTGTGAACAGAGCGAAATCAGTTTCTGATAATACCCTCTGGCTTTCGCCCGATCCCCAACAAGTTCGGCGGCTCGCGCCGCACCGTACAGGCCATTGAACCGGTTGGGCGCATCCCGAAGTGAAGCTTCGTATTCCTTCATCGCCTCAGCCGGTTGATTGAGTTCGAGCAGCAGATCCCCCAGTAATTCGCGAGCTGGGAGCACCGCTCCGGGCGTAACAGGGTGTTTGTCGGTCGAGCCTTCCAGATCGGCGGCCGCCCGCATGAGTCGAAGCGCTTCTTCATTCTTGGCTTCGGCCTTTGCTATCCATGCTGCCGTCGCCTGTCGCTGAATCTCGACCTGTTTCGCCCAATACTGGTACACCGGATTGTCCCTGGCCGAGGCGAGCGATTGTTGAATTGAAGCAAGCCTTTCGACGCTTAACCGGGCGGCGGCGGGATCACCGCTCCGAGCGGCGCCGAGCGCCCGCGCGAAGTGGGTGATGGCCTCAGCATAAAGGAAACGGTCCCAGGGGAATGTGTTTGGATGGATGGTAATCGCGGAAGCCTCGGCCCAATTCCGCCGCTCCAACGCATATCTCGCCGGGACTCCGGCGAAAGCATAGGCTGCGGCAAATTGTTCAACATCGAGCCGGGTAATGGTCCGAAGCTCCTGAAGAACACCCCTCGCCTTTTGATCCTGAGCGCCCTGCAGATAGGCATACATCAGATAGTCCATGGCATGAAGCTGGTCAAACGAGCCCGCCCCGGGATGGGTGCGAGCCACAAGCGCCCTGGCGCTGGCAGCAGAAGCCAGGTTCGATTGAATCGACTCCTGCCACAGACCGAGCCGAGTAAAAATATGCGTCGGCATATGAAGCGCGTGTGGCGATGAAGGAGCGATCTTCGCGTAGCTGCGGGCGGCCGGCAGCGCCAGCTCCGCAAGCTGCGGATAATCGAAGCTGTGAATGACATAGTGCGCCACACCGGGATGGTTCGGCTCCAGCGGCAACACCCGGTTCAGAATCTCGGCGGCTTTCTTCTGTTTCGAGTAGTCCTTGCCGGGCGGCAGCGTCGTGGCTTCCAGCAGCGACAGCGAGTAGAAGATCGCCGCCTCTCGATCTTCCGGATAGCTGCTATAGATCTGCTCCATCGCTTGCTGATAGGCAAGCGCGCGTGTGCGATGGTCAAGCTTGTCCGCGTCTTTGTAGAACACGTCGATCGCGGCTATGTAGCTTTTTTCGCGCTCAGTCTTTGCGCTCAGCGTCCGGGCCTTGTCGACCGCGGACCAGCCCTTCTTCAACTCAGCCTGCGTCGGCGGCACCCAGATTGGATGGTACTGGCTCATCGCGACTCCCCAATAGGCCATTCCACACTTGGGATCGATCACGGCCACCGCTTCGAAAGCCTTCTGCGCTTCTTCATAACCAAAGGAGTGCAGCCACGCGGCCGCGCGATTAAATTGCTTTTGCGCTTCCGCGGTACAGGAAATGGCGAAATTCACACGACCGAGTTCTTCGGCGCCGTGCTGGTGTTGATGCTGATGCTCCTGAGCTTTCAGTTCGGAAGCGCAAGCAACCGCTATCAAAGCTACGAACAAGGCGATTCTATTCACTCTCATTTCTCACCTCCATGGCTTCTAGATCGAACTCCTTTCCGTTTCTCAGCTTCGGTCATCCAACCGCGTTTTAGGTTCTCTGCCGGCACGCCCGAAAGATACGGCTTGATGTCGAGGATCGGCGTTCCGTCAAGCATGTCCACGCCGCGAACATACAAGCGTGGACCTTCACGCCGTATCAATTCAACAACGGTCAGGCCTACAGGGTTGGGCCGGTATGGTGAACGCGTCGCGAAGACTCCGTGCGGCCGGTCGTCCGTCGGCGGTGTGCCGAGAAGCGCGTAGCCCTCCGCTTGATGGAACACCCAGATGACAAACAGGTGCGAGAACCCTTCGATGTCCGTCAGCCCTTGCTCGAACTCGGGAAGAATCTCGAGGACGCCTTCCGCTTCATGCTTCGCTCCCCAGCCCTTTGGAATTTGCCTGGTCTCGGAGTAAGAGCTTCGGACGAATCCTATCGGTTTCATTTCTGTCATGGCTCAAACTGGTAGTGTCGTGATTTGAATGTCTTCGCAGCGTTGACTCTGCGGCTCCGCGTCTCTGCGGTTTTAGGCGCTGTTGTGGTGCTAACTAACGCAGAGACGCGGGGGCGCAGAGTCAACGCTGAGAATTGGCGCCACCTCAAACCTGATCAGTCGATGATCTCCCATCCACCTTGATACTTATCCAGTTCATTTCTAGTGTACTCATCCATCGGGTGATCGCGTTCGGGAGAGACGACGTGCTTTGGTGAGCCGCAAAGCTCAGTCGAAAAATAACGCTGCCCCGTGTCACAGATCATCGTCACGATGCGCTTCATCTTCGGATGACGATTAGCTATTTTTATCGCCGCTACAACGTTAGCCCCCGATGAAATGCCGCAGAAGATACCCTCTTCTTTTGCGAGACGCCGTGCCATATCGATGGCCTCGTCGGACTTGATAGTCACGATCCCGGTCAGCAGCTGCAGATCAAGATCGCGGGGAACGAAGCCATCGCCGATGCCTTCGATCTTGTGCTCGCCCCACTCGCGGCGCGACAGCAGCGGGCACTCCGCCGGTTCGCCCGCGTACAATTTTACCTTCTTCCTGTGCTTGCGCAGATAACGCCCGATGCCGGTCAGTTGTCCTCCCGTCCCTTGCGTCCCCACGTAGGCGTCGATCTTGCCGCCGGTCTGCTCCCATATCTCCGGCCCGGTCGTCTTGTAGTGAGCCTGAATGTTGTCGGGGTTGTCGAACTGAGAGGGCACCCAGTACTTGCCCGGATCGTTGCTGCGAATCTCATCAAGCTTCTGAAGCGCGAGGTCCACGTCCGATTCGCCGCCCGGCGTGTGAACCATCTGCGTTCCATAAGCCACGTCCATCTTCTTGCGCTCTTCGCTCATACCTTCGGGCATCACGATGATGCACGGATAACCCTTCACCGCCGCAACGAACGAGCACGCGATGCCCGCGTTGCCCGTCGAGCATTCGAGGATGGTCATCCCTTCTTTTAAGTCGCCACGCCTTTCGGCCTTCTCGATCATGTTGAGATAGATGCGATCCTTGAGCGAGCCCGACGGGCTGAAGTATTCGAGCTTGACTAGGATCTCCGGTTTGACCTCGGTAGTAACTCGGTTTAACCGCACGAGCGGCGTATTACCGATGCAGTTTAGAATCGACTTTGAATGTTTGCGGTAGCGAGTCCAGTTCGACATTGGATTGATTGAATGTCCTTTCTCGAAGCGTCCGGCAAGCGGAGCCACTGTATCAGAACGTCGCGCGACTTTCATCTGAATGAGGTTGGTAAGCCTCTTGCCACTAAGACCCCAAGCCACAAAGCCGCACAAACACCGAGTTGCGACTGTCACCCGGGAGTCTCACACCTTCACCCCGGTGAGATTTTCAACGCGCCGGTTGCTCATGATAGAGTTGAATCAAAGAGGGACTCCAATGACATCAAGAGCATTCAAAGTGATAGCGATTGCGGCGATGGCCGGGGTTTGTTTGGCTGCCGTTGTAGCAACTACCGGGGCGCGACAAAAGCGCTCGCAAGCGAAAGCCAGGACGGGCTCGACCAAGATCAAACTCTATTCGGTTGCGCAGAAAGGATTCATCATGAGCGAGAAGATTACAAAGCCCGATGCCGAGTGGCGAGAGCAGCTCACACAAGAGCAGTACGAAGTCACGCGCCGCAAGGGGACCGAACGGGCGTTTACCGGCGAGTACTGGGACAACCACGATAAGGGGCTCTACAAGTGCATATGTTGCGGCACCGACTTGTTTAGCTCTGACACCAAGTTCGAGTCAGGAACTGGATGGCCGAGCTTTTGGGAGCCGGTCGCTAAAGAGAATGTTGAGAATGAGACCGACACGAGCCACGGGATGCGAAGGACCGAAGTGCAATGCAGAAAATGCGGAGCGCACCTGGGTCACGTGTTTGACGATGGGCCTCAGCCGACCGGGCTAAGATACTGTATGAACTCGGCTGCGTTGAAGTTTGAGAAAGACGGTGAGTGATGCGCGAGCGGTTTGCGAGGCGCAGGTCCGTCGCCGTTCGGGGCAGGGGACTGCGCAGCGGCGAGTCGCGCGAGTCTTTAGACATTCAACACCTCCGGTGTTGTGATTTCTCTCAGCGGCTTTGACTGGATAACTAAAGAGCTGACACTCAGCAGACGGTCACCGCCAGACGTGCATCTCGCTTCTTCATCAAAGCGATCTTAAGCGGATATCCTTCGCACGAAGACAAGGAGATAACAATCGAGATGAACAAATCCATTTGTGCCCTTCGAAAAGGTCTGGCCTCTCTTATCTTGGTTGCGCTGCCGTTGACCGTCCTCGCTGGCTCGCGCACTCAATCCCGCGCTCGAAGCTTCGATGTGATCATCCGCGGCGGGATGGTCTACGACGGCAGCGGCCGCGCCCCCCTTCTCGCCGACGTCGGGATCAATGGCGACCGAATAGCCGCAATAGGCAACTTGAAATCGGCGAACGCCACGACGATCGTCGATGGTGCCGGACTCGCCGTAACTCCGGGCTTTATCAATATGCTCTCGTGGTCGGTTGACTCGATGATCATCGACGGCAAGTCGCAGGGTGAGATCCGCCAGGGCGTCACCACTCAAATATTTGGCGAAGGCGATTCGATGGGTCCGCTCACTGAGGTAATGCGAGAGCGCCGCCTCAAAGCCCAGGGCGACGTGAAGTACGATATACCGTGGACGACGCTCGCCGAGTACCTGACCTATCTCGAGAAGCGCGGCGTCTCGCAAAACGTTGCGTCTTACATCGGCGCGACCACGATTCGCGAGTATGTGATCGGGCTTGAGGACAAGAAGGCGACGCCCGAGCAGATGGACCAGATGCGCGCGCTCGTGCGGCGCGAGATGGAAGCCGGCGCGCTTGGCATCGGCACTTCGCTTATCTACGCACCTGCCTTTTATGCACCAACCGAAGAACTGATCGAGATGTGCAAGGTCGCGGCGAAGTACAAAGGGAAGTACATCTCGCACATGCGGAGCGAAGGAAACCGCTTGATCGAAGCGGTCGAAGAACTGATCCGCATCAGTCGCGAAGCCGGACTGCCTGCGGAGATCTATCACTTGAAAGCCGCCGGCGCGTCGAACTGGCCAAAGATGGACAAGGTCATCGCGATGGTGAACGAGGCGCGGCGGCGCGGCTTGAAGATCACCGCCGATATGTACACCTACCCGGCGGGCTCGACCGGCCTCGATGCCGCGATGCCGCCCTGGGCGGAAGACGGCGGATACGAAGCGTTATTCAAGCGGCTTCAGGACCCTGAAGCTCGCAAGAAGATCGCCGCCGCCATCACGACCCCGACAAACGAATGGGAAAATCTGTACCTCTCGGCCGGCTCACCCGATCGCATCCTTCTGGTCGAGTTCAAATCCGACAAGCTGAAGCCTTACACCGGCAAGACCCTCGGAGAAGTCGCAAAGCTGCGCGGCAAGTCTCCGGAAGAGACGATCATGGATCTGGTGCTTGAAGACCAGTCTCGAGTCGGCACGGTCTATTTCATGATGAACGAAGACAACATCAAGAAACAGATTCGTCTGCCGTGGGTTTCGTTCGGGTCAGATGCTGCGTCGATGTCGCCCGAGGATCCCTTCATCAAATCGAGCACGCATCCGCGCGCTTATGGAAACTTCGCGAGGCTGCTGGGCAAATACGTGCGCGAAGAGAAAGTGATCACGCTTCAAGAAGCCATCCGCAGACTGAGCGGCTTGCCCGCGACGAATCTCGGCCTGGATCATCGTGGTTTTTTGAAAGTGGGGATGTTCGCGGATGTCGTCGTCTTTGATCCAAAGACGGTTGCTGACCGAGCTACGTTTGAGAAGCCTCATCAATTCGCGGTCGGGATGAAGCACGTGTTTGTGAATGGGTCTCACGTGCTAAAAGACGGCGAGCACACCGGCGCGAAACCGGGTCGCGCGCTTTGGGGAAGGGGACGAATCAAGTGAACGAGCGTTCAGGGAGACGGCACGAAGTTTTTCTTGCTTTTCGACGCTTTCCGAGGCTTGGTGGAAGGCCGTTTTCGGTGAGGCTTTTGTGGAATGATCACTGGCTGAAAGAAGCGGTGAACCTCGCCTGGCTTCAACTCGCGGTGCTCGCCCGGCGCCAGCCCGCGATCGTCGATGTGACCTATCCGAACTCGCCGTAGCTTCACCACCGAGTGGCCGACCGCGTCGAACATTCGCCGGATCTGCTGGTTCTTGCCTTCGCGCAGGATGACTTCGTACCAGTTGTTGCCTGCTTCTTTGGTGCGCTCGATCAACCGAATCTGAGCCGGCGCAGTTCGGGTCTTGCCCAGTGCTATCCCGCGCCGCAACCGCTCGATCTGGGCTTCACCGGGTGAGCCCTTCACCTTCACGTGATACACTTTCTCGACTTTTCCACCCTTCGTGAGGAGATTTGTCAGCTCGCCATCATTTGTGAGAATGATCAGCCCCTCAGTGTTGAAGTCGAGACGGCCGACAGGATGAAGCCCGCGGCGCGCGGAAGGCGGCAAAAGATGAGCTACAAGCGGACGCTGCTTTGGGTCGGACGCAGATGAAAGATAGCCGCGCAGCTTGTTGATGAGGACGTACCGCTTCTCCTGGGCGTGGAGCGCGGTTATCAACTTACCGCGAACCTTGATGTGATCGCGTTCGGGGTCGGCCTTTGTACCAAGCTCAGTGACGCGCTTGCCGTTGACGGTGACCTCGCCGCGCAGCATCATCTCCTCGGCCGCGCGGCGCGATGCTATCCCTGCGTTGGCGATGATCTTTTGAATGCGTTCTTGCATCTGAACAAACCTGTAGGGGTCGGCCCTCCGCGGCCACCCTCTCTCAAACGGAAAATGACGTCAGCATCAGAGAGGGGTGGCCACGGAGGGCCACCCCTACAGGCTCAGCTGGTCATCAAATCTTCGAAGTCTTCCAGGTTCGGCAACTCGGTCAGATCGTTCAGCCCGAAGTGAATCAGAAACTCCTTCGAGGTTCCATACAACATCGGGCGGCCGACTACCTGCTTGTGGCCCTTAGCCACGATAAGTCTTCGGTCGAGTAAGGTCTTGATCGCTGATGTGGAAGTTACACCGCGAATCTCCAGTATCTCGGGGATTGTGATGGGCTGTTTGTAAGCGATGACCGCAAGCGTCTCAAGCGCGGCGATCGAGAGACGCGCCGACGGCTGTGATTTCAAGTAGCGCCGGACGTATTCGCTGAACTCCGGTCGCGTCATTATCCTGTAGCCGCCCGCCAGTTGCCGCAACTCGAGCCCCCCGCCTCGAGAGTTGAACTCGTCCACGAGTTGCTCGCAAGCGGCTTGGACGTCTTCGATCGATTCGCCCTCAAGCAACGCAAGAAGCTGCTTGGAGCTGATCGGTTCCTCAGAGACGAAGATCAGTGATTCGATAATTGGTTTTAGTTCTTCAATGGTCATAGGAAACGGTGGTCAGTGGTTAGTGGTCAGTGGTCAGTGGTCAAGGGTCAGCGGTCAGTGGTCAGCGCAGATCTACTCTGACGACTCATCACTAACCACTGACCGCTAACCGCTGACCACTAGCCACTGACCACTAACCACTAACCCCTTCCCTTTTCGTCAGCACGATCTCGCCGAACGTCTTAGATTGCTTAAGCCGAACGAAGAGCTCCTTAACAAGCTCCAGAATCGCCAGGAAAACCAGCACCATCTCGCGCCGCGACCCGGCTCGCTCGAAGATGTCGCGGGCGCGCACTTCGCCGCCGCTCGCCAGCAATGTTTTGATCTCCGCGATCTTCTCAGCCATTGTCATCTCGTCGCGGGCGATCTCGATCTCGGTTATCGCCTGGCGGCGATTGAGCACCTCTCGGAAGACTTCGAACAACTGAAACACGGTCGCCGAGATCTCAGGATTGTTCTGGTCGGTTTCCATCGAGGCGCGCGTGAACGCCGCGGCTTCCATCGTAGCGCGCTGATGCAGCACGTTTGCCGCGGACTTGAACTTCTGATGTTCAAGCAACTGAGACACCAGCTCGGCGCGGGGGTCTTCGATCTCTTCAGTTGCATCCGGGTCCCGCGGCAGCAACATCTGTGATTTGATGTGAATCAAGGTCGCCGCCATCAGCAGGAATTCGCCCGCGACTCCTATATCCAGCTCGTGCATAGCTCGCACGTATTCGAGATACTGCTCGGTGATCCGTGCGATTGGGATGTCGTAGATCGACACGTCTTCTTTGCGGATCAGGAAGAGCAACAGGTCGAGCGGCCCCTCGAACATCTCCAGCTTGACGCGATACTGATCGGGCGACTCCGCGAAACCGGCAGGCGCGTCGTCAATTGGTATGGTTTCGTCCACCTTTAATTTCCCACAGTCGAAACGAATTCAACCGGCAATCAGAAATCGGGACGCGGCTTGTTTCGCGACCCCACTTCAGAACCCAGGCTGCCTTTCTCGAACCACAAAGTGGCTGATCGCACTCCAGAAAAGTGCAATGCTTGTAGAACGGCGAGCTACACCGCGGCGCGCTCCTGAGGAGTGCAATGTCCCAATGGCGCTAGACTATGTCACCCCTGACGGGGTGAGCTGCTGCCGTCGCCTCCGTACTATAAACATCCAACTCCTAACGGAGTTGCGACCGTCCGAAATCTCTCCGATGTCGTTCAACCAGGGGTCTGCACAACTCGGAACAGAACCTGCGCGAAAACATGACGCGCACCCTCCGCAATCCTCAATCCTCAATTCCTCACTCCCAATCCATCTTGATCGCGCGGCGCACTTCGGTCATCGTCTTCTCGGCCTCGGCCCTCGCACGCCGCGAGCCATCTTTCAGTATCTCCACAACCCTTCCAGGGTTGTCGCGAAGCTCGCGGCTTTTGTGAGCGATCGCTCCATAGCGCTCGATGATCGAATCGGCAAGTGTCCGTTTGCGATCTACGCAGCCGATGCGAGCGTTCCGGCAGTCATCGTCAAGCCCGTCGGCCGCCGCGGTCGAAAGAAAGAACCGATGCATATGGCAGACGTCGCAGTTCTCAGGATGTCCCGGGTCGCTGCGGCGTATGCGGGTGCGGTCGGTGATCATCATACGGGCCTTCTCACGAACGACTTCGGGCGAGTCGATCAGGTAGATCGCGTTGCCGTAGCTCTTCGACATCTTGCGCCCGTCGGTTCCCGGCAATGACAAGACTTCGGTGTGAAGCTCTCTCGGTTCGGGAAACACTTCGCCAAAGATTTTGTTAAAGCGCCGAACGATCTCGCGAGTCAGCTCGACGTGCGAGGCCTGATCCTTGCCGACCGGAACGAAGTCGGCCTTGTACATGATGATGTCTGCAGCTTGCAGCACAGGGTAGCCAAGAAATGCATAGTTGCCGATGTCTTTGTCGGTGATGTTGTCGCGCTGCTCCTTATAAGTCGGAACGCGTTCGAGCCAGCCGAGCGGCGTAACCGCCGACAAAATCACGTGAAGCTCCGAATGCTCGGGAATCATCGACTGAACGAAAATGGTCGAGCGTTCCGGATCGAGCCCCGCCGCGACCCAGTCGCTCACCATATCGATGGTGTTCTGCTTGATCGCGCTTGTGTCGGCGTAGTCGCTGGTCAACGCGTGCAGATCTGCGATGAAGTAGAAACATTCATACTCACCGGAATCCTGAAGTTTGATCCAGTTCTTGAGCGCGCCTTCGTAGTTGCCGAGGTGAAGATTCCCCGTCGGCCGCATCCCGCTCACTATTCGTTTCTTGCCAGTCTCAACACTCAATCGAAATACCTTTGACGACCGTCATATCTGCAGGATGATTATGACAAACTGATAAATCGGTCTAAAAATCGCGCCGAACACACCCAGGAACATCAACCCGTAGAGAAGCATGAAGCCATAAGGCTGAACCTGGGCGTAGGCTTCGGCCATCGAGGCCGGCAGCAGCTCTTCAAGCACGTGGCTTCCATCGAGAGGCGGCACCGGAATCAAATTGAACACGCCAAGGCCTATGTTTAGCAAAAGCATCACGCTGAGAAGCACAGAAAGCGGGGCCATAAACCCCGCCTCCTGAGTGATCGGCTCGACAAGCGTATAGTACCCTCCTCGCAGGTAGACTGTGCCGGTCGTGATTAACACCTTGATTACGATGAATGCCACCGCAGCCAAAATAAAGTTGCTGATTGGACCGGCCGCCGAAACTGCGATGTTTGCCCTGGTCTTGTCGCGCCACATAAGCGGATTGGTTTGAACCGGCTTTGCCCATCCGAGCAGCGGAATCCCCGAAAGCGCGCTTACTATCGGAAAGAGAATGGTCCCGAATATATCGATGTGCGCAAGCGGATTCAACGTTATTCGTCCCTGGATCCGACCGGTGTCGTCGCCGAACTTCTCCGACGTCCAAGCGTGTGCGGCTTCGTGGAACGACAGCGAAAACAAAAGCACTATGAACCAGATGATGAGGTTGCCGGGATCGATATCTCTCAAGCGTGCACACTCCAGGAAGTCGCCATATCTCCACCATAGAATTGAAAAATGCAAATTGCAAAATGATAATTGCAAATTGGCTTCGAAGAAGTCTCAGTTTTCATTTTGCAGGTTTTCGTTTTGCAATTCTCAATGCTCAATCCCCGTTTTGTATTTATGGGCGTTTGGATTCAGAACGGCCAATAGCCCTCGATGCCAAGCGGCACGCTGAATATCTCGCGGTTCGAAGCTACTACCATGTTCCCCTGATCGTCGAAGCACAAACCGACCAGCCCGATCCCCGCAACAACCATCTCGGCTTCAGCGTCGGGCGTTATCTTCACAACGCCGCGGTGACCCCGCCGGCTCGCTGTGACGTAGAGGTTACCCTCGCGATCGAACGCCAGCCCTTGCGGCCGGCCCAGCCCGGTAAAGAAGCGTTCCACCTCGCCATCCGCGCTTATTCGCATCACCGAGTCGAAGCTCGACAGCGACGGTCCGGTTACGTACAAACGGCCGTCAGGCCCGAACGCCAGATGATACGCTGCCATGCTCGGTTCGAGCGTAGCAAACGTAGTGGCCTCACCGATGTCGTTCACCCGATAGATGGTGCCGGTCCGGTCGCCGACAAACATTCGCCCGTCGGCGTCGAAGGCGATGCCGGTCGCAATCCCCAGATTGTGCGCAAACTCTTCGGCTTCTTTGAACGGGGTGACGCGATAGACCGATCCGTCGTAGCGGCTGGTGATGAACATTTCGCCGCCCGGACTGAACGCGAGCCCGCTTGGGTTAACGATGTCGGTCAGGAATGGTTCGCTTTCGCCATCGGGCGTAATCTTGTAAACCGAGACCGGAACCTTTTGGCCTCTAGATCCGGAGAGCGTTGTGTAGATTGCGCCGTTGTCACGATCGTATGCGGGATTGGAGACCGGGTGAAGATTCTCCGAAAGCTTTTGACCGGCGACAAACGTATAGCCGTCGCTGGCCGATCCGTTTGTTTCGAGTGTGACCCAGACTTCGCCGCCTTCAACCAGGCTGCTGGACGGGATGGGAGCGATCACGCGAGTCGAAGACGCGCTGATGGGACGTGACTCGATGCCGTCAAACTTCACGCGAGCCTCGTCGTGGGTCGAGAAAAGGAAGTCCCGGCAGGTGATAACCACCTCGCCGCCTTCGATTCCCGCACCGGGCATCAGGCTCTCAATCACAGGCTGGGGCATGAATTCGCGTTTCCTCTCGGTAGCTAAAGACCGAACAATAGTACGATGATGAGCGGCTATTGTCCACGACTCGGTCAGTTCTCAAAAAGCAATTCAAGTTGGCCGAGCGGTAAATCTTCGAGGGTCGCGACGACACGTTCGGCTTCAGCAAACATCTCGCGCCGGTAGGAGTTTGTCACTGCCAGGCAGCGCATACCCGCCGCGCGCGCCGCCTGAATCCCGTGGATAGAGTCTTCGATGACCAGACATTCGGATGGCCAGATCTGAGCCGCCGAACCTGCGTTGATTCGCTTCAAAGCTTCGAGAAATGGATCCGGGTGAGGCTTACTGCGGGCAACGTCCTCGGCACCGACGATGGCGTTAAAGCACTCACTCACACCGGCGGTTCGCAGGATGAGTTCGACTTCGCGCGTCAGCGCGCCTGAAGCGACCGCAAGAACAAAACGTTCAGAAGCCCGGCGAATGAGGCCGACGGCGCCGGGAAACAGACGTAGATTCGCTTCCATCACCGGCTCGACGGCGGCGGCTTTTCGGGCGATCAGCTCGCTGAGTTTCTCCTGCGTGAGCGCCGCGCCGCGATCCGAGAACGCTTTGATAAAACAGCCGCGATCGTCCAGCGCGAGATATTCGCGGTAGTACACCTCTTTCTCGAGATCGATGCCTTCTTCGGCGAGGACCGCTTGGAGCGCCGCGAAATGAAGTGGTTCGGTGTCGGCGATGACTCCGTCGCAGTCGAAGATTATCGCTCTCAGCATAGGGCGCCTAGTTTACTTGAATGGAGCGGCGGTAGCGACGTGGCGCGTGACTCATCAACAAATCGCCCGAAATCGCGATTCGTTGCCTACATGGGACAGGTACGCAAAAGCCGTCTAACGATACGATCGGTCACTAAGCGCCTATAAACAATAAAGCGATTCTCAATACCGGCACTATTGCCGACAACAGTAGCGCGAGCGCGAACAGACGCACCGGCCAGTTAAGCATTAAGAAACGGGCCAGCAATGCCACACCGCTAATGAATAAGCCGCTGCAGATGATTGGTACGCCGATTAACAGTTCGATGTAACCATGCGGCGACGGCGAGGCGATGTCGATGATCAGCACCCCGGATGAAGCCACCAGCACACCAATCGCCAGCGCGACGTAGTTCTCGCGAGGAAACGCGCGAAGTCCGTCTCTGCTATAGAACCATCTGGTATAGCTCACAATGTTGCCATCGAAGTTGCAGCCGCAGCCGAAGTTGTTCTGAATCTGAGTTGGTTAGTCGTTGGATGGTTGCGCCTGGGCTTTCTTGACGTCACTCGCCTTCTTAAGTTGCTTCAATGCCGTGTCAGCCTCTTCTCGCGTGGTGAAGCCGTCCTTGTTCAGATCGAGCGCTTTGAAAGTCTTCTCGTTGCCCATCTCTTCGGCGCTGATCTTCCCGTCTTCATTTTTGTCGAACTTCTCGAAAAGGTTATTGACCTCGACGCCGCCGGTCGCCTGGGTCTGAGCTTCATTAACCGCTCGGAAGAATGGGTTTAGCTCTTCCGCAGTAAGCTCGCCGTTATGGTCCTTGTCGAGCGCGTCGAACAACGAAAGGATCCTCGCGAACTCCTCGCGCGAGACTTTGGCATCGGCGTTTCCGTCAAGAAGCTTCGTCAGGCTTTCGCCCACGCGGGCGCCACCTCCGCCCGCGCCACCACCGAACCGCGAGCGCATTCCGTTCCATTCTTCTTCATCGACGAAGCCGTCCCGATTCGTGTCAACGCGATCAAACACCTGGGCCGGGAATTGAGCGGGCATCTCGTCGCGGCTTAGCTTCTTGTCTTTGTTCTTGTCCAATTCCGCAAAGGCCGGCATTTGAAACTGCATCCGCATCTGGCCTCCGCCCGGGCTGCCGAATCCACCAGGTGGAGGCATATGGGGTGGAGGCTCCTGAGCGAACCCGACCATTGCGCCGCCGGTCACCACGGTCAATGAAAACATCAGGCCGAAAACCCTCTTCATTGGTACTCCTTGCTTGCTGGCGTCCCGCTAGAAACTGAACCGGAGGTTCAGGTCAATCCTTCTGGCCCCGCTAAAACCAAACCCACCAAATCCGCCGCCTCCGCTGAGAACGGTGTTGGACTTGCCGAAGAACGGCGAGGTGAGCGTGCCATTGTATCTTCCTTCATTCACGTGATTCAGGATATTCGCTACGTTGATGCCCAATGTGAGATTGTACGTGTAGCGACTGCCGCCCAAGCCCGGACCACCCATCATCATCACCGGGCCCCCAGCAGTCATCAGCGGACCTCCGCCACCAGCTCGCCCCTGCCCCCCGGCCGCCGGACCGCCGCGACCGCCGCCACCCTGGCCAGGTCCGGGCTCTCCGCGCCGACTGCGCTGATTCTGTGCCTGCCCGTCCCCTCGCGCGTTCTGCGCGTTTGGTGTGTTCTGCCGGCCGCCGGCAAGCCCGGGGAAATTATTGGGCGGGGGGCCAAAACCGAACGTCTTCGATATGCCCAGGTTCACGCTGACTGACCCGGGCCCTTGCCCGAAATTGCGAGGTATTATTGCCTCCCCCGGCCGAGGGTTGGCGTCGAACGTGCCGAAGCGGGTGACTATAGCCCCCGGGTCGCCGGGTTTGGCGAATGCCGGCCGGTCTGAAAACTGATTGTCCCCGTTGTTATCCCGGCCGGTGACTATATTGAACGGCCCTCCGCTCCTTATGCTGATGTTTGGCGTAAGGCGCACTCCCCACGGTATCGTGAAATTGCCGACTAGGTTGAACTGATGGCGCAGATCGAACGATGCGCGGCCATACTCAGTTGAAAGGTCGTATGGATTTGCCGGCGTCGTTCCCGATCCATCCGTGTCGCTGCGCGCGGACCCAAGCGTATAGAAGCTGAACAAAGAAACTCTCTGATTGAGGTTTGCGCGCAACCCGGCTCGCATCTGATGTCGTCTTGAGAAGCCCGTGGACTCATATTGAAGTATGGGTCCGCTGTCGGGAAAAGGAAGGATCGGCTGTCCGTTTTCAAACCCGACCGGAGCGTTTATGTTTCGCAACCGTAGAAGGTGCACGCCTCGGAACCAATCGTAGGATACCGAAGCAAACACATTCTTCGGCAACTGGCGTTCATAACTGATGTTCCCCTGTATCGTGTACGGCGCGTTCAAATCTTCGGCCTTCCTTCGTGTGGTGGGCTGAATCAGCGCGGCTATCTCAAAATCGTCCGGGACATTTGGGAAGAAACCCGGCCGCTGGACGACAAACTGTTGCTGATGACCGCCATCGAACCTGATCACATCTTGTGTAATGCCGTTATCGACCCGGCTATAAAAAACTCCGCCGCCTCCGCGAATGTTGCTCTTCTTATCAAGCGCCCAGACGACCCCAAAGCGCGGAGCAAGGTTCTGCTTGTCTTGCAGGTGAGTCTGGAAATCGTGTCTGAGCCCAAACGACAGCGTCAGCTTTGGCGACACTTTCCAGTCGTCCTGCAAGAACCATCCGTACTCCCATTGTGTGAAGCCTACGAACGGATCGCCGCGATTTATTGAGAATTGAGATGGTCGCGCTGCGGCGTCTCCCACCAGCACCCTTGCGTATTGATCGAGCGAACTAAACGTGAACGTGCCGTTGAAGTTTGAGCGATTGAGATTCTCAAACTGCTCTGCTTCAGCATCGAAGCCCGCCTTAAACGTGTGAGTCTTGTGGGTGTAGGTAAGTACTTCGGTGACATCGAGGTCTCGGTTCAGGTTGTCCGTAAAGCTCTGGCTGCCGCCGCCACTGAACGCATCCAGCACATTGATCGCTGTGCCATTTGAGAGTCCGCGAGAGCGGTTTGGCCGCCGGCCCAACTGGAGGCGGATCTCATTGACCGCGTGTTCGCTTGCAATCGTGGTGAGCGAAAACCGCAGCGTGTCCTCGCTTGAGGAGGAAGCCGTGGCGCGCTCCGGAAGCATGAATCCACCGCCGCCCAGATTTAGCGACTCACTCTCCGAACGGCGGTACTGGAGTCCGATCGAGTGCTTTTTTGTCAGCAGTATGTCCGACCGAACCGAAAAGTTGAAGCTTCGCCGCGGAGTCACGAAGGTTGCCAGAAACGGTTGCGGCTCGAGCGTGAGGGGATCGAGAATCACCGCGTTGATCACATCATTCTCGTCAAGCTCGTTGCGCGAAAAGTCCAAAAAGAACCCCGCGCGATTGCGCACGATTGGTCCGCTGAAATAGCCGCCGTATCTGCGAGTTTGCAGCGGCGCCCTGAATGAGGCGTACGGATTGCGGGCGTTGAGCGACTCGTCATTAAAGCCTAAATTGAAGCCGCCGTGAAACGTATCCACTCCGGGCTTAGTGATGATTTCAATGCGGCCATGGCCAGGCTCTGAACGTTCCGCGGAGAACGGGTTTGAGTTTATGTTGATTCTGAGAATGGCTTCCTTCGGCGGAAGCTGGCCTCGTTCGCGGAAGCCTCCGACAAAAACCGAGGCATCAGCGCCGGTTGCGCCTGCCATCTGTCTGAGCGTTTCAAGCAACTCGTCTGGGTCGTCCGGCAGTGCCTCGAGGTCTTTCGCGTCCAGGGTGATCGCCGACAGATTCTTATCGGGATCAGTGGAAATCGAGGCCGTGTTGTCCTTCACTTCGACTTGTTCGGTGATAACGACCTTTAGTTTCACATCGAAGGTGATCGCCGGCTTGGCGGTAAGTTCGATCTGCTCGACAAACCTGGCGAAGCCTTCGACCTCCACGGTCAGCGTGTAGATCCCCGGACTGACCACGAACCTATACCGGCCGCGCTCATCCGAGGTAATCGTGTATTTATTCCCCCTGCCGTCATCGAGCGTCATCGGAGCGGCCGCTATGTACGCGTTGGCCTCATCTATTACAGTTCCGCGCAGCTCGAGCTGGTTGGTCTGGCCATAGACCGTCCCCGATCCCGTCCTCGGTGCAAGGCCAGCCACCAAAAGAAGGAAGCTCAAAACTAAAACACCTGTCTTCTTAATCATCACCGCCTATTCAGCCTTTTGCCGCAGTTAGTTCCACATTGCGCCGGGGACGGTCGTTGGTCACCGTTGGCTCGTTCCACCGTCGAGCGATCACTTCTTCGTTACCCTCTCTCGCTCTTTCTCCCGCAGCTCGTCTTGCTTGCGCACCATTGCTTCAAACTTCGGCAACTGGTCATCGCTGAGCAGCGAGCGGATCCGCTCACGCGACTCCTGCCGCACGGCGTCAAAGCGCGGCTCGAAAGGCTTCATAACCGGATCGAGGTCTTTTCTGATTTCAAGATACTTTTCACCTGTCTCGTCCAGAATCTTCTTGATGTGCTCCTGTTGATCGGAGGTCAGACCGACTTCTTCCTTCAACTTTCCGAGGATGTGCTCGGTCCTTCCTCGCGGCGGCTCGGGTTTCTGCGAACTGGTCAGGTGCTGGTACAAATTCAGCGACAGCGCACCAGCCGCGAATCCAATCACGAACACGGCCGCAACGATCAAGCGCGCCTTTTTTTGACTGCTATTACTTTCCATTTTCTTTCTCCTCGGCCGCGACCAATGTTTCAAGCACGTCGTCGCGGGTCGGCGCGGGGTAGTCGTACATATCACTGAACATCACTCGCTCCCTCGGCCGCAACGCTACTCGATCAGTCCCCTGCGCTACTTCGGCGCTCCACATATAGGTCGCTCCGATAATGAGAAGCAGTAGCACTGCCATCGCCGGGATCAACTGCCGAGCGGTTGCCAGCAGAGCTGCGGCCCAGGACTCTGCCGCCTGCTGCCACATCGGCGACGACTCAGGTGCACGATTAATGCGCGCGCGCAGCGCATGGATGAAAGCGTCGTCCGCCGTCATCGGTTCAGTCGCCGCTGCCGCATCAAGAGCCGCTCGACTGAGCGCGAAGATGCGATACTCGCGCGCGCACTTCGCACAATCGAGCAGGTGCCGTTCGATCGCCGCGTGCTCACCGGCCGCTAATTGCCTGCGGGCCGTCGCGCTTTCGTCAAACTCCCGGAATCGCTTTCGCGCCTGCCGGCAGACCATTTTTTGCTCGTTCATTGCTTGCTCCTCTGCATTCGTTCGCCGCTCAATACCAGCCGCTTCATCGCCGCCCTGAGCGTTCGGCGCGCGCGGAACGCACGCACCTTGACTTTGGATTGACCCCAGCCCGTCATTTCCGAAACTTCCTTAACCGAAAAACCGTCGCGATCGATCAAGACGATCACCAACCGGTCCTCCGGATCGATCTTCGCCAGAAGCCTGTCCGCAATCTCCGCGGCGTCGCGCTGCCGTTCGGCGCTTGCGTGCCGATCACGCGCGACCTCCAGCATTTGAAGCTCGAACCACTCATCCTCTTCTTGCGACTCGTGAGGGCCGTGTTGATCCAGCCGGCGGCGCTGCGCTCGCAGTTGATCGTAGCAGGCGTTCACCGTGATCTTCGCAACCCACGCCTCGAACGACCGCCCCCGAGTGAAAGTACCAAGCGAGAAATACGCCTTGGCGAAGACCTCCTGCGAGATGTCTTCAACCATCTCGCGCTTGCGAAAGAAGCTTCCGATGATGCTGAACACTCGCGAACTGTGGCGGCGGACCAGCGTCTCAAAGGCGTCGTGATCCCCGGCCAGGCTGCGACCAATCAACTCGTCTTCAGCGGCCGCAGCCGGAGACTCGTCGGTCCTGGCTTCCGCAGGCGCAGCAGCGATCTCATTCTCCGCAATGCTCGCCGACCGATCGACTGCCGGATCGATCTGTTCAACATGAGAGCCCTCGGCCACGGCGCGGGTAGCTGCTCTTTGTGCGCTCCGGTTGTTCGCCTTCAATCCAAGCTCCACTGAATCTCGGGTACGTTGCCCCGGCTACTCGCAACCGCTACCTTTCGCTTGGCGCCTGCCCGTCCTGCTGCCGCTGCGAATGGCTTTGCTGAGGCGGATACTAACTAACGCTTAAACGCTAGCCTCGTTCAGCCTTTTGAGCAACTCAATTCGCCTGCCGCCTCAGGTCTGCTGGCAAAGAACCTGCTGATTCCCGCTCAAACCAACTTGCTGCCTCAGGGCATTGGAGAGCGGCGCTTTGTCGCCGCTCTAAACACATATCCGTGCTCTGAGAGAAAGGGGCGACAGTCCGCCGCGCCCCAACGCGGTACCAGCACTTGTTAAGACGGTTTCCGCAGGGGGATGGTTACTGGTATTAACTCGGAACGGGGCGCCGGCTCGGAGGCTAGGCTCGCAGTGGCAAGACATAAAGAACCACTGCGAAGTAGTGACAGATGCTGCCGGCCAAAACGAACAAATGCCAGATAGCATGACTGTAAGGAACACGCTTTGTGGCGAAGAAGAAAACGCCTGAGGTGTAAAACAACCCGCCCGCGAGCAGCCATGCGATTCCGCCAGGAGGGACTGCCGCGAACAGGGGTTTGATCGCAATAACGCACACCCAGCCCATCAACACGTAGAGGATCGTAGACAGTACCTCGAGCCTATTAACGAAGAAGACCTTGAACAGGACGCCGAACACGCAGAGACTCCAGACCAACGCCAACAACAGCCAGCCCCAAAAGCCCCTCAGATTCACCAGCGTGAAGGGGGTGTACGTGCCGGCGATAAGCAAGTAGATCGCCGAGTGATCGAGCACCTTGAGCACGTGCCTGGCACGCGGCGATCGCAGGCTGTGATAGAGCGTCGAAGCAGTGTAGAGGAAGACGAGGCTTGCGCCGTAGACCGAGCATCCGACGATGTGCCAGGTATTGCCGCGCAGGATCGCGAGAGTCAGCAGCGCTCCGAATCCGGCAAGACTCAGGGCAAGCCCGACGCCGTGCGTTACGCTGTTGGCGAGTTCATCCAGATGTTGCCTGACTTCGCTTGTCACGTTGCTCCTCCCTCGAATCGCGCGGTTCGGTGCCCGGCTTCATTTGGTGCCCAGTGTTTATCTTATGAACGACCTGAGCGCTTCGATCCGCTGGCTCAGTTCAACCGGCGAGAGGTTCCGATACTGCTCCGGGACCATCTCCTTTGAAGTCGCCTCGCGAGCCGCAACCAGAATCTGATACTCGACCGCCATCTCGTCGCGAGCCGGTCTGAACTCGCCCGCTACCTGCGCGATGTCCTGGCGTGTGACCTTGGGACGTCCAGCCATCCTCGCGACCCGGCGCGCGCGAATCAACATCGACTCGATGTCGGCGCCCGACAGCGTCAATTCGTTTTTTGTTACGGCGAACCATTCGGTGACTTCGTGCGCGATCTTGTTCTTTCGGACCATCGCCTCAATCACCGCAAGCCGGTCTTCTTCGCTATCGGGATAAAACAACGATATGTGTTCCTCGGCGCGCCCCTGGCGCTTCAAGTCGATCGGCAACAGATCCGGCCGGCTGGTCATCAGTATCCAAAGTATGCGGCCGCGATTTCGAGTGTCACCCATCGCCGCCGCAAGCTTCGAAAAGACTCGCGCGTCCACCCCCGAGTCGCCACCGGTCTCCCGAGAGCCAAGCGTAGCGTCGGCTTCGTCTACCAACACGACTATCGGCGCAAGCGTCTGAAGCAGATTCAAAATCTTTTCGAGGTTCGCCTCGCTCGATCCCACCCATCGCTCGCGAAAGTTCTTGAAGGCAACAACATTCAAACCGCAATCGTGCGCGAAGCACTCGGCCAGAAAAGTCTTGCCCGTGCCGACCGGACCTGAGATCAGTATCCCCATTGGCGCTTCCTCGGTGTTGCCTGCGCGTATCGTTTCGGAGATCGACCTCAAGTAAGCCTTGGCCTTTGCCATCCCACCGACCGTGTCCAGCCCGTAGCGCGGTTGAACAAACTCGACCAGCCCGACACACTCGGCTTCGATCAGCTCTTTCTTTTTCTGTCGAATCTTCTCGAGCGTGAGCGGCGCGTTGTCGGCAGCCGCGCCGCGAATGAGCGAGTTTAGATGAACCCGATTCAATCCCGAAGTCATCAGCGACAATTGCTCGTCGGTGACTTCGCTTTGAAGCTGCGGTAACTGGTTCTTTAGATGAAGCACGAAATCGAGCCGCTCGCGGTCGTCGGGGTACGGAACGTCGATCGCCGCCAGCCTCGAGCTCTGACGGATGCGCGGATGCGTTTCGGCGGGACTCTCGGCTATCAGGATAACGATGTTGTCCTTCTTAAGGAGCCGCGAGCTCGTAATCCAGCGCTGAAAGGCTACGAGATTGGTGCGGTCGTCGCCGGACATATAGCTCACGTCGCCGGCCGGAATTATCGTGTCCAGGAAGTTGATAATCACCGCAACCTGATCACCGTAGAGCAGGAAGTGTTCGATCAGCGGCAAGGCGCGAGCCGGGTCTTTTGGAAGCTGTTTCAACGCCTCCCGGCCCATCAGCGGATCGGCAACTTGAAGCTGCGATTTGAAAGCGCGTTCGGCCGCCGCGGAGCCAAACTTGATCCCTTCGCTGCGGTTGTAAGTCAGCAGTTGCTTGGTTCCAACAAGCTCGCGTTGAAGATAGTTGAGCAGGCTTATGTACTCGTCGCCCGAGCGCACAAGGTCATAGATGTTGTTGTACAGAAAAAAGTGACTGGCTTCCCCGGCGTAGTACTTTCGGGCCATTCGCTGAGCCCAGCCGGGCAGCTGATCTATTTCGTCGAGCAGAAGTCTTGATCGGGCGGATGACATAGCGGTTCCGGGTTCGGGGTTCAAGCTTTGTGGTTTCTGGTTTCTTGTCTCTGGTCTCTGGTTTGTCCTTTGAAGGCGGCTCGTTACCTCCCTACTCACAAACCTGACACTAGAAACCAGAAACCCGGACCCCTGAGCTATTGTCTTTGCGCGATCGGGGGCCGCACGGACGGCGACGAGCGCTCGGCCATATCCATCTGGCTTATGATCGGCGCCGTCTCGTCCAGGATTTCCTTGGTCAGCTCGATCGAAGACAGCAGCGACTCGAAATCCAGCGAGGAGATGTGTTCCGGCGTGGGCATCGTGATCACTTGATCGTTCACCAGCCCGAAGAAACTCTCGATCGATTGAAGCTGCGCCTCCACTCGCTTCATCGAGCGCTCGATGTCGTTGTAAGTGTTCAACCTTTTTTGAAGGAACTCCAGGTTTGTCTCGTAAAGTCGGCGGGTGTCGTCGTCCGGCGCGTTAGCGATAGAGCGCTCGGCCTGCTGAATTTGGTTCTGGATCGTCTGGCGGTTGATCGAACGCATATGGTTCTTGCGCCTCCGGTAAGTGTCGAGCAGATCGACGTACGATTCCCAGTAAACATCCAGCGTCTGAATTCGCTCGGGCAGATCGGACACGTGCGTGAACTTCTGATAGTTCTGATAAATCTGATTCTTCATCCAGCGAAGGTACTCGACAGCCTCGCGCTCGCGAGGGTCAAAAGTCTTGATCATGTCTTCGCGTCTGCGGCCGCGGTCAACCAGTGCACGACGCCGCGCTCGTTGGTCGACGAGCCGTTTGTAGCCCGGCGTGTTCGGCACCGTTGAAAGGTAGAGCGCCTCGGCAGTAGCGCCGGCCGCGAGTGGAATCCAGGGAGCCAACCAGGAGAGAAAGCTGAAGTCGTTGGCTGCCGTAGCCGCGAAGACCGCCATCGCAACAAAGATGACCATCATCCAGATGTTGAGCGGTTCCTTGATCGCTTCTTTGACGTAGCTGACATTCTCGGCCATAAGCGTAACGTCATGCTGACCGGTGATGCGTAATCCCTGATGCGTGATCGGTGATCTTACCCATTGTCGTCACCGATCACGCGTCACTCATCAACCTATTCAAGCGCCTTTGCCCGTTCCGAAGGCCCAAGTGATTTCTCGGCCGTCTCGCTTTCGATCCTGGGCGGCGCAGGCGTGGAAGCAGGCGCATCCGATACAAGACCCATCTGCCGCTTGTAAGCCGTCAATGTGTCTTCGACTTGAATGTTTAGCGACTCGCGTTCGATGTCCTGAATCTGCGATTCCACTCCGCCGGTTGACAGGTCCATTCGCGCTTCGGCGGCGGCGGCGCGGCGCTGAATCTTCTCGCGCATCTCCTGGAAGGTGCCCGCGTCATCGCCGATCTGGAACGAAGCCATCGTCTGAGAAAGCTGCTCCTGCATCTTGGCGGCGCGTGCTTCGTTGACAAGCTGCTGAGCTTCGGAAGTGCGCTTTCTGACCTGAAGAATGTAGTTGTCCAGGAATTTCTTGGCCTGCTCGGATGCGATGCGTGAGGTGTCGAGTTGAGCGCGCGAGCGGTCGAGCGCTATCTGTTTCTCTTGAAGCGCAGTGATGTAAGTGCGTGCAATGTCATCGCGGCCAGTAGTAATTGACGCCTTGACTTTCGCATCGTATTCCTTGATTTCCCGCTCGAGCGTCGTGACCTCTTTTTGCAGTAGCTTCTCGGTGGCCATCACCTGGACCACGTTGTTCTGCATCTGAGGGACCTTCTCGCGCATATCGCGAATGGTCTGCTGAAGTATCAGCTCGGGGTCTTCTGCCTTCTCGAGGATTCCCCCGAAGATGGAACGGAACAGCCTCTTCAGTCTATTCCACATTTACCCTCCTAACCTCGCCGGCCCAGTCATCTTTTGCGGCCGCGCTCGAAGCTTGATCAGCCTTACTTCGCTCGAACTTGGGTACGCGGGGCGAGCCGTCCGAATTTCGTTTGTAGTCTATCATAACAGCCGACAGCCTAAGAACCTAAACTAACCCCCGATCTTGGCCAGGTGATGAACCTGTACGAGCGTCCCTCCGACGGCGCCTCTTCGTTAGCGAGGCCTTTAGAGAGCGCGGAGGGGCGCCCCGCCGAGGGACGCCTGCACAGGTCACCACCTACTCCGAAGACAGCATCACAGCATACGCAGTTTTAGATATTCCCGTTCTGACTATGATTCGTTGAGAGGGTTACCGGAGCGCACCGGTATTGTCAAAGCGAAGACGGGCGAAACCACGGTTGATGCTGTTGATTTTGCGTTTTGCCACGCACCGCGCCGTTTGTTATGATTCCGGCGAATCGCCCGCGGGTGAATCAGCGTAGAGCAAGGTCTTCTCGATAAGATCGGAGCTTTCTCAGTAATGCACAGCCGCTTGCAGGCGCCGGAAGCCGAAGAAGCACGGATGACGCCAGAGGAGATATTCTCTCTGGTGCGGCGCGACCTTATGCTCGTCGAACAGGAGTTCGACCGCAACGCATCCGACGCTTCCGATCTGGTCTCCGAAATCGCGCGCTATCTCCACGAAGGCGGCGGCAAGCGAGTAAGACCCGCCCTGCTGCTGCTCTCATCCCGATTGATAAGCGACGAAGCCAACACTTCGTCCATTCGCATGGCTGCGGTGATGGAGATGCTTCACACCGCGACGCTGGTGCACGACGACATAATTGATGACGCGCGCGTCCGCCGCGGACGGGCATCGGCCAACGTTCAGTGGGGAAACAACAAGACGGTCCTGATCGGCGATTGGCTGTATATGACCGCCTTTGATATGAGCTTGCGCGAGCGAAACTTCGATCTGCTCGAGGTTTTGACTGGGATGACCCGCCTGATGGTCGAAGGCGAGATCATACAACTCGGGCTTGTAGGCAATAGTCACATCACCGAGGCCGAGCACCTGGACATCGTGCGCCGCAAGACGGCTTGCATGTTCAGCGCCTGCGCCGAAATTGGCGGGATCGTCGCCGGAGCGACCGCCGACGAACGGCACGCGCTTTCCCGCTACGGCGTATCGGTTGGGATCGCGTTCCAGTTGATTGATGATGTTCTGGATTTTGTATCAACCGAGGCGAAGCTTGGGAAGCCGGTCGCCAACGACCTGCGCGAAGGCAAACTCACTCTCCCCTTGATCTACTTGATGGAAAACGGCAATGGTCAGCACCGGGAGATGATCGAAACAGTGATGCGCCAGTGCGGGTTCGAATCGGTGCGCCGCGAAGATGTGCTTCGGGTCATTCGCGAGCACGGTACCCTTGCTCGTGCCCGCGCAGAGGCTCAACGCTACGCGGACGCGGCTATAGAGTCTCTGAGCATCTTTCCACCTTCTCCCTTTCGTCAGGCGCTTCTCAGCGTGCCACGCTTCATCGTCGAGCGCGAGATGTGATATTACTCTGGAGGTCGGATGTAGCATAGATTTAGTCTGTGTGGTTCGATGACGACACTCACGACACAGACTAACGGCTGTGCTGCCTCCAGAACCCGAGCCTCAACCAATGTACTGCGACAGATGCAATGTAGAGTTCACCGACGGGCTTCGCTACTGCAAGTGGTGCGGCCAGGCGCTGGCGGACCGACCGCGCGTCACCAGCGAGCTTCACGCCTGCCCGAACTGCACGGCGGCAGTTCAACCCGGATGGATCTTCTGCAAATCATGTGGTGTCCGGCTCGCAGCGCCGGTGAGCGATCCGGGACGGGTCTTCTGTCCGAAGTGCGGCGCCGGAGCCGATGCAACTGCGGCGAGCTGCGCGCGCTGCGGAACCAGCCTCGCATCAGGGCCTGCCCGGCCCAGTCACGAAGGGCACAGCACATCGGTCATCGGCGGCTGCCCATCGTGCGGCGAAAAGCTGGACACCGGGTCGATGTATTGCAAGGCTTGCGGCGCCGCGGTCTATGCCCAGGCCCGGCCGTTCGGCGGCTCGGCGCTGCTATGTTCAGCCTGCAACAGCTACAGCCCGATTGGCTCGACTGTGTGCCGGGTGTGTGGCGCGTCGCTCATTGTCGAGAGCGAGAGCCCGACCGTTGCCATCGGTCATCAAAAACCAACCACGTTGCCTGACCTGCCCGAACTTCCCAACCATGGCGACGACCAGGAACAATCCGCCACCGACCAGGTTGATTCGGGCGCAAACACGGCCGTCTTTTCCGCGCCCGGCCAGGGCGCGGACCCGACCAGCGGGCTCCCGGGAGGTGATCGGGGTACAGGTCTGGTAGGCGAAAAGCGAGCCGGAGGCCAGAGCACCAATGCTCTTCCCGGAGTCTCTGGATCCAAGTCCCAATTTCCCGCGCAAACCAAGAGGGTCCCAAGAACCAGAATTACCACTCCAGTGGAAGACGACACACCGGCAGAGCGACCGGGTTCGGCTGAACTCCTCGGCGGCGAGTCGGAAACCGCCGTCATGAAATCGCCGTTCGCTGAGGCGCCGGTGGAATCACAACGGGTGACCGGCGAGTCTCCTGATGCGAGTTCCGATCCGTCGCTCGTGAGCACGGAGTCTCTTCGCCGCGGAGCGGAACCCTTCCCAACACGCGAGCAAGCCTCGACAACACCATTCGCTGAAGGGCGACCGGCGAGCGAAGCTCCGGCAGGGCCGGACATCGGGACTTTGTCGCCGGGCGCGCCACTCGCCCAGCCCCAGCTTCAACCAAACAAGCGAAGCGGTGTAGCCATCGCTTCGGTAGTCGTCGCGCTGATCGTCCTTGGAGGCGCCGGCTATCTTATGTGGTGGTTCGTCTTCCAGAAGGGGCCCTCGCAACGTCCGCCAGTCCCAGTCGTCGAACAAAAGCCCCTCGAAACTCCTGCACCTCCACCGGCTCCGCCCGCCCCGTTGATACCGGCAGGAATGGTGATCGTGAAAGCGGGCACTTACACCATCGGCAGAGAAGACGGCGATCCTATGGAAGCTCCCGGGCATCCAGTGACCCTGGCCCCGTATTACATCGACCGCGCAGAGGTGACGAACGCTGACTACGCGAAGTTCGTCGAGGCCACCAGGCATAAACCGCCGTCGAACTGGAAAGGTGGTTCGTTTCCAGCCGGCCGCGAAGACTTCCCGGTGACCGGGGTGAGCTGGCAAGACGCGGCCGATTACGCGGCCTGGGCCGGCAAGCGGCTTCCGACCGAAGCTGAATGGGAAGCCGCGGCTCGAGGAAGCGCCGCCCGGAAATATCCCTGGGGCAACGAGTGGCAAAGCGGCTTCGCTAACATCGGCGTGAGAACTGCCGAAAAAGTGGAGGCAACCAGGTACCCGAGCGGAATCGCCGAAGTCGGCAAGTATCCGCAAGGAGCAAGCCCGTCGGGCGCGCTTGATATGATCGGTAACGTTTGGGAATGGGTGGCCGACGAGATTTCGCTTTACCCGGGGAGCAGCGCCACACTGCCGGTCCCCACCGGCGATGGGGCGGGGGCGCTTCGAGTGATTCGCGGCGGGGCTTATGATGGAGACCAGAAACACGATGCGTCATATCGAGGTTTTCTGGACGGAAGCCTGCCGTACCCGAAGGTTGGCTTCCGCTGCGCTAAGAGCGCCGGACAATAAACAGTGGTCAGTGGTTAGTGGCTGGTGGTCAGTGGCCGGTGCTTATCATCTGACTGAGACTTCTAACCACCGAACATTAACCACCGACCACTAACCACTAACCACTGACTGCTGACCACTGTCTATGCGATTTAGCATCAAGCTTGGTGCGTTGTGCGCTGTCGCCGCGGTCCTGCCTTTGATCATCGCTTCAGCGATCATCCTGCCGGGGATATCTTCCAACGCACACGAAAAAGCTGCGGAGCAGTTGCGGATTGAAGCTCGCGCGGCTGCCGCCTTGTATGACAAGCGCATGACCGAGTTGCTCGCGGCGGCCGTGAGGCTGGCCGATGAGATCGCCAATCGCGCTTTGGCTAACCCCGAATCCCCCGATCGCACAAGCGCAACATCAGGGGCGCGCGTGCAAGACCTGTTTCCCCGAGCGCAGCAGGATTACTTTCTCGATTTTGTGATTGTGACTGATCCGCTTGGCCGCGTATTGGCCCGGCACAACGATCGACCCGCCGTTGGCGAGACGCTTCTCGGTCCTGATGACAGGAATCCTGTCATCGAGAAAGTGATAACCGGCGCAACTCTCCCAGTGGCTGCATCTGTCGTCGAGCGCGGCGAGCGCTACGCGAGACTCGGCCTGGACCGAATCGCGCAAGTGCGACTCGGCGACGGCTCAACCATCGATGAAGCGTTGATGATCGAAGCCGGCGCACCGATCTTCAGCGGCGGCCGATTCGCCGGCGTAGCGTTGATCGGCCAGATGCTCAACACTTATTTCAAGCCGCGGGCTCGGCCCTCCGGCGGGTTCGGCTCGCTCCAGACTCCGGTCGTCGCCGAGATACGTCAGACAATCGCTCGAAGCTCTGATGACGATTGCGGGGCGCTCGTCGCGCTTGGAAATGCGGTGATAACTTCAAGCGTTCCACCTGCAGCCGATGATGCCAACAACGTGCCCCCGCTCGCGGGAGCGGCACACGATCCGTCCAGGAATGAAGAGACGATTCGACACGGCGAGCGGAGCTACAACGTGGCTTGGCAGCCGATCAAGACGCTGGACGGTTCCTCGATTGGAGCGATAGGAGTGGCTCGTCCTTCAAGCGAGTTCGAGGGCGCAACAAGCTCTGCGCGATCCGCGATGCTCGTCCTTGCGTTGCTGGCCATGGCGGCTGCCGGTGCCGGAGGGTTTCTGTTTGGACGCTCGCTCGGAACGAGGCTTGACCGGTTGGCTGATGCGGCGAGCCGCTGGAGCGTTGGCGATCTGAGCGCGACAGCCTCGGACAGCGAGTCAGTGCTTTCGAAGTGGGTTCCTCCTCACCTGCTCAGAGACGAGCTCAACCGTCTCACCGAACAGCTCGACGAGACGCGCGAGAGCTTCAGACAGGCAATCGAGAGAATGCGAAAGCGCGCATAGAACCAGGCCCGCTTGCTGGCTTCCTGCGGCTCAAGCTGTATAATGCACCCGCATGAAGCCAGGCCTGAGCAGAAGTTGAACTCGTGGTTTTGGTGCTCGTCGATCGCTGTAGCTGCGATCAATCAAACTCACTGGAGGTTTCTTTATGCGAATCAGAAGTGTGATCCTTGGACTGGGGCTCGTTGTTGCGGCGGGATTGGCGTCTGAGGCGTCAGCGCAAGCGGTTGCTCAGCCTGCCCACAAGCCAGTCGCAAAGAACGTGAAGCGCGTAGCAAAAGCTCCCGCAGCTAGCCCCATTCCAGCGGTTAGCCAGACTCCCCCCGCTACCCCCGCTGACCAGACAATGACTATGGCGAAGCCGAAGCCCAGGCCAAAACGAAGGGCTTCTCAGAAAATGGCAGGTGTGCCAAAAGGCGTGCCAGCCTGTATCAAGCACCTCGCAAAAATGGCCGAGAAGGACCCGTTGATCGACTATGACGGTCATCCGTCTGAGATAATCAACGGCGGGCTGTTGTGGAACGATCCGAAGTCACGCTGCTCGGTCGCCGGGGACGAATCGATGAGAAAGAAGGTCGTCGATCTGGCAGGCGCGTGGCGAAAGAAGGACGGCGCGACGGTGCGTTCGCTGCTTGCTGAGCTTGGGAGCGCGGCTGGATCGAAATAGAGATGATCGGGCGGGATTGTTGCTCCGCCCGATTGCTTCATCTCGCCACAGTTGAAAACGATTTCTCCACCGTGAAGTTACCTCCGGGTTTGCGAGGCAGCCGGCGTGGCTGCCGTCGACCGACGCGCACCGACGTTCAATAGACGTTCCATATTGGAAACGCGCGCGACACATACCTGTAACGCTGGAACTCGATGGCGAGACGGGGCGCTGTAGGCAACCGCGAGGATCATCGCTAAGTAGAACACTCGTGGTAGAGTTATCGGCCGGCCTTCCCGGGGCGCCGCTTGACATCCGCAGGGACGCTCGCTAGCGTTCTCTCATCATCAAACCAATGCCGACTTCCCTATCTACAAAGCGAATTGTTGTATTCATATTTGTCGTCGCGCTCGGGTGCCTTGCGGCGGGCTGCAAGCTGCTATCCGGAGAGACGAAGATCGATGAAGGCATCGTTATTGCCCAGAAACTGACGATTCGCTCGACGACCGCGCCCGCGGCGCTGCCTCTGGCTGAAGTAAAGCGCGGCGACAGGCTCGATATACTGGAACAGGCGGAATTCAAGACGCCTACTCGCACAAACGAATGGTACAGAGTCCGCACGAAAACCAGGGACGCGACCGAGGGATGGGTGGAAGCTCGCAGCGTCATAAACA
>JBASRN010000342.1:0-24919 GCA_049273855.1 Blastocatellia bacterium
TCACTCCGATGATCTCTTTGAACAATCGCGCGAAGTGATATTCAGACAGGTACGCCGCCGAAGCAATCTCATCCAACGAAAGTGCGCGAGAATAATTGTCATGCATGAACTCGAGCGCTCGGCGCAGCCTGCGATCGACGGGCCCGGCTCGCGACAGCTCGATCAGGTCTGACTTCCTGACCGTCAGATGAGTTCGAAGCAGATGAATCACAAGCTGGCGAATCATCGACTCGAGCATCGCACCGTGTCCGAGCTCTTCCTCGGCCAGTTCAGTAGCCATCGCCCGCGCCCAGCGTGTTATGACGTGATCGGTCACAACGCTGGCTCGAAATACGATATCCCCCGTACTACGGGTGAACCCAATCTCACCGACAAGCTCGTTTACCAGCAACGGGCTGACGCCGACCGATACCAACTCGACGTTATCGGCCCGCCCAGCGTGAACCTGATTGGCGCTGGTGAGTGCGATTTCACCTGCCCGCAACTCGTGGTCGTCCGCTCCGATGGTCGCCGCCATCTCGCCGGCCAGCAACGCCGTCACCGTGAATACCGAATGAGAATGCCGCTGAAACTCGATACACCGTGCCGCGATGTGGCGTATTGTGAACTGCGGTCGCGCGATGATCCTCTGAGTGGCCTGGGGCGTGTCGATCTCCGCCGTTGTCTCGTCGCTCCCGTGTTCAACTTGTTCCTGCACTGAAGCCCGCCTCATCAGTCTACATCGACTCCTTCCGCGCGCAGCCAAAAAGAACCTCGCCAGAGCCTGGTGGATCACGAAACGCGCCGGGTAGCGATGTAGTCATCTGAACGATGAAGATGATAAGGTCCGCGAGCAAGACGGAGCAACCTGAAACTGCCAGCAATGTAAGGGCAAGGTAAGGACCAGCGATGTGCGGGAAACTGTGTCACTTCGCAGAGGCCTTGCGCGTCTCAGGGGCCTTCTGAAGTTTCTGACACGACGAGCATATACCAAAGATCCTGTGACTGTGATGCAGCGGCTTGAATCGGTAGCGGCGCGTGATCGTGTCCTGGAGCCGCTCGATTTCTTCGTTGTAGAACTCAATCAATGCGCCGCACTGTGTGCATATTAGATGATCGTGATGGCTGTGCTTGTAGTCGTGTTCGTAGAGTATCCGCCCGTCGTGGAACTCAAGCTCGCGAGCCAGGCCGCACTCTTTGAGGAGCTTCAACGTACGGTACACGGTTGTGAAGCCGACCGACGGATCTTTGGCTTTTATAATCGAATAAAGATCCTCGCTCGAGACATGGCCCTCGGTTTCCAGGAACACGTCCAGGATCAACTCGCGCTGGTTGGTGCGTTTCAGCCTCCCGCGCTTCAGGTGCTCGTGAAAGATCTGCTTCTCTTCGCGCTCCATATCGCTCCGGGTAAGGACTGCCCAGATTATACACGTCGAACTTGACACAGCAACACCTGGCGCGAGCTGGAACATACAGCGGATGTCTACGAGGATGCCCTGCGAGTCCTGGTCCAACCGCATGGTTGTTGCGAGCCTCATCGCCCGCGGCATTCAGGCAATCTCGAGAGCTGCGCCCTTGTTCGCGCGGCCTTTCGCGAAGGTTACGTCGCGGTTGATTTCAACATGGTGGTGATCTATTCTCGATTGACCCGCAAGATACGATGGCGACGCTCCGGATGAGCGCGCCGGATTCGGGCGTACGAAACGCAATGCTGACCAAGTCCGCTCTCCTTTATATATCACGAAGCGAAGGCTTCAAGAATTTCCTGACTCGCTTTCAGTCGTTTAACAACGTGACTCATCGCTTCGTGGCAGGCGAAGAGCTAAAGGACGCCGTAGAGGCGATTCGTCAGCTGAACGGGAAAAGGATCAGCGCCTCCTTCGATCACCTGGGCGAGTCGATCAGCTCCGAAGCTGCGACGCGCGAAGAGGTAAGCGAGTATGTCCGAGTGCTGGACAGCATCAAAGAAAACGGTCTCGACTCGAACGTCTCGGTCAAGCTCACCCAGATTGGTCTCGACATAGATAAGGAGCTGACTTACGAAAACGCTCGCGCGATCGTTGAAGCTGCCGCTCGTTATCAGAACTTCGTTCGGATCGATATGGAGGACTCGCCGAAGACCGACGGCACCCTAGATATCTTCAAACGACTGAGGAGCCAGTTCAACAACGTAGGCATCGTAATTCAGGCATATCTCTATCGAAGCGAAAAAGACATCGAGGACTTACTCAAAGCCGGCTCGAGGATTCGTTTGTGTAAAGGCGCTTATATGGAGCCGGAGTCTGTCGCGTTGCCAAAGAAGGAGGACGTCGATGCAAACTACGTAAAGCTGATGAAGCTCCTGCTGACTTCAGGGCTTTACCACGGCATCGCCACCCACGACGAAAGCATGATTGCTGCCACCAAAGACTTTGCGCGCGAGCGAGGTATTGCGCCGGATCAGTTCGAGTTTCAGATGTTGTACGGAGTGAGGCGCGATCTTCAGGACAAGCTGGTCGGCGAAGGCTACCGCATGCGAGTCTACGTGCCTTACGGAGAATTCTGGTATCCGTACTTCATGCGTCGGCTTGCTGAGCGTCCGGCGAACGTGTGGTTCGTTGTGAAGAACATGATGAAGGGCTGAGTGCCGGATCTCTGTACCTGCAAAAGAAAGCCGCTCGTTGAGAGCGGCTTTCTTATTTCAAATCCCTGAACCCTACTCGACTAAGTTGAGAGCCCGGGATCACGGAAAGCTGGCAAGAGCTGCGGGGCCTTAAGGTTTGCCGCTCGCTTCGCAGCCTGAGCCGCCCTAACCGTAACTTGCCGCACGATCTCCAAAGCCTTCTTCAACTGAACGTCCTCGACTGGCTGAGCAGGCTTCGGTGGCGGGGTGACTTGCTGATCGGGCTTCTCCACTTCGCTGTCGTCGTCCTCATCGCCGTCCGGGAGAATCACTTCGGCTTCGACTGGGCGATCAACCTTCACAGTTGGATTGATCGGTTCTTCCATAAACGCCTTACCCGCGGCTGGGGCGTACTTCGCAGTGGTGATCAACAACGCGCCGCCGTCTGACAGCGAGAACATCTGCTGTTCGGACCCGGTGCCAAAAGACCGCTCGCCCACGAGCTCGCCTCGCTTCTGATCACGCACTGCCGCCGCGATCACTTCGGCGGGTCCGGCCGTGCTGCGATCGATCACAACCGCCAATGGTCCGCTGAACACGACTTTGCCAGGATCTGCGCTGAATGTCTGGGTTTCTTTGTCGGCCTTGCCCAGCACCCTCGCAAGCGTGCCGGAACCGACAAACAGGTTTGCGACCGCGACCCCTTCTTGAATCTTTCCGTTAGCCGCGCCGCGCAGGTCAAGCACAATCTTCTGTGCGCCCCTGGCGATCAAATCGGCGAGCTGCGTCTTCACCTCGGCAGCCTTGCCGTCGGAAAGAGTGGTGACTTTCAGATAGCCGATGGTCCCCTCTTCGATTCGCGCTTCGATCGCAGGTTGACTAAGCCTTGCGCGAGCTAAGGTAATCCTGCGCGACACGCCCTGATGGAGTATTCGGACTTCGACGGTTGTTCCAGGTTGACCGCTGAGGATCTGTTCGATGTCGTAAAGGCTCAAGTCGCGCGACGGAACCTTGCCAACATACTCGATGAAATCGCCTGCGCGAGCTCCTGCTTGTTCAGCGGGCGAGCCCTTTAGCACGGACACGATGTAGGCGTAACCGCCCACTTTCGACAGGATCAATCCGGTCTCACCACGGTTCAGCTTTGGATCATACTGCTTCACCTGCTCGGTCGAGAGATAAGCGCTGTAGGGATCGAGTCCCTCGGCAAGCCCTCGGAGACTCCCGATCCTCACCTTCTCGAGATCTGGCTGGTCTACATAGTCGCGAATGATATGGCTGAGAACTTCGTCGAAGATCTGAAGCTGTCCGTACTGGCTGCCGCGCGCAACGACTTGCCCGGACTTCGACATAAAGCTGCCGAGAATCGCGTAAAAAGCGATAACCGTCGAGAACACGACGATGGCTATCTTTGTTTTGAACCGCATTGGATGCTCCTTGTGGGCTTGAAACGCATCTTATATTAACCCGACGCCAACGACTGGCGCAAGAATTATGCTGTGATTCGGCAATTAGACCCCTCAAGGGTTAGGGTCGGTCTTCGCGATCAGTTCCGCGGTCGTGTCCCCGAACCGCCTGCACCAGTGAGGCTACAAACAGAAGAACCGTCGCGAGTGCACTCCCGATGGCGAACAGATCGCCTCGGCGAGTGTAGAAAGTCATCTCGCCCGAGCGCGCCTCTTCGACTGATTTGATCTTCCACACCCGAGTCGCACTCTCAAGCAGCGGTGTTTCGCCGCTTACTATTCCGTAAGAGCTTATTCGAGCCGACAACCCCGAATTGGTAACGCGAACCAGATCGACGCCGTTCTCCACCGCGCGAAAGACCGCCTCGGCCAACATCTGTCTCGGTTCCGACGAAGCACCAAACCACAGCTCGTTCGAGATCTGCACCAGAGCCGTCGCCCTTTCGAGACGCATCCGCCGAGCGAGATCCGGGCGCGTGACTTCGAAACAAATCGATGCTCCAAGCCGCGCCCCGGCGGCGTCGAGCAACTTCAGCTCATTGCCCGGAACGATGTCCGCAACAAGCGCCGGGATGCGGGCCATGAACGGAATCCAACCCCGAGCCGGAACAAACTCGCCAAACGGCACCAGCGCCATCTTGTCGTACTGCGCCGCTTTCTCGCCCGACGGAGAGATCAGCACCGCGCTGTTGTATTGAGTCTCCCGCGGTCGTTCCCCTCGCAAGCCGTCGGGGTATCCCCAACTATTGGTCAACAAATAGACGTTGTTTCGGCGAGTAAACTCGGCAAGCCGCTGGCGAAGCGCCTCATCGCGATCGTACTCGAAGCCCATCGGCGACTCGGGCCAGATCACTAGGCCGGCACCTGCGCCGTTACGTTCCCCAGCTTCGCTGTTGGTACCGTTTGCTGAACTTGATAACTCGTTCTTACGGTCTTGAAGCGCGCGCTCGGACAACGAGGTCAACCGCAGGATCATTTGGTCAACGAACTTCGGATCATCCCACGGCCCGTCGATCGGTATGTTTGGTTGGACGGCTGCCACGTAGACGGACCCGGGCTCATCGCTCGCAGGCCTCAATGACTCTCCGTAAAGCACCACGACGGTGGCAATGGCGCCAGCCACGGTCAGCACCACGATTCCCCGGCGCTGTTCGAGGTAGACCACTGCGAAAACAAGCGCCGTGCTAGCTGCAACCATTACAGCGCTGACCAGATAAACGCCGCCCCATCGCGCCGCCTGAACAACCGCCGGCTGAAACGCTTGCGAGTAGCCAAGCGCGTTCCAGCCAACGCCGCTCACTTCGAGCCGAGCCCACTCGCTGGCCGCCCAGATAATCGGCGCGGAAAGCATCGCCCATCCACTGAACCGCTTGACCGCCGCCGCCAGCAACGCACCAAACAACCCGGTGAACACGCCGAGCGTCGCCGAAAATACTGCCAGGATGATGAAGCACAACCACATCGGAATCCCGCCGTAGTTATGCATCGAGTGCATAACCCACTGCGAAGAACCCGCATAGAAGACCGTGCCGGTGACGCTCCCGAGGAGAAGCGATCTCCAAAACCGCCGCTCACGCACGACGGCCATTATCAGCGGCGCAGTTCCGACCCAACCCAGCGACCACAGGTTCCATTCAGGAAACGCGAACACCAGAAGCACGCCTGAGAAAATTGCCAGCGAAAGATTGCTTATGAACGGGGCGGATTGCTGATAGGGAAGAACCTTGGCCGGTCGAAACCGGGCAGCGAGCAAGTCCTCGCGCGCATAAGCGGGCGGGGCGGCCTCCTCGGAATGGCGAACGCGGAGAACCGTCGAGGATTGAAGATTGAGGATCGAGGATTGAAAGAGCGGTCGTTGATTCATCGGTTCAATACACGAGATACGATTCACACGCGATCCTCGACCTTCGATCCTCGATCCGCAACCTCGTTGACCATCTCTGCCATGAACGAGCTTCGAACAAGCGGGCCTGAGAACACGGCGCGGAACCCCAACTGTTCACCGTACTCCTTGTACTCGTCGAAGACGTCGGGGTGAACATACGTTTCGACCGGAAGGTGCGCGCGCGTCGGTTGCAAGTACTGACCGATAGTTGCTACGTCGACACTGTGAGCCCGTAAGTCTTCGAGCAGGCCCTTTACTTCATCTCGCGTTTCGCCAAGCCCGAGCATGAATCCCGACTTGGTTAAGACGCTTTGTGAATAACGCCGCGCGGCTCCAAGCACACTGAGCGATTGCTGATAGTCGGCTTGCGGTCGCACTCGGCTATAGAGCCTCGGGACGCTTTCGACGTTGTGGTTGAAAGTGTCGGGCTCTGCGTCGAGAACTACTCGCAGCGCCTTGTGATCCCCTTTGAAGTCGGGTGTCAGCACTTCGATCTTCGACTCGGGCAAGCGCCGCCGCACCGCGTAAATCGTCTTTGCGAAGTGCGAGGCTCCGCCGTCCGCCATTTCATCGCGATTCACCGAGGTGATCACCACGTAGCGCAGATTCAACTGGGCAGCGGCTTCGGCCACTTGTTCCGGTTCATCGCTCAGTAATTCCAGCGGCAGCCCTCGTCCTGTCTTGACCGAGCAGAAGCCGCAGCTTCGCGAGCACACATCGCCGAGGATCATGAACGTCGCCGCGCCGCGCGAGAAGCAGTCGTTGCGATTCGGGCAGCGGGCCTCTTCGCAGACCGTGTGAAGGCCGCGCGTTCGCAGCATCTTCTTCAGGTCGTGATCGGCTTCGACGTTGCGCTGGGGCTTGCGAAGCCATTCCGGCAATCGCGGTCCGGGCTGGGGTCGTTCGAGTTGGATGAGCATAGGCAGTGGTTAGTGGTTAGTGGTCAGTGTTCAGCGTTCGGTGCAGACGCGGCAGTCTCTCATAAACTGTCGAACGCTCGACCCTCAGCGCTGACCACTGACCACTGACCACTAATTCTGAGTCCAGGGAAGGACCATTATTCCCTTGCGGCCTTCGGTTGCCAGTTCCGTCGCGACCTTGTCGGCGTCCTGTTTGTCGTAAGGTCCGATGTTGACGCGAAACAGCGTCTCCTGGTTGCCGTTCGGCGTTTTGACGTGAGCGGCCAGGTACTTGCGCTTGAGATCGGACTCGAGCTGCTTGGCCTTCTCCAGCGTGCCAAAGGCCGCTACGAAGACGACATATCGAGCGCCTTCGGCTGCACCCTGCTCTCGCGTGTTGGAGGTTGCGCCGGCTGAGCCTGGATTCGTTGAACCGGCTCTCGCGTTTTGATTGGCCGTGCTTGCGTCGCTGGTCGAGTCTTGCTTGATCACGGAGAGCCCGGCCCAGAACGCTCCCAGCAGCAACGCGACACCGGCGACGAAAATTGCGATCACTTGCTTGTTGGTCATCTCTGTTCTTCAACCCGATGTTGATTGGTGGAGGTTCCTGCCTCGCTCGAAGCTCATCAGCCCTTATCGTCTCGCGGCTGCTTGCCCGTCATTAGGTCCTTGATCATATCAATCGGGATGGGGAACACAACAGTCGTGTTCTGCTCCACACCGATTTCAGTCAGCGTTTGAAGATAGCGAAGCTGGACCGCGACCGGCTCTGCGGCGATGATCTGGGCGGCGGCGAGCAGCTTCTGCGACGCCTGGAATTCGCCCTCGGCGTGGATGATCTTTGCGCGCTTCTCGCGCTCGGCTTCAGCCTGGCGTGACATAGCACGGCGCATTTCTTGCGGCAAGTCGACGCCCTTGATCTCGACCAGCGCCACCTTTATGCCCCACGGATCGGTGTGCTTGTCCAGTATTTCCTGCAGGCGGTTGTTGAGTTTCTCGCGCTCTGCGAGCAGGTCGTCCAGCTCGGCTTCGCCAAGCACCGACCGCAGCGTTGTCTGAGCCAGCTGCGAAGTCGCGTAGAGATAGTTCTCGACCTCGACGACCGCAAGCCGCGGATCGACCACTCGAAAATAAACCACCGCGTTAACCGATACCGTTACGTTGTCGCGAGTGATGATGTCCTGCGGCGGGACGTCCAGCACAACCGTTCGCAAGCTCACCCGCACGATCTTATCTATCGGGCGGAAGACGAGAATGATGCCTGGGCCCTTAGCCTCGGGGAGCAATCGGCCGAGCCTGAATATCACCCCACGCTCATATTCACGGAGGATGTTGATCACGCTCAGGATGTAGATCAGCACGATCGCAACAGCAATGATCGGGAGTTGGAGGAATTCTTGCATTACGGCCTCCTATTCTATTTGCGCGCCGTCGCGAGCGAAAGGGGTAGAGTAGACTTCAGTTTGCGCTCGTGCCGGTCATTCGCAGTTCACTACTACTCATCAATCGCCGAAGCCTTCTTTGGAACTGCCGCAGCTTCCGCGTCGGCTTCGACATCGAGCGTCAGGCCCTCTATCCCCTTGACTCGCACACCTTCGCCTCGCGCGATGTTCATCTGTGATCGGGCGCGCCACAACTCACCGCGAACGAACACCGTGCCTTGCGGTGAAATCGCCGTCTCCGCTTTTCCCACAAGCCCGATCATCCCGGCGATGCCCGTGGTCACCTTTGCCCGCCGCGCGCGAATCGCGAGTTTCAACACGAAAATCATGATCAAGGCGAAGGGAATGACTACGGCTAGGACCAGGGACGGCGGCAATCGCAGCTCCGGATTGGGGACGTCGATCAGGATCAGCGAGCCTACGACTGCCGCTACGATCCCGCCCAGGCCGAATATACCGAAACCCGCCACTTTTGCTTCGAGCACGAACAACCCGATCGCCACAACTATCAACAGGACACCGGTCGCGCTTATCGGCAGCATGTGGAAGCCGTACAACGCCAGCACGACCGCAAGCGTTCCAACAACGCCCGGTACGATCGCACCAGGGTGTTGAAACTCGAAGTAAACGCACAGCGCGCCGATCGCGAACAGAACGAATGCAATTCGCGGATCGGCGAGCGCAAGCAACAAACGTTGGCGTAAGGAAGGAGTGGCCTCCGTCACCTTTTGATCGGCTACGTGAAGCACCTCCTTGGTCCCGTCTAGCCGTGTGATCGTTCGGCCCTCAAGCTGGGCCAGCAAATCGGTTTCGTCGCGCGCGATTATTTCGATCAAGTGCTTTTCGAGCGCTTCTCGCTCGGTGAACGACTTGCTTTCGCGGATGGCAGTTTCGGCTATCAGCGGATCGCGTCCGCGCTTTTCGGCGTGGCTTCTCAAGAGGGCGGCAGCGTCGTTGACGATCTTCTCGTTCATCGTCTTTTCGATCTCGCGCCCGTCAGCCATGACAGGATGAGCCGCGCCGGTTGCAGTGCCGGGCGCCATGGCAGCGACGTCGGCGGCCAGTAGGATGATGAATCCGGCTGAGGCGCCTCGCGCGCCGCTCGGGGCTATGTAGACGATGACCGGCACTCGCGAGGCATCGATCCGCGAAACGATCTCGCGCATTGAAGTATCGAGTCCGCCGGGCGTATTCAGCGTGATGATAAGCGCGGCCGCGTTCTCCCGCTCAGCGCGGGCGATCGCCGCTGCGATAATCTCGGCGCTTGCAGGAGTAATCTGATCATCGAGCTTGAGGTGCAGTACGTCTGCCCCCACGCTCGTCTCAGCCAGGACAAATGCAAAGAGAAAAAAGAAGGCGCTGAACAGCCTATTGATCGCGTTCATGATCGAGTGCTCCGGGTTAGCCGGCACGAGGTTCGAGCTATAGTCTACCACATCTATGTAGCTGGTTATGACGCCCCACCCAGTCGGTGTCTGACGTGATGGCGCGGAGCCGGAGTCAAATCTAAGGCTCGAGCGACGGCTCGTAGTTGCTGATGAACTCCAGAAACTTCGACACTTCGACGATGTCTTTCCCCCTGAAACGGATGCTGTGCGAGTCAGTGCGCTCGACGATAGACAGATAACTGAGCATCTCAGACGGACGATAGCTCTTGAACCGCACGTCGAGCTCCACAGGCGCCTTGATCCTATGCGGTTTGAAGTCTCTGATTCTCGCTATTGCCAGCCTCACTTTCTCTCGGATGACTTCGTAGGCGGCTTCGGGCGTCAGTGTCCGGGCCGAATGAAAGCCGTAAGCCCACTTCACGATCGCGCCTTCGATCGGACCCAGCAGTTCGGTAGTCTCTTTGACCACTGCGTCGTCGCCGCTGATCATAATCACCGGCACGTTGAAATGACCGGCGATCGCCGCGTTGATTCCGGCTTCGGACATCGATACGCCGTTCAGTTTCACGTCGGCCAGACGGGCGCTCGAGATCGTGTGCGCTCGAACTCCCGTTTTATTGATAGTACCGGTGTGATACCCGATAAAGATCGCGCCGTCGAAGGTCTCGTCGATTCCTTGCATCATCATCAATGGCCGCGGCCACGAGCGAACGACCGTCACGTTCTTCGGGAGTTTCTCAATGAGCAGGTTCTGACCGTTGCCGTGCGAATCGCTGACGACAATCTCTGTCGCGCCAGACTGGAACGCTGCCTCGATGGCGGCGTTCACCTCCGCCGTCATGAACTCGCGGAAGCGGTTGTACTCAAAACCTTGAGGGCCGAGCTGGTCGGCGGTGACTGCGCCGACGACACCTTCCATATCGGCAGAGATGTAGATTTTAAGCTTCTTTGTTTGACACGGCGAGGCCGCGGGAAGACAAGCGCAAAGGGCCAAGGCAAACGCCAGTAGACGGGGTTTCATATTGTTACTCCTCCTGTGATAAAAAGAGGTGAGCCCGTACTTTACTTCTCTTCGCTTCTTATCGGCAACGGGTTCGGTTCGGCGACAAGCGCTTCACAAGCAGGCAAGCCGCCTGGCGATCAGACAGCAAGTGGCGCGTTCCACGCTCCGGCAAAAAGCTCCGACACCTGCATCATCGATGAAGCGGGTTCCGTCTTGTGGTATGTGGGAACAAGAAAGCGGCGCGGTCCTCGAAGATCGAAATCATGCCGCGCAGCAAAAGGAAGGAATCAGCTATGAGTTCAGACGACAGACAGGGAAAACTCCGACTGGAGCTGGTGGATGTTTATGGAGATAAGCTGGGCGGAAAGGTCGATGTGCTGTTGCGCCATCAGGTGCTTAATCATGCGCCGCGCTTCAACGGGCTGGACGCCTCGAAGAGAATCACGATCGATGGACTGTTCGGATTCCCGCAGGGGCGTTACATGCTCGAGATCGATCCGTCGGCCTATCTTCCGGTGACTGAGTTCGTCACGATTCAGGCAAGCGGGTTCACCGACAAACGGCTCGTGTTTCCTATCGACGCAAAGAAAGTCGCGAGCGTCACGTTTCCAGAGTACCCGAAGCTGCCCGCGGAGCTTCGGAGGATCCTGCAGGCAAGCGACAACCTGTTTTCGTTTGAGGGGAAGACGGGCAAAGCGCTCTACACGGCGAAAACCCTGGATGACCACCGCAAAGCCTGCCTGCTGAACATAACCGCCAAGTGCGAGGCTACTCGCCTGAGCAACGGCAAGACAGTTCTCCCGTATGTCCAAAAGATACGCGAGCTCCGCAGCGAGCGCTTCTTCGCCGACGTTAGCAGAGAATTAAGAGAAGAGACCAAGAACAGCGTTGCCGACGACGTGTTCAAAGACGCGCCCGACACACTGCACACCCCGCCCGCGGGATTCGAAAGGGCCGGAAGCTGGAAAACTCGAGACCAGTACGGCAACTTGCAGCTCACCTTCTTTGCGAACGGTGATGAGTGGGTCGCTGACATCGATATAGATGACGCGGCGGGAATAGAGCATCTGTTTCACGTGCTCGATCATAAGATCACCGGGAGCCATACCCAACCTTACAACATTCACCAGATATTGATGGCGCGTCAGGGAATCGACCCCGGGTACCGTTTTGTGGTCTAATCGCCAACGCGATGGGACGATGCGTATTGGGTATAGACCTGGGCGGGACGAAGGTCAGCGCAGCAGTGCTTGATCCGAACGGGCGGATCGTAGGGCGCGCTCGCGCAAAGACAAAAGCGTGGCGCAACGACGAGGAGGTTTTCGCCACGATCATTCTCACCGCCCGCCAAGCCGTCGAGAGCGCCAGTCTGGAGCCTTCCGATCTTGAGGCGCTTGGGATTGGCGCTCCGGGTCCGCTCGATCCCGACTCCGGCTACATAATCGAATCCGCGAACCTGCGGTTCAAAAACTTTCCGCTTGGTCCTCGTCTTGGCCGGGAGTTCGGCGTCGCGGCGATTGTTGAGAATGACGTGAACGCCGGAGTCTATGGCGAGTTCAACGCAGGCGCCGGGCGCGGCTCGCGGGATTTGCTTGGCGTGTTTGTAGGAACAGGCATCGGGGGCGGTCTGATAGTGGATGGGAAGTTGTCTCGAGGCTCGAGCAAGAACGCCGGCGAAGTGGGACACATAATTATCAACGCGGGCGGACCGCGCTGCTGCTGCGGCAATCGCGGCTGTCTTGAGGCGCTCGCCAGCCGCGTGGCGATCACCCGCGAGGTGAGGCGCGCCATCAAACGCGGAAGGAAAACTACTCTCAAAAGGCACCTCAAGAAGGAGACCGATCGGCTGTCCAGTCAGGTGCTCAAACGCGCGTATGACGCGGGTGACGAGGTTGCGGTCAAGGTGATAAATCGCGCGGCCAAGGCGATCGGGGTGGGGCTTGGGAGCCTGGTGAATCTGATGGGGCCGGAGAGGATAATCCTTGGCGGGGGCGTGATCGAGGCGATGGGCAGCTCGTTTATCAAACGGATAGAACGCATGACTCGCAAGGTCGCTTTCGAGATTTGCGCGCGGGACTTGAAGATCGTGAAAGCTGAGCTTGGCGACGACGCAGGCGTAATCGGCGCGGCGATGATCGCAAGTTTGGAAGCGTTAAACTCTTGAGCGTGGTGCCGGCTTCCGCGTCAACTCGCGGATGCGCCGGAAAGAAGTTGTTTGGGCGGAAGCCGCAGATCCCATACCAGCCGGACCCACGACATCATCTTCAACGCATAGTAGCTGAAATCGATCTCCCACCAATAGAAGCCCTGTTTAACCGACGCCATATAATGATGGTGGTTGTTGTGCCAGCCTTCGCCGCCGGTCCACAACGCGATCAAGAAGTTGTTGCGGCTGTCGTCGCCAGTCGCGTATCGCCGGCTCCCCCACATATGCGCCAACGAATTGACCGAGAAGGTTCCGTGATAAAGCAGCACAGTGCTGATGACAAAACCCCAAACCAGCCACTGCCATCCGCCGAGCAGAAAACACACCACCGCAAGCGCGATCGGCGCAATCAGGTGATACTTGTTTATCCATCGAAGCTCGGGATAGCGAGCGAAATCCTTGATCCCCTTGAAGTTCGTCGGATCGTACTTGGTGCTTATCACCCAGCCGATGTGTGACCACCAGAACCCGTCGGTCACCGGTGAATGAATATCACCTTCCTGATCGGTATACTTATGATGCTGGCGATGATGCGCCGCCCACCATAATGGACCTTTCTGCACCGCCGTCGTTCCGACTACCGCAAGAACAAATTGGAAGAATCGACTGGTCTTAAAGGCGCGATGCGCAAAGTACCGGTGATAGCCGGCCGTCAAGCCGAACATCCGGACAATGTAGAGGCCGAGGCACAGCAGCACCGCTTCAAGACTAACTCCGACAAAGAAGACTGCCGCACAGGCCACGTGCATCAAAATGAATGGAATAATCTTGGCTGAGACGCCCCCGCGGTTGCCTGCGGCAGTCGGAACCGGCTTGCTCTCTCGAGCAATGACCGTCTTCATTTCGTTAGTCCAAGTTGTTTGAATTCTCTTCGGTGATGCTGAAGCGGAAGTTGCGGAGGCGATTGTTTTGGTCTCGATCATCTATATCTCCAGTGACATTCTATCCTAGCAACTCTTCGCCGAGCCCGAAAGCTAAAAGTCGGATTCTCTGTTCACGATCTCGCTTTGTCGAGTTCCTTTGACCGATACGAAGACGAATTGGAACCACGACAAACTTATCGCGTTTGAAATGTATCAAAGCAGTCGTTGGATGATCCCTATACAAATAGGGACGAGAGATCAGTAAGCTGAAAAGGTAAGCTCAGAGGAGGATAATGTCGGCAATTCTCGAGAGAGCAACCAGTACCAATGTCCTGATGTGGGAGTGCAAGAGCTGTCACCGACCTATTGATGAACACGAAACCGTGGCCTACCACCTGGTCAGCGGAATACTTTATGGGTGGTGTCCCGACTGCTTCCGCCAGCGGCCTATTGACCAGGAAGTATCCGGGTTGTCGGCCGCAACCACAGTCTCGCCCGGCCTCGCTCGCGCCCTCGCGTAGCGGATTCTTATCAGTCGAACCGCGAAATCGCTCAGCTTGACTCACCCGGAAGATAGCTTGTACCTTACAGCCGTATTCGAGTTCCCGGAGGAAGCGTGGAAACGGCGAAGGGCAAGACGCGTGAAGAAATAATCAATAGACTTGCCGACCGAATCGATAGCTTCGAACGGTACTCACAACCCCACTCAAAGTTGATGGCCGAGCTGGCCACGCGTCTGGCGCGGCGGCTCGGTCTGACCGAGTCCGACATAAGCGCGGTGGCTGAGGCCGCGTTACTTCACGACATCGGACTGTATGCGATGTCGCCTGCCTACTGTCACTCGCAGGGCGCACTGAGCTTTCAGGAGCGCCTCGATCTCTGGCGTCACCCGGTGATCGGCGAGCAACAGATGGCCAAGCGCGAAGCGAGCCGTCACGCGCAGTTGCTCGTCCGCTGGCACCACGAATGGTGGAACGGTTCCGGTTATCCGGACACACTCGCCTTCGAGGACATTCCCATCGGAGCTCGAATCCTGAGGGCGGTTGAGCTCTACAGCGCGGTCACTGCTGATCGGCCTTACCGGGTGGCTATGACCGATGAGGCGGCGCTCGAAGCTTTGAGATCCTCCTCCGGGATAGAGTGCGACCCGCACGTGGTGAAGGCCCTGGTCGAATTCCTCGAAGAGCTTCGCGCAGAAGGTGAGCCGAAAGAGCGCGATGGTTACAATGAGCCGACTCCAAGCCAGCAACAATCAGTTGAGTCGGGGTCTGCTTCGCAAGATATTTCCGGTGTCCTGCAAGATGAGACGCGGATTGGACCTGCGGCTCAGGACCGGTGGCAAGCACCCAGTCAATCCCCGGCTCAAGACACGTGGCAAGCCAGCAGCCAACAATCGAGCGAATCTAGCGATCAGGGCAACGTCTTGCTGGAACAGATCGTGCTCGACGAAGCGTCGGTTCAGTTTTCGCTCGTCAACATCGAAGTGGCGCCAATCGCCCCCGCGCCGGGCGAGCAACCGCCCGAGGCGCCGCAGCTCGGCCTTCCGTCTTTGGAGTTGCTCTTGTCGCGAGCTAAATCGAAAGAGGTTTCGCTGCCCGAACGCAAAAGCTATGGCTGGCGCGGCAGCCGCTACAACGCAAAGGTGTTGCTGGGCTTCGAGGCGAGCGTGCTGAGCCAGATCGAGTTTAGATCTGTCGCGATTCCATTCAGCGGGTCGGCGAAGATCGCATTGTATCTGAGGACGTGGGGCAAGCTGATACTGGCGAATGATCCGCGCGCATGGGCGGCTGCCGCTGCACACGCCATCGTTCAGGCTCGCGAGTCGATCGCGGAAGAACACATAGCCCGCGTGCTGCACGACGTTTACGTGCCTCGCGCGCGGCTCAACAACCCCGGATTGCGACGATGGTTCGGCGAGACCGATGCGTGGTGGATGGACAACCTTCGCAGCAACATCGAGTCGCTTGAAGATGAATCACTGCGGGCGCAGGCCCTGGCAATCGGCATGCAGACTGGAGACTACGCGCTGTCGTTCGACGACGAGACGCGAGACATGAGGATGCCGTTGACGACGGTGTTCTGGCGATTGGCGGGCCGCGTCATCACCGGGCCGCCAACAGGTCCTCGCGGTCAGAGTTTTAATCTGTCGGCTGAAGAGTTCATCAAGCAAGCTCGCACCGACCTGATCTATCTGAGTTTGCCGCCGGCGCAGTCCGAGCCGGCGGGAGCCGAAGCAAGGTCGGAGTGGCGCGAAGCGTGGGTTCGCGGAACGGCCGGCGGCGTCGCGAACGAAACAGGCGGACCGGCGGTTCAATCCAGACAGTCTTACCTGACGACCATTGATAGGCTGCTGCGGCTAGCCTCGCAAATCAGGACATGGGCCATCGAGTGTCAGGAAGCCGGGCTGTCTTCGGCGCAGGACCTGGTCGAGCTTATCAAAGACTACAGGCCAATCCGCGCGACCTACTCCAAAGATCTAACCGAAGTCGTGGGCGGGTTGCGAAGCTGCATTATCGTCGCCGAGCGCCCGGAAAAGACTCGGTAGCTGCGAACTCATCCCGCTTTGACTCGAGTTGAGAGCCCGCGTCGTGTCAATGTCCGCTTTCAATCCTGCCAGCCCGCTCTGAATGCAACCTGTTTTCGCGGCCGGCGTTAGAGAATGCGCGACCGCGCGCTTGGATCATCGCGCGCGTTTGGACTAACATTGAGTAGTTAACGGATATACCCGCAGAAGGAGGGGTCTCATGTACACCATAACTGGCAGGCAGTTGATATCGATAGCACTGTGTTCGGCGGTAGTGGCCGGCGTAATTGTCGCATGCGCGCAGCGCGCGCTCGATCGAGAAATGCCGGTCGTCGAGCCGGTTGCCATCGCCGACCCGACGACGGCATCCGACGAGCAAAACAACGTCGAGATCTACCACGCGGTGAGTCCGGGGGTCGTGAATATAACCAACCGGGGCTACCAGGAGAATTTTTGGGGGGTCTTTCCATCCGAAGGCGCGGGCTCCGGCTCGATTATCGACGACAAGGGAGACATCCTCACCAACTATCACGTGGTGCAGGGCGCAAGTCAGCTCGAAGTGCAGGTTGAGAACGACAAGTTCCCCGCTACCTTGGTCGGGAGTGATCGAGACAACGATCTTGCGATCATCAGGATTCAAGTGCCCTCAAACTACCGCCTGACGCCAGTGAAGCTGGGCTCATCGCAGGGCTTGCTGGTCGGACAGAAGGTGCTTGCGATTGGAAACCCCTTTGGGCTTCAGAGGACCCTGACAACCGGGATCATCAGCGGGCTTGAAAGGCCATTGCGCGATTCCGCGGCGAGGCGAACTATCAACGGCGCTATACAGACGGACGCCGCGATCAATCCGGGCAATTCCGGCGGGCCGCTGCTGAACTCGAAGGGCGAGATGATCGGGATAAACACCGCGATCCAGGCAAGCGCGGGCGGCGGCTCAATCGGAATAGGCTTTGCCGTGCCTGTGGACATCGCCAAGCGAATTATTCCCGAGATCATAAGCAAAGGTTACGTGGCTCGCCCGTGGTTGGGAGTCACGACCATGCCTCTGAACCCGCGCATTGCTCGCGCATTCGAGCTGCCTTCTTCGGAAGGTATCATCGTTGGTGACGTATACCGCGGAAGCGGCGCGGCGGCGGCGGGCCTCCGGGGCGCAACCATTCGCGAGTCGATATGGGGTGGGGTCTCGCTTCAACAACTAGGTGACGTCATTCTCGCAGTCGGTGGTCGCAAGGTTGCCAACACCGACGATCTACAGAGCGCGATGCAGGACAAGAAACCCGGAGAGACCGTTGAAGTTGAGGTGTTTCGCGACAGGAAACGAGTGACCGTAGCGGTACGATTGAGCGAGCGTCCGGTCGAACTGCGTTAGTGGTCAGTCGCTGTTACTAGCGTTCTCGAAGCTCGCGTTGCTGACGGCGATACTCCGCCACCGCAACGTCGTGCTCAGCCGATGTCCGCGAGAATTTGTGGTGGCCACTGTTGCCGCTCACCACGAAGTACAGATAGTCGCTTGAAGCGGGGTACAGAGCCGCTTCGATTGATGCGCGCCCTGGAGAGCAGATCGGACCCGGCGGCAGCCCCGCTACCAGGTATGTATTGTAAGACGAGAATCGGGCGCGATGACGCGGCTGGTTCGGATTGCCATCGTAATCGTGAGCAAGCACTGCCGCGTAGATGAACGTGGGATCGCTCGCCAGAGGCATACCTCGCTCGAGCCGGTTCATAAACACTGAAGCGACCAATGGCCGCTCTTCGGGCACCCGGGCTTCTTCTTCGATAAGCGAAGCCAGCGTCACCACCTGATGTACGGTCAATCCAAGCGCGCTTGCCCGCGTCGTCCACTCAGGGTTGAACACCTCCTGGAAGCGGCCTACCATCGCGCGAATCAACTCTTCAGGCGCCGTCTTCGCGGTGTAGTTGTAGGTGTCGGGGAACAAATAACCCTCGAGGTCTCGAACGGTGGGCGCAATCTGCTCAATCGGCGTTTGATCTTCGGTCAACCTCAGAAACTCTTCCTCGGTAGCCTTTCCGGTTTTGGCCGCTAGAGTCTGGGCGATCTCGAATCGATTGAAGCCTTCAGGGATCGTGACGCGCTCGAGTACTACCTCGGCTCGCTCGATTCTCTCGATTGCTTGAAGCGGTGAAATGGGAGACGGGAACTTGTAATCGCCCGCTTTGAGCGCGCCGCCGCGGCTTTCCAGTTTTAGATAGATCTTGAGCGCGGTTGGGTGCCGCACTATTCCCGCCTCGGCCAACTGGGCGATTATCGTTTGAGTGCCGGTTCCTTGCTCTATCGTGATGATTTGATCCGCCGAAGCGTGATCGACGGATCGTCTCACCGTGGTCCAAACCCACAACGCTCCGCCCGCTGCGAGCCCAATTCCGACGAGGATCACGATGATCACGGCTTTGCGAAGCCTGGTGCGTCGCGGAGCCAGCCAGTGCGTTCCCTCTCGTGACAAGTCAGGACGTTCGGCTGGGTCTGACGGTCCTGGATTCAGTTTTTGCTCCTGGCTGTCGATAGGTAGTCTCGCAGTATGATCATTGCGGCAAGCGAGTCGGACCGAGCTCGGCGCTCTCTGCGGTTGAGTCCTCGCTCGGCCATGATTTGTTCAGCCTCGTAACTGGTGAGCCGCTCGTCGTGAGTGATGACCTCGACTCCAAGCTGCGACTGCAGAGACGTGGCGAATCGCTTGACCTCTCGGGCGGCATCACCCTCAGCGCCATCCATTCTGAGCGGCAATCCGACGACGACCGCTTCTGCTTCGAGTTCCTCAACCAGCGTTTTAAGTCGAGCGATGTCGCGATCGTTGGACGATCTCTTTATCGTCTCGACTGGCCTGACGCTGATCCCAAGCGCATCCGATACGGCCGTGCCTATTCTCTTGGTTCCGAAATCGATGGCGAGAACGCGCATTGACGAAAGTATAGGAATCGCCATCTCGAAGTGTCAACGAGTAAGACGGTTCTAGCTCACAGACCGCGCGGCGTGATAGAATTGCGCTCTTCAAAACAACCGGATCAGCCAGGCGCTATGATCGCCGATGGACGATGGAAACACCTCGCGGCTGCTCGACAAGGATTGAACGATGATCGAAGAACTGCGACAGAAGTATGACGACCTGGCGGCTCGCGCGGCGGAGTTGCGGAGGTTTCTTTGACCCTGATGCCAAACGCGCCGAACTCGCCAAAATAGAAGAAGAATCCGCAAAACCTGATTTCTGGAACGACCAGGCACGCGCGCAAAAAGTCCTTCGCCGCCGGAGCCGAGTCGAAGCGGCAGCAGAAAAAGCCGACCGATTCCGAAGAGACGTGGAGGACGCCGCCGTGCTTATCGAGTTCGCCACCGAAGATGAAGCCTCGCTATCCGAGCTGCAAACCGCGATTGAACGCCTGGAGCGCGAAGTCGAAGAAGCCGAAACCGACATGCTGCTCTCGGGTCCAAACGACGCCCGCGACGCCATCGTCACCATAAATGCGGGCGCGGGCGGAACCGACGCGCAGGATTGGGCCGAGATGCTGATGCGCATGTATCTGCGCTGGACCGAGCGCCATGGATTCAAGACTGAAATCGTTGACGAACAACCCGGCAAGGAAGCGGGTATCAAGGGGGCTACGTTCACCGTTTCGGGCGAGTACGCTTACGGCTTGCTCTCCGCGGAAGCCGGCGTGCATCGGCTGGTCCGGCAAAGTCCGTTCAACGCCGGGTCGAGCCGCGAGACGAGCTTCGCTTCGGTGTTCGTCTACCCCGACATCGAAGAAGACATCGAGATCGAGGTCCAGGACAAGGACCTGCGCGTGGACACTTATCGATCGTCGGGCGCGGGCGGGCAGCACGTGAACGTGACCGACTCGGCCGTTCGAATCACTCACCTGCCGACTAACATTGTAGTGACTTGTCAGAACCAGCGCTCGCAGCATCAGAACCGCGAAGTGGCGATGCGAATCCTGAAGTCGCGGCTGTACGAATTGGAGATGGAGAAGAGACGCGGCGAGACGGCTCAGCTCGAAGAGACGAAGCGCGACATCTCGTTCGGTTCGCAGATCAGGAACTACGTGCTGCATCCGTACCGGCTTGCGAAAGACGTGAGGACAAAGCACGAGACTTCGGACGTTGATGCAGTGCTGGACGGCGATATCGACGAGTTCATCAAGCAGTATTTGATTCAGAAGAGTAAGACCGTGCGCGACTCGGCGCCGGACCCTGTGAAAATCTAGAGTTGAAGAAACTACGCGGCCCCAGCCGCGGGTTCGATAAAAGTCCAATCGCGGCTCCCGGCCGCTGATTCGCTGCAAAGGAGTAAGACAACATGCGCCCCAGAAGAGTCGCTTTCCGGTTTCTAGCTGTTCTCGTTCTTTCGGTCGCAAGCCTGCCCGGCGTGATGCCTCGCGCCGCGATCGCAGCCGGCGCTGCTCAAGCTCGGCCCGCGTTGCCAAAAGGCGTCGAGCTGGTCACCTCGGTTGAAGGCATCACCGAGTACCGGCTTGCGAACGGATTGCGAGTGCTCTTGTTTCCCGACCAGTCGAAGCAGACCGCGACGGTCAACATCACCTACATGGTAGGCTCGCGTCACGAGAACTACGGCGAGACGGGGATGGCCCACTTGCTCGAACACATGGTTTTCAAGGGTTCGACCAATCATCCGGACATTCCCAACGAGTTGAGCCAGCACGGCGCGCGCCCGAACGGATCAACCTCGTGGGACCGCACAAACTACTATGAGACCTTTTCCGCGACGGACGCGAACCTGGAATGGGCGCTCAAAATGGAAGCAGACCGGATGGTGAACTCATTCATAGCCAAGAAAGACCTCGACACCGAGATGACGGTTGTTCGCAATGAGTACGAGTCGGGCGAGAACCAGCCCGCGCTTGCTGTGTTCAAGCGAATATTCTCGGCCGCCTACGATTGGCACAACTACGCGAATTTGCCGATCGGTGCGCGCAGCGATATCGAAAACGTTCCAATCGAGAGACTGCAGGCCTTCTATCGCAAGTACTATCAACCGGACAACGCCGTGCTGTTGGTGACAGGCAAGTTTGACCCTGCTAAGACGCTGCAGCTCGTTGCGGACAACTTTGGGGCGATCCCGAGGCCGACCCGCACTCTTCAACAGATTTACACCCTGGAGCCAAACCAGGATGGTGAGCGCACGGTTACCGTCCGCCGCGTAGGCGATACCCAGTTCGTAGGCGCCGGCTATCACATACCGGCCGGGTCTCATCCTGATTTCCCGGCAATCGACATTCTCGTCCAGATACTCGGCGACACGCCGTCGGGTCGCTTGCACAAGGCGCTGGTCGAAGGCAAAAAGGCCGCTTCGGTTAACAGCCTCAACATCCCGATGCATGACCCCGGCTTGATGGTCTTGTTTGCGGAAGTGCGCAAGGAACAGTCGCTCGACTCCGCGCGGGATAGCATGATTCAAACCATCGAAGAGGTTTCTGCAAAGGCGCCGACCGCCGAAGAAGTCGACCGCGCTCGAACTGGAATGTTGAAAAACATAGATCTGACGCTTAACTCGGCGGAGCGAGTTGGCCTCGAATTGAGCGAATGGATGGCGCAAGGTGACTGGCGGCTCTTCTTCTTATACCGCGACCGGCTCAAGAAGGTGACTGCCAGCGACGTCCAGCGAGTCGCGGCCGCGTACTTGAAGCCCACCAATCGCATCGTCGGGCAGTTCATACCGTCCGACAAGCCTGATCGCGCGGAGATTCCTCCAACGCCCGACGTAGCCGCGCTGGTCAAAGACTACAAGGGCAGCGCCGTTGTCGCTGAAGGTGAAGCGTTCGATCCGTCGCCTTCAAACATCGAATCGCGCACTCTGAAGACGGACGTCCCGGTTGGATTGAAGCTGGCGCTGCTGCCAAAGAAGACCCGCGGCAACACAGTGGTCGCGGCGATGACTTTTCGATTCGGCGACGAAAAAAGCCTTTTGAATCGCGCAAGCGCGGGTCAGTTCGCCGGGCAGATGCTCATGCGCGGCACGAAGAAGCACACGCGCCAGCAGATTCAAGACGAGTTCGACAAGCTGAAGGCTCGAGTGTCGGTCTTCGGCGGAGCGACCAGCGCGGTCGTTTCGATTGAGACGGTCCGCGAGAACCTCCCGGCGGTCCTTCGGCTGGTGGCCGAAATCCTGCGCGAGCCGGCCTTCCTTCCCAGCGAGTTAGAGCAGCTCAAACAAGAGGTTCTGGCGCAAGTCGAAGAGCAGCGAAGCCAGCCGCAATCGGTTGCGTTTCTAGCTTTCAGCCGTCACCTGAACCCGTATCCCAAGGGCGACGTTCGGTACGCCAACACACCCGACGAGGATATGGCGGAGATAAAGTCCGCGACGCTCGACGATATAAAGAAGTTCTATTCAGACTTCTACGGCGGGTCGAACGGCGAGATGGCTATCGTCGGTGACTTCGACGCGAAGGAGATCGAGAAACTTGCGACCGAACTGTTTGGCGGGTGGAAGAGCCCGCGGCCGTTCGAGCGGCTGGTCACGGTCTACAAGGACATTCCGGCGATAAATCAATCGCTTGAAACACCTGATAAGCCCAACGCCTTTTTCATCGCCGGGATGCGCTTGAACCTCCGGGATGATGACCCTGACTATCCGGCGCTTCTGCTGGGAAACTACATGTTTGGACAGGGAACGTTGAACTCGCGGTTGTCGGCAAGGCTTCGTCAGAAGGACGGATTGACCTACGGCACGGGTTCGGCCCTGTTTGTGAGTCCTCAGGACAAGAACGGTCAGTTTTTAGCACAGGCGATCTACGCACCGCAGAACCTGGCCAAGCTTGAAGCGGCATTCAAGGAAGAAGTTGCGCGCGCGCTCAAGGACGGGTTTACCGCCGAAGAAGTGGCGACGGCAAAGGCTGGTTACCTGCAAGGTCAGCAGGTGTCTCGCGCGCAAGATGCGAGTCTTGCTCGGAAACTTGCGCAGTATCGCTACCTGGATCGGACGCTGGCGTGGGACACGGAGCTCGAGAAGAAGATTGCGGCGCTCAAGCCGGAAGAAATCAACGCAGCAATGCGCCGGCACATCGATGCTTCGAAGATCACGATAATCAAAGCGGGGGACTTTGCAAAGGCGGCAACAGCGAAGACGAACTGAGCTCGCGCAAACAGATGTAAGCATCAGGTAAGGAGCGCCGCTTCACTTGTCACCAATGTTGGAAGGTCATAGGTTGATATCAACACTTTTCTTTATTCCAGAGTCATCAGCCATATGCCCGCTTCGTCGGTGACGTGGCTAAAATAGATCAGGCGATCATCCAGAGAGAGCGTAACTCCATTGCCCAACCGATGCGGAGAGACGGAGAGAACCAAGCGGACTTTTTTCGACTCGCCGTCGACCAGGTAGAGCTTATCTTGACTTAGAAATAGCAGCCTCCGGCTATCGCTCAACCAGACCGGAAAAGCTCCAAAGTCCGTGAGCATGTCGTATTGTTTTGACGCTAGAGAGTAAACGACCGTGCCGCTGTAACCACTGGGACCCATGTGAGCCAAAGCGAGTTTCCGTCCGTCGGGGGACCACGAAAAAGCCCACAAGTAACTTGAGCCGCTCAGTGGCGGTAACTCCTGTGGCGATTGCTCTGTCCAGGATTTCCCGGCATCTATGATCGAGGGAGGCCCGCTTCCATTGCGGTATACAAGACGGGTGCCATCCGGGGACCAGATGGCACCCATCGCTAGGCCTGGAGCGAAAGTAATTTGCTGGAGTCCACTACCGTCCGAGTTGATTGTCCAGATCTCCCACTTACCGCTTCGGTCTGAGAAAAAGGCGATCCGCCTACCGTCCGGCGACCAACGCGGCACCCGGTCTTTATAGCTGTCATCGGTCAGTTGGCGCAGGAGTGTGCCGTCCGGCCTGATGATAAATAAATCCTCCGGATTGCCTCCCTGAGCATCAAAGGTTAACCATTCACCGTCCGGCGAGAGATTTGGAGAGTTTGCCGACCTGGAGCTCTGAGTGATCCAGACGGGTTGGCCCGTGATAGTCTCTTTAAGCGGATCAAACCCGACCTGCTGAAGATTGGCTCTCCTTACAATCTGCGAATACACCATCCGTCTCCCGTCGCGCGAAAAGCTCGGATGCGCGGTGTAAGGGGATGGAGTTGTCACCGGCTCAGCTGGTCCGAGCACTTTTCCCGATTCCTCCTCAATTGGCACGCGCCACAGATTCATGCTGCCTCCGCGGTCGCTCACGAAATAGAGAGATCTTCCGTCCGGCGACCAGACCGGACTCCCGTCCATAGCGGTGTCATTCGTCACTTCCACCGGCTCACCCCCGCTCGCCGGAATTGTCCAGATGTCTCGCTGTGCTGCATTTCGCCTTCCCTGATAGGCGATTCTGACGCCGTGGGGAGACCAGTCGGGTTGCACCGAATCTTCTTCCGTGACGAGCTGTCTTTCTCCCGTGGCGACCTTTACCGCCCAGATTCGGCTGTTCGGATTGAATCGGCGGCCGGGGTCCACCACAGGTATAGTTTCTAGTTCCATCCGTGCGGTGATTTCGCCAGTCTTGGCGTTCGGGCGGAGAGGTAACCACTATTTGTTTTCCCGCCAGTGTCCGCGTAAGGTGATGCACTCAAAGCAACCTGGAAGCACTTCGTTGAGAGTGAAGGAACTTGCTTGACCTCGGCCTTACTTCTGGTAATGTTCTACCGGTGA
>JBASRN010000345.1:0-4345 GCA_049273855.1 Blastocatellia bacterium
GTCTTGCAGATTGTCGATGGCCCACTTGGCTGCCCGGTCTGCCATCTGACGAGCGTTAGGCATCAGATCGGTCATTTCCACAAACGTTATTATTGCTTGCGCAGCGCTATGCACATCCACAGGATAGAGACGGTCATGATAGTACCCGGGTGTTGAGTCCGCAAGAAAGAATCGATTCGTGTAAAACTCGTATCCGGCGCCAAGCAGATCCTGCAAGTCCGTCAAACCCAGGTAAGCGCCGATATTCTTTAGCGACACAAGAACAAACCCCGTGTGGAAACTGTCGATCCATTCCTGCGAACGATCCTCGCCGTATCGCCATGAGCCATCCTCCCGCTGGCGTGCAGCCGTGTAGCGCAGGGCGCTCATAGCCGCGTCCCGGTACTCCTCGCGTCCATCCTTTGCGAACATCCGTGCGAGTAACTCAGCGGCTAGCAGGTTCACGTTATGAACCCTCGAATGATCCAACGGCGTGTAGCTGAAACAGAAAGCATCACCGTCGTTTGCGCGATTGACTCGATCGAGCAGGAAGCGGCAACTGCCGCAAGCCGTCTCAAAGGCCCGCTCGTCCGCAGTCGCTTCGTGCCAGTCAAGAAAAGCATGCGCCGCAGTTACCGTGGACACCACATTCGGCGTGCCGCGAGGCGCGAAAAAGGCCCGCGACTGCCAATCGAAGTTGTAGCCCCAACAAGCCTCCGCATAAGCGCCGCTGCGCAATTCGTCGAGCTTTGACAGAAGGTACGTGATGTCTGTTTCGAGCTCTCCGGCTAACTCCGCCGCCGCCGATAGCTCAACACGTGCGAGCGGGTCTCTTCCCTTCCCCCGCGAGAGCATGATCAAAGCGCGCGCAGCCAGCGCCAGTCCCTTCGGGTTGAGTTCCTTTCGAATCCCGAGAAGCGACCGGAAGTTCACCGGACTCCGCTTGTTCAACTGAGTCGCCACTGTGCGAAGTGTCTTGCTGTTCAAAGCGAGCGCTTTGATCAGCGGGCTGTTCAAGGCATCGTACGGATCGTACCCGGCCCATCCCTCGTTGCGGCAGTATCGCACGAGCCGGCCAAGCGCTCGCTCACATTCCGTTTCAATCGCACACTCGGTGGTCATTCATTCAAGTGAAGGCGGTTTTGGATTGGCAACTTACTTTGTCACGTCAAACGGAATTTCAACATCGATGGTCTGGGGTCTCAAACACTGCTCGTTGTTGCAAGCTTGAACCGTCAGCTTTCCCTTGACCATGTGACTCCCGGCCGCAAGCGAGGGCAGCGCTCGCACCGTGAACTTCAAGAGGACTTTGCCTTCGTAGACCGACATCGGCTTGGGCGAGAAGGTGAACTTCTGCAGCTTCGCCTTTGGATAGAGAACGCGGGCGATAGTCAGCCCCTTAAGCGGCTGCAACTTGAGCGCGGTCGGAATCAGAAACGACTCGGCCGGCCGATTCGAGTTGATGTGATAGCCGGCCTCGATATCAATGACGACGGCAGCTTCGACCGCAGCGCCTGTTTTGACTTTGAATACGGGCTCTGCAGGTCGAACCTTTATTACTCTTGCTGAAGTCTGGGCAAAAGCCGACCCGCCGACCGCGCCAACAAGGCCTAACACCAACACCACTCTGCAAAGACTCATCTAGCCTCCTGTTCCCTTTCAGCTACCGAGCGAGCCATCGTCCATTGGATGCCGTGACTCGATTTTAACGCGTGTCGTCTATCATAAATCATCAACTCGAATGTTGCACTCCTAAGCCAGCATGTTGGCTGCTATGACGACACACCCAACGCTTAAGGATGCCCACGGGCTTGTCCGGTGGAGGTTCACGATTGCTGCTATAGATGCAGGCCAAACGCTCAAGGATGCCAGGGGACAAGCCCGTGGCATCGGCGCGCGAGAGTTCCGCAAAAATATGACGCGCACCGGAGACTACCCCGCCGTTGAGTTTTCTGGTGGCGGTCAGTAGATTAGAAACACCTACTTCAAACGATGGCCGAAGATCTCAAAGCTCGCGTACACGACTTCTGGCAAGCCAACCCGTGCGGCGCCAAGTTCGCCCGGTCTGGGGCCGGCTCGCGCGAGTTCTTCGCCGAGTTGGAACAGCATCGCTATGCGACCGAATGGCATATCCCGAAGGTTGTCGGTTTCGAGCGTTTTCGCGATCGCGATGTGCTGGAAGTCGGTTGCGGGCTTGGCACTGACGCCGTGAACTTCGCACGGCACGGAGCCTGCTACACCGGCGTCGATCTGACCGAGGCTTCCATCGAGCTTGTGCGCAGGCGATTCGTGCTCGAAGGCTTGACTGCAGAGTTGAGAACCGCCGATGCCGAGAATCTGCCGTTCGCCGACGAGTCCTTCGATCTTGTCTACTCCCACGGCGTCCTGCACCACACGCCTGACACGCAGCGCGCGATCAACGAGTTGCATCGAGTCCTGAGACCTGGTGGCACCGCGATGGTCATGCTCTACCACAAGGAATCATTCAACTATCGGGTCAACATTATGACCATTCGACGCATTGGCGCACGGCTTCTGAAGTTCAAGTGGGGCCCGGCGCTCGTGCATCGCCTCACAGGGGAGGACAAAGATCGCCTGCGCGAACTTCAGCAACTCTATCTTGAAGACGCGAAGGGGATGTTGTCTCGCGATCAGTTCTTGAATCAGAACACTGACGGCGCCGGGAATCCTCTTGCGCGGGTGTACACACGCGATGAGGCGGCGGCAATGTTTTCGAAGTTCAGCGGCGTCAGGACGGAAGTTCACTTCTTGAAGAAGCGCTGGATACCATTGGTGGGGAGGTTGATTCCGCGCTCGGTCGAAGCCAGCCTCGCTTCACGGATTGGTTGGCACTTGTGGATCATTGCCACGAAATGAGTTGCACTGCACGCGCGCATTTCTTGTAGGGCGACCTGCAATACCAACGCCTCGCTCACAACAAATACGTCGCGAGTGTGTCTGTGGCCTTAGCGACTTCGAGACTATAGAAACTCGTTTCCTTTTAAGGGTTTTCATTACAACCGCCTCGGTGACTATGCGCAAGGCTCACCGGTTCCCTTCAACGTGGAGGCCGCGTCAATGGTCGAAACACCATCGCCAGCTGCGCATCCGACCGCGCCAAAACAAACGAGGCTTGTCGCGACAAGCGAGTCAAGGCCTATCGGCGCTTCGGTCCCGTTTCGCACCGCATCCAAAAACAAGCTTATTTCCGCGGCGTGGCCCTTGTCCTGGCTGCTGCCCCCAAGCCTGGTCGATTTGCCGCCGCGAATGAACACCCCGCTTTTGAAGTCATCGACACGCGCGACGCTCCGGTCGCAGAAGACCTCGATGTGCTCCTTCGGAACGGAATTGTCTCCGCTCGCCGTGTAGACAATCGACGCTACTGATCCATCCCTCATGCTCAGCGAGATGATCACGCTGTCGTCCACAAGTCCCGCCGATTGAGCTTGCGGGACGCCCGTCGCTGTTACTCGCTCAGGCAAAGCGTCAGTCAGGAACTGAACGAAGTCAATAAAGTGGCAGACCTCGCCGATGATCCGGCCGCCGCCTTCGGTCTCGTCATGAGTCCAATGCTCGGCTGGCAACTGGCCGGCGTTCACGCGGTAGACAATGGTCATCGGCCCTGAGCGCTTTGAGAACCGCTCTTTGATCTCCCGAGCAATCGGAGCGAATCGGCGGTTGTAGCCCAGCATCAACAAGCCTTCAGACTCGCGGGCGGCCGAGACGACCTCGCGAAGGCCCTCGATGTTTGTCGCGAGCGGCTTTTCCACAAACACGTGCTTGCCCCGCTTTAACGCTTCGGCCGCCATTCGCGCGTGTGAGTCGTGACGCGTGGCGATGAAGACTATCTTCGACTCGTCGTCCTTTAGAATTTCCTGATAGTCAGTCGTAGAACTTGCAAAGCCGAACTGCTCCGCGGCGTTTCTGGCGCTCAGCCCGGTCGCCGCCGCAACGCTTCGAAGCTGGACCTTTGCCGCGCGTTTGACGATCGGCAGCAGTACCCCGCGCGCGAAGTTGCCCGCGCCGATAAAGCTGACACCCAGTTCTCCCGATGCGATCGCAGGCGCGCGCGCAACCTTGACGGCAGGCGCCGCCTCTGCGACACCCGGGTACTCCAGCACGACTCCGCAGCAGCGCTCACCCTCGCGATTCAGGATCAGGTTGTAAGCTTCGAGCGCGTCGGCAACTTTGAATCTGTGAGTAGTCAGTAGCTCGGTGTCGATCTTGCGGTCGGCGACCAGTCGCAAAAAAGCTTCCATGTTTCGCTTCTCGGTCCAGCGCACGTAACCGATCGGGTAATCATTTCCCTTCTCCTCATAGCCGGGGTCATAGCGTCCCGGACCGTACGAGCGCGAGAGCCTCAACT
>JBASRN010000005.1:0-37568 GCA_049273855.1 Blastocatellia bacterium
GTCCTCGACCAGTCCCTGGCTGCGTCTCAGGTTTGCCATCACCGTCTGAGCTTCCGCTTGTGTGCGGCCGCCGGCTTTAACTGCAGCCTGAATATGCTTTTCCGCTCCTTGAAAGTCCTGAAGCGTGATAAAGCTTCGACTGGCACCAAGGTGTGCTTCGGGAGAGTTGGGCCGCGCCGTCAGGGCTTTCTGGTACTCCAGAATCGCATCCCTGTTCTTACCCTTGTCTCGAAGCTCGTCGGCCTTTTGATAATGCAACACGGCTTGATCGCTCATCGGCTTTTGACTGACTTTAAGGGTGCGGCTCCCCGAAGCAACAACCAGAACCGTTCCACTCCAATCAGTGTATCCAACTGTTCGCACGCGAACCGGGTATGAGCCCGTTTTGACGCGCGGCAAGTCAAGCTCGCCCTTGTCATTGGTTACGCCATGGCGAACGTTGTTGATGAAGACAACCGAGCCAGGCTGACCTGTGATTACCTTGAGGACGCCCGTAGCGGCTGCGCGAGCGGCTGGTTGCTTTGCCCCCGTTCGCGCCTGCGAACCGGCGACATTGAACGCGTACCCCTGAATCATCGAAAAGACCAACAAAACCATAGGCCCGATGCTTCCAATCAAAATCGTCCCCATCCTAATCCTTGTAAAGCCTCCGGTAGTTGGCGGAGTAGCGCAACACCCCTTGAACGTAGCCGCGAGTTTCGGTGAACGGGATCGCTTCGATCCAGTCTTCAATATCCATTCCGCCGCGTTCGGCAATCCACCGCTGCGCCCGACCGGGCCCTGCGTTGTAAGCAGCCGCGGCGTATTCGATTCTTCCGAACTGCCCGAGCATCTGCGCGAGGTAGTTCATACCGACCTTGACGTTGAGGGTCGGGTTCAACAGATCGGCAGCAGTGATCGAACCGCCTCCCTGCCGCTTTGAGACCAACTGCCCCGTCGCCGGCATGACTTGCATCAACCCGCGAGCGCCCGCGCGCGAAATCGCATTGGGGTTGAACACGCTCTCCTGACGAATGAGTCCGGCCGCCAGGTACGGATCGATTCCGTAGCGCTTCGCTTCCTCTTTGATCGTCGCCCAGCCCACGAGCGGGAAGAAAATCTGCCATGCCTCGCGGGGCAGGTCCGCTTCGCGATAAGAGTAAAGGTCCGGGTAGCCGCGCCGAAGCACAATCGTCGCTTGAAAACTCTCTCCTCGCCGCGCGTAAATCTGAGCCAATCTCAGGTTGATCTTCGGCGATGCCGGCGCGCGTTCGAGGGCGGAGTTCAGCTCCTTGATTGCCGGGTCCGTCAGACCGATGACTTCGAGATCATCAGCCTTCGCGAAGCGCTCGTCCTCGGAGCCGTCAGCTGTCTCTTTAATCGCTTCGACATAGGTCACGTTGTTGCGAATGCGTTCCAGGTCCGAGCCGGGCTTCGCTTGCTCAGGCTTTAGCGAGCCGTCTCCAGCCCGCAGCTTGCCCGCTCGCAACCCCGCTACATAGCCGTGGTAGCCGTAGCGGTACCGTTCGTTCACCAGATCATAAAGCGCCAGCGCGCGTGCTCGATCACCCAAACGCTCTTCTGACTTGCCGGCCCAAAGGCACGCTTCCCCAATGAACTTCGTTTCTGGATGGCGGTAGGCTGCAAGGTGATGTTCGAGAATGCGCGCGGCTTCCGAGTAGCTCTTCGCTTGATAGGCCTGCCAGCCGAGGTTATAGGAAGCTTCCGCCGCGTACTGGCTCTTCGGATAAGACGCAAGCAACCGGCGATAACGCACCGCTGCTTCCGATTTGCTGCCCTGCTTGTCCAGCTCGCGAGCGAGATTGTATAGCGCGTCTTCAGCCCAACGACTCTTCGGGTGCTGGCCGAGCAAGCGATCGACAAGCGAGACTGCCTCGCGTGAGCGATTCGATCGGCGCAATCCCTCGGCCTGACTGAACATTGCCTCCGCGTGGAGCACCGGGTTGCGCTCGCTCACCAGCGCAAGCGACACGACGGCCTGGGCCGGCTGTCGGTTGTTGAGCAGACTGACCCCGCGACGCAGATAAACCTCGTCTAGTCTACTGTCTTCGGGGAAGCGAGCCGCCAGTTGATCAAAAGCAGCCGCAGCTTCGCCATACTGCCTGGCTTCGAAGATCGAGTCGCATCTGGCGCGTTCTTTTTCAAAAGGACCGGGACGGTCTTTGGGAGACGCGCCCAAAGCGGCGAGTCTGGCTTCCGCGGACACGCTGGCGGTAGTCGCAGGCAGGTCGTAATAGATGCGTCTATATCCGGCAATGGCCTGCTCGGTCTTCCCACGGGCTTCTTCTGCTTGAGAAGTAATCAAGAGCGCGGCGGCGTCCGAGGCTTCCGCCATCTTCGAAAGCTCCTTGATGGCGGTATTCGGGTCGCCCGCCGCAACGGCAACTTCAGCCGCGCGCAATTTCGCTTCTCGAGCCTTCAAAGACGTCGCGTGATCGGCATAGACCGCGCCGAAATCGCGCCGCGCGTCGCTGTTCGCCCCCGCCGCCGCTTCGCTTTCACCTCGAAAGAAGAACGCGTAATCACCCAGCGCAGTTGTTGAAGAGATCCAGCGCGCGTCCAGCGCATCAACCGCAGACTTATAGTCTTGAGACGAATAAGCCAGGTAACCTCGAAGAAAACGCGCGAGTGCGGCGGCGCGAGTCTTTGGGTATCGCGACTCGACACGAGTCAACTCGGCCGCGGTTGGCTTTCCACCTGCGCCCTCCACCATGGTTCGAAGCTCGTCGATTCCGCGATTCGGATCGTTTGGCGCGCGCTGACACGCGACAGTCATCGGCGCGCCGAGACTGACAATCAAGAGAGCTGCTTGAAGCGAAGCAGCAACGGCTCGGTTGCGGCGAGTGATTGGGCACGCGCGCCCTTGAACAGGTTCAAACATGAAAACTCCGGTGAGGCGACCCGCATCAGCGTCACATGTCGAGGCTGATGAAGATTATTATCGAACAGGTTTGCTCGGGACAAGGAAAAAGCAATCGGTCAGGAGTCGGAAAGTCAGTTCCAGAAGTAGGTGCCAGAAGTCCGATATGAGAAAGCCGTCGCGTGGGACCACTGACAACTTACTCTCAGCCTGCCGCCAAAACGGTAGGACCGGGATAGTCGGAGCCGAGCTTGCCGATGTCGCCCTCGGCCAGGGTGTTGACCAGTTCGTCGTAGAAGTAATCCACCTTCTGGGCGACCGCCGGGGTCACCCGCTTCTCATACATCTGGCGACTGCGCTCGATGTCGTCCCTCAGTCGGCCGTACAGGTCATTGTTGCGCCGCCCATCTGTCACCTTTTGTTCGTTGTAGAGTTTGATCTCACTCACCAACAATCGGGCGAAACGGCGCGCGTCGTTGTGAAGTTTTTCTTCGTCCTCTTGCAGCCCGGTGTGCAACGCGCTGGCTGCCGGCTGCGCCGAAGCGACTTCCGGAACCGGACTCGGCTCTTCCGCTTCCTCAGCCTGCCCTTCGACAGCCTGGGAGTGATCGGACGCCGCCGATTGCTCAGGCTCGACGTATGCAGGTGATTCGGCCTCGGCATATGCGGAGGACTGAGGCTCGACGTACGCGGCGGGCTCAGGCTGCGACGGTTCAGACGCAAATTCCGTTGTTGGGGGCGTGCCGGGTTGAGCTTCCGTTGCCTCGGCTCCGGGCGAGACGCTCGGTTGAGGTGAAACGACAGGCGCCGGAGCCGTCACCGCCGGCCTTGCAGGCGATTGGGTCGCCTCCGACAATCGGGCTCTAAGCGAAACAAGCTCGACCACCAGCCCCGCGGTTTGAACTAGCAGCTCGATAGCTTCGACGTTGGTAGCGCCCTCGCCACGCTCCGCCGAGTCCGCATAGATCACGGCCGCGCACTTGCCTCGCACCTTCAGCGGCACAGCCATCACTCGTTGCGGCTGTAGGTTTCCGAGGCGCGAGAAGATCAACCCATTCTCGGTCTGGTCCTCGGCTGAACCGTAAAAAGTTTGTTGCGAGTTGAGTGCCGTACGCAGAGCCGTGTCCGCCTGCAACGAAATTGAAAGCCCCCGAATCTGCCCAACTCCCTTTGAATCGTCCAGCCCTCGCGCCGCCCATGCAAGCGCGTTCGTTCCCTTTACGACGAATAGCACCAGTCTGGGCGCGAAGTTGGCCGCGCGCGCCACAAGCGAGTTGAGAACGTCGGCTTGCGATCGCTGTTCGTCCAGCTCAGCAACCGAGTCGCGCAGCAAGGCTATGTCGGCGCCCAGTCGCACGCTTTCGGCGCCCGCATCGTCGATCTGGGCCCCCACTTCAGCAGCGATTTGCCCAAGCGACTCATTGGATTCCTCTATCGAGCCGGCAACGTCCGTGCGCTCAAGCAAGCGATTAAACGATTCATTGACCTCGCGCTGGAGGTTGCTGATGTCTTGTTCCAGCAAACCTACGCGCGATCTGACCAACTCCTCGATTCGCTGTCGCAGCCGAATCTCTCTCTCCTTTTCCACTTGCGCTCCTCCACAAGAAATATCTTTGAAGATCCAACGCGGGGCTGTGGGGCTTGCTTCCGATACGGCCGATTATCCCGCAGCGCCTAGCCTATGTCAATGAATCAGTAGACCGCGCTTTGCTGCCGAGTGCAACCAGAAACGGGCTTTGTGCCCTAGAATCGAGCATAATAGAGACTAGTAAACCAGGAGACGACAAGGTTCTTCGCCGGTGAACGGCCCTTTCAAGGCAGGACTGCCAGGCCTAAAAAGACCGACCTTCACGTATCAACAGATCCACAACCGAGAATAGAGATTGGATGAAGCCGTCCACGAAGTCGAACGTGGATACGGACGATTCGAACCCGATGTTAAGCCGCGAACAGTCGTGAGCGGATCCTCGCCGGCAAAAGGGCGCTTCGCACATCTAGTGACGACATTTGTAACGCGAAGCGACAGCTCTGGGTGCGCCTCGAATGGTCGCTAACGCCCCTCGGTGTCATCGGCGTTGCCGGGTGTGAGAGACCCCTGCACAATCTGCAGGAGTGCCATTGCGCGGATTTCTCCACGTTGGAATCGCGCTGCCGCCGCTTTGGCACGCTCAAAATCCCGAAGCCCAAGCGACCTTAGCTGCCCGGCGATCTCCTGCCCGACCATGCACATCATGTTGCTGCCGTTGACGATCAACTCGCCCTCCCTGAAATACTGCTGGAGATCGAATCCGTTGAGAATCAACGCCGCGGCCACCAACTCGTCGAACTGATCTATTGTTGTTTCGACGATCGACGCGCTCTTACGGAGGTCGATCTGTTCGTCATGCCTTGAAGTCATATCGAAACCCCCGACCATCTCGAACTTGGCGCAACTGACTTTGAGCGCGGGCAAAGCCGTCTGCGGTTTCATTGGCAGTGCTGGGATGAGCGTGGAACCCCGTTGCATTAGACACGGGTGATGTCGAGAGGTTCCCGCAGTTTCAGACCGACTTTGGATCTATTCCCCTTGAGAACGTTTCAAGAAAGGGAGCTTGCGCAGAGTCGGGTCGATCGCGAGTTCAGTTGCTCGCGCCGTTGCTTAGCAATAGACTTCCCGTTGATTCTTCCTGCGCCGAGGGGATTGTCTTGAACAAGATCGAACGAGTCATGCTCGCGCTTAAAGGCGAGGAAGTCGACCGTCCGCCGTTCAGCTTCTGGTATCACTTTGGCCTGCAGCATATGCCTGGTCTCAAACACGCCGAGGCTGAAATTGATTTCTATCGCGCTTATGACCTGGACTTCCTCAAAGTGATGAACGACTATCCGTATCCTCTACCGCACGGACTCGACGCGTTGGCGAGCGAAGAAGATTGGGACCACATCGAGCCGGTCGCGGGAAGTGACGAGTGCTGGAGGGAACAGCTTGCGGCGCTATCGATGATAAGCGAGACGATTGGCAAAGAAGCTTTGTTCATCGAGACGATCTTCAGCCCCTGGACAACCGCACGCCGCCTCACGCCGACTGGCCGGCTCGACGAGGCACGAGATCTACATCCCCAGGCGTTGCTCGCGGCGATGGACGCGATCGCGACCTCGCTCGCGGCTTACGCATCCGAAGCGGTTGCTCGCGGAGCCGCCGGCATATTTCTGTCGCTGGGGGCTGCGACTGACGATGTGATGACCGCCCATCAGTACGAGACCTGGGGCCGGCCCTTCGACCTCAAGGTGCTCGACGCGGTCCGCGAAGCACCCTTCAATGTCCTGCATATTCACGGCAAGCAGATTCATTTCGATAGCCTGCGGGACTATCCGGTAAACGCAATGAACTGGTCGCACTTCGCCACCGCCCCCTCTCTTGCGGAGGGCCGCATCCGATCGGGGAAAACAGTTCTTGGGGGGATAGACGAGGCGGCGGCGGCTCATCTGTCGGCGACGAAAATTGAAGAGCAGGTTGCGCGCGCTATCAGCGACGTGGGAGCGCGGGGTTTGATCGTCACTCCCGGCTGTTCCGTACCAACCGACACGCCAGTTGGCGGTCTGCGAGCAATCAAGCCTGCAGTTGAGAGAACGGGACAGATTGAGTAAATAGAGTGGCGGTCGTAAGCGGGCGGCCATGGAATGAGACCGAAACGTAGGCCCCACCTCTGACTCTTCCTGTTATCCAATCCTAGGAAGCGATCGCGGTTCCGTCGAGAAACGCTCGCAGTCTCCGCGAGCGGGATGGGTGACGGAGTTTCGCCAGGGCTTTTGCCTCGATCTGGCGAATGCGCTCGCGAGTTACGTTGAAGTGCTTACCGACTTCCTCGAGCGTGCGTTCCTCGCCGGACTGATCGAGGCCAAAACGCATCTTGATGATTTCCTTTTCGCGCGGAGTCAGCGTCGACAGCACATCCTCGGTCAGCTCGCGAAGATTGTTGGTTATGGCGGTCTCCGCGGGATTGGCGGAACGTCGGTCCTCGATAAAGCTCGCGATAGTCGTCTCGCCGTCGTCACCGATCGGCGTCTCGAGCGAGATAGGCTGCTGAGCGATCTTCAACGCCTTTCGAACCTTCCAAGCCGGCATATCAACGCGGCGCGCCAATTCCTCATGCGTGGGCTCGCGGCCCAACTCCTGGACCATCAATCGCTGGGTCCGAAGGATCTTGTTGATCACTTCGACCATGTGGACCGGGACGCGAATAGTGCGGCCCTGGTCGGCAATCGCGCGAGTCACCGCCTGCCTGATCCACCAGGTTGCGTAAGTCGAAAACTTGTAGCCCCTCCGCCAATCGAACTTTTCAACCGCGCGCATTAACCCGATGTTGCCTTCCTGAATCAGATCCAGGAAGTGCAGCCCTCGATTGATGTAGTTTTTGGCGATAGAGATGACCAGCCGCAGATTTGCCTCGATCATCTCGCGCTTGGCCTGTTCCACTTCTGCTTCTGCGCCGATGATCGTTTGCTGCGTGCGTTTGATGTCGACGGCCGACGCCGCGTATCTTCGCTCGATCTCGCGGATGGTCTTACGCAACGCGCGCTGCTGACGCTTAAGCTCGGTGACGTCCTTCTTCCGTTTCGATTCGAGCGCGCGCTCGACCTTGTTGAGGTCAGTCTCGGTCGCACGAACCTGCTTCACCACGACACTAATCGCCTCAATAAAGCGCCTGCGCATCTCCGCGCTGAACGTAAACGCCCGAACGCGCTTGGACATCTCGATTAGTTGATGAGCGTACTGCCGGCGAAACCTTTTCAGCTTCTTCGATGTCTTGGGCTCCACTTCTATTTTGCCCGAGAGCTTGATGATCTTGTCGTGAGCCTTAACAATCTCTTCGAACTCGGCCATCACGTGCTGGCGAATTTCTTCACGCTGTTCTTCCAGCGCCTCTTCCGCCTCGGGATCGGTGGCCACATCGACGATGTCTTGGGGATTGATCTCGCCCTCGAGGAGTTGATGGTAAAGATCATCGACCTCCTCTATCGTGATAAACGATCGCGAAAGCGCTTTGTAGATTCTTTTGTTTCCCCGCTCAATTCGTTTGGCAATGCGTATCTCGTCCTCGCGAGTCAGCAGGGGCACTGAACTCATTTCCCGAAGGTACAATCGCATCGGGTCTAGCGACTCGTCCTTGCCCGGTTCGAGATCGACATCGACGTCGTCGGCAGGCTCCTCGGGTGTTTCGGGAGCTTCCTCTTCCTCTACAACGACGGATTCCCACAATGATCCGGATTCGTCCTCGTCTATCTCGGCGACAATACGTTCAATGCCGCCAGCGGGACCGAAATCCTCCTGCGCCTCGTCGGGCGAGGTTACTAGAATGTCTTTGTCCATCCTGCTTTTCATTCCGCCTTTCGCGATCCGCGTTATCAGTGCGTACTTATGAAGACGTTACCCAAACGGCACTCGTTACACCTGAAGCGGCCTTCCATTCAATTGACACGCAGGCAAGCTCTACCATAGCATTGGGCTCGTAACTTCACATAATACAACAAAATGTGCGAAGTATCTAGAAGCAAAGGCACAGTTGAGGAGAACTCCTTGGCTTGTGAGTCTAAGTAGTCCAAGCATTCATACTTATTTTTTCGCGAGCTTTGATCGGGCGAGTTGGGCCCGACTTTCGCGGCAAATCAGCGAGGCATTGAGCCTACGGATCAAGTTTGCGAATATACGAACTTAACATCCGCGTCAATTGCCGTACATTCGACGACGTCACCGACTCGGAACTGCTGAGGCTGGCGCGGTTTGGCTTCGACGCCGTGTGGCTGATGGGAGTCTGGCAGATAAGCGACGGGGCGCGGAAAATATCAAAGCTGGTTTCCGACGACTTTGACGGCTCCCCCTACGCTGTACCGGCCTACAAGTTTAGTCGCCAGTTAGGTGGAAAGCGGGGGTTCCAGTCTCTTGTCAAACGCGCTCACAAGGTCGGGCTCGCGGTGATCGTGGACTTTGTTTCAAACCACATGGCTCTGGACTCGCCGTGGATCGATAAGCACCCGGAGTTCTTCATTCGCAGCGATACGCGCGTTCGAAGCCAGGCAACGAGTGATTACTTCCTACATAAGTCAGGCGGGGTGATCGCCTTCGGCCGCGACCCCTACTTTCCTCCGTGGCACGACACCGCTCAGCTTGACTTCACTTGCAAGGAGCTCCGGTCTCAAATGATCGACGAGCTGAAGTGGATCAGCCGGTTCGCTGACGGTGTCCGCTGCGATATGGCGATGCTCGTACTGCGCGACTACATTAGGCACCAATGGTACCCGCTCGCTTCAGATGAAGTGTTCAACGCAAGAATGCCTGATGAGTTTTGGGGCGAGGCAATCGCGGAGGTCAAGGCTGAGAAACCGGACTTTAAGTTTATAGCGGAGGCCTACTGGGACAAAGAAGAAAAGCTTCGTGAGCAGGGATTCGACCTGACTTACGAAAAAAAGTTGTATGACGGTCTCGTAGCTCGCGACGCTAAATGCGTGGCGGATCGTCTGTCTCTCGATCCGTCGTCTTTGCACGCTTCGCTGTATTTCATCGAGAACCACGACGAGCCGCGTGCGGCTTCTGTGTTCAGCACACCACTTAATCTCGCTTCCGCGGCCTTGATACTGGCGTTGCCGGGTTCGGTCTTGATCCACGAAGGCCAGATGGAGGGCAAACGCGAGAAGCTCCCGGTGCAACGGGTGAAGCCCTTAACCGAAGAGCCCGCCGACGAGCGGGTTCGAACGGCGTATGAGCAGCTGCTGCGAATCACCAGCGATCCGGTCTTTCACTACGGCGATTTCGAGGCTCTCGACCTCGAAGTGTTTGGGGTGATCGCTTTCATAAGGAAAAACAGCGAGCGAGTTGTCGCTTACATAGGCCAGATCGCCGACGCGTGGCACGGTTTTGACGCAGTGCCCTTGAATTTATCTGCACTCGCTCAGACGTCCGGCGCGCGACGGCAAATTGGACTCACCAATCTTCTTACCTCGACATCGACTATCATCGCGGAACAAGCCGGCGCGTTTTGGCTGCAACTGAGTCAATTGGGTATCGACAACCAAACTCGATTCTGTTTGCTCGAAGCCTCGTCAGTCTGATTGATTCTGTCGGTTGAGTTCGTGTGCCCACGCTCAAAGTAGCGTTTCTTGACAACCCCATGGGCGCAGACTATAGTCGCCATCTATGAGGATAAGCCCTCTCAACCGCTCCAGCAGGCCACGAATCAGGAGCACAACCGTGCTCGCTGTGCGTCGCGATAATCGCGTGGCTGTAGGCGGCGATGGCCAGGTTACGCTCGACAAAACCGTTATGAAATCGTCCGCGCGAAAGGTGCGAAGGCTTTACAACAACAGAATAATTGCCGGATTTGCAGGCTCGACGGCCGACGCATTCACTCTGTTTACCAGGTTCGAAGCAAAGCTCGAGCAGTACCACGGCCAGTTGCAGCGCGCGGCGGTTGAGATGGGTAAAGAGTGGCGAACCGATAAATACCTGCGCCACCTTGAAGCTTTGCTTGTCGTTGCCGACGAGAGCACATCGCTGATCCTCTCCGGCGGAGGCGACGTGATCGAGCCCGACGATGGAATAGTTGCCATCGGCTCGGGCGGGCCTTACGCTACGGCGGCCGCCCGAGCGCTGCTTCGTCACACCGAACTGTCCGCCAAAGAGATCGTCATCGAAGCGATGAAGATTGCCGGTGAGATCTGCATCTACACGAATTCAAATCTGATCATCGAGGAGCTATAATCCAAACCGTAGCCAGTGGCTTTCGCCACGCTTTTAAGACACAGCCATGGTGATCTATCTTTCCGGTGAAGTTAAGGACCAGCCTCGTCTCGACGAAATGACGCCCCGCCAAATCGTCGAGGAGTTGAACAAGTACGTGGTTGGTCAGCACGCTGCCAAGCGCGCGGTTGCCATTGCTTTGCGCAACCGCATCCGCCGCCAGAAGCTCCCCGCCGATATGGCACAGGACGTCATACCGAAGAACATCATAATGATCGGGTCGACAGGCATCGGAAAGACCGAGATCGCCCGCCGGCTTGCACGGCTTTCGAACTCGCCGTTCTTGAAAGTAGAAGCTTCCAAGTTCACCGAAGTCGGCTACGTCGGCCGTGACGTCGAATCGATGATCCGCGACCTGGTGGAAATTGGCATTGATCTTGTCCGCGAAGAACGAATCACCGAGATCGCCGATAAAGCCGAACAGAATGCAGAAGAAAGAATCCTCGATCTTCTACTTCCGCGCAGCAAACAGATCGAAGAACCTGAGGGCGATTCCTCGCTCGAGCAGTTCGAGCGCACGCGCGAGAAGCTGCGGCAGCAGTTGCGCGAAGGACGATTGAACTCGCGGATTGTCGAGATTGAAGTGCAAGAACGCGGGAGCCCCGGTCATTTCGAGATATACACACCTCAAGGCATCGAGGAGATGGACATCAACCTCCGCGACATGTTCCCGAACATGTTCGGCGGCAGGCCGAAACAGCGAAAGCTGCGCGTAGACGAAGCGATGGAGTACTTGATTCAGGAAGAGGAGCAAAAGCTCATCGATATGGATCAGGTGGCGCGCACCGCCATCGAGCGGGTCGAATCCAGCGGCATAATCTTCCTCGACGAGATCGACAAGATAGCCGGCCGCGAAGGCGGGCAGGGACCCGATGTGTCTCGCGAAGGCGTTCAGCGAGACATCCTGCCCATCGTCGAAGGCACCACCGTCAACACTCGCTACGGCATGGTCAAGACCGACCACATACTCTTCATCGCGGCTGGCGCGTTTCACGTCTCGAAGCCCTCGGACCTGATTCCCGAGCTTCAGGGCCGCTTCCCGATTCGCGTCGAGCTGAAGCCGCTGACAATCGAAGACTTCAAACGAATATTAACCGAGCCTAAGAACTCGCTCTCCCGCCAGTACAGCGCGCTATTGGGCACCGAAGGCATCGACCTCACTTTCACCGAAGAGGCAATTGACTCGATCGCTCGATTCGCCTTCTCGGTCAACGAGCAGACCGAGGACATCGGCGCGCGCCGGCTTCACACGATAATGGAGACGCTGTTGGACGAGTACTCTTTTGAAGGACCCGACCTCGAAGATAAGACCGTCGTTGTAGACTCGACTTACGTCCACAAGCAGTTGGCCGAGATAGTCAAGAACGAGGATCTCAGCCGGTACATCCTGTGAGCAACACCGAGCGCGCCGTTCGCAGATCTAATTCCGCTCACTGGCTGATCGCAGCGTTCTCTCCCCGGGCATCTAGCGACGACCGAACGCGCGGGGTTCGCCGCCACCCACGATGGCTCTCGTCGCTCCTAATCCTAACCCTGTTGACCGCAGCTTGCGGAAAGATCGGCGCGCCGATTCCACCGGCGCGGTTCACTGAGCGCACATCCGAGCTCACTGCTATCCAGCGTGGGGCTGCCATCGTGCTCGCGTGGCCCGCGCCTTCGCTGAGCAAGAAGGAATCAAGCCGTTCCTACGTCGCTCGCGCGGACATCTATCGGCTCACCGAGCAAGTTGACCAGGAACCAGTGCTCGACCTGGACGATTATCAAGAGGCAGCTCGGGTAGTCGGCTTTCTCGACCGCCCAACGATCGAAGCGCAAATAATACTGCGGGGGCGATTGCAGTTCTTCGACTTGATTGATCTGAGCCAAACCGCAGCCCAGGCAACAACAAGGCTCCGCTATGCGATTCGCTACGTCAATAGTCGCGAGCAGCCGGCTGCCTTCTCAAACACCGTGGCGGTAGAGCCGGCCGCGAGAGTCGCTCTTCCGCCGACCGGGTTGCAAGCCGCAGCTCTTGCGCAAGACGTAATTACGTTGAAATGGACGAATCCCGAAGCCAACGTTGATGGGACACAGCCTGCATCGCTTGCGGGCTACAACGTCTATCGTCGCCGCGCTACTCGCGACGCCTCCGGCGAGGCGCTGAATGACGAGCCGATCACCGAGGCCACTTTTAAGGACACGACCTTCGCATACACGACGGAATACGTTTACTTCGTCCGCGCTCTCTCGCAAGGCGCCGCCGGATTGGTCGAGAGCGCGGACAGCGAGCCGCTCGCGTACACTCCTCTAGACACGTTCGCGCCTGAGGCTCCGAACCCGGTCTCGATCGCGTCGGCGAACGGGACGATGAGCCTGTTCTGGCCGTCCAGCCCCGAGCGCGACGTGATTGGCTACAACATCTACCGCGCGGGCTCGGCTGATGCTCCGGATAGCGAGTGGGTCAAGCTCAACGAGCAGGCAATGACTACGGTGACATTCCATGATGATCGCGTCGTTATAGACCAGTCATACTCTTACCGGGTAACGGCGATTGATCGCTTCAACAACGAAAGCGCGCCGTCAAAAGTGGTGAGCGAGACGGCTCATCCTTAGAATTTGCAAACTTTGCGTCGTTGCGCCTCCGCTCTTTGGGAGTCACGCCGTCCAATCACCGAGCGCTTTTCGAGTCTGCACAATCTGACCGAGGTGATAAGCGTTGTGATCGGCCACCAACAACACCTGGCGCAAGTACGTTCGTCCTTCGCCGTGAGGGATCTTCGCCGTCAGATCAACGCTCGAATCTTCGACCAGACCAATCACCTTCTCGAGGTCGGCGACAAAGCCCGCGATCGAAGCAGACCAAGTCTCATCGGTCACTGTCTTATTGGAAGAAGGCCAGTAGCCGTCCGGCCACTTGGGCGATTCCCACGCCGCGTCGAGCGTATAGCGCAAGATGTCTTCCTGCGCGATCCGAATATGCTCAAGCTCTTCCCAAACTGAATGCAGACCTTCAGCCGCACGCTTAGTTCGAAGTTCAGGCCTTAGGCCATCCAAGGCTTTGCCAGCCTTTACGTAAGCGTGACCACCGCGCAACAGCTCGACTAGACTCGCACGCAATACTGAATCGTCCATCGCTTCACTCCTTCTCGCTGTCGCCCCCAAGTTGTTTGGGCGTCAGCAGCCACGCGAGCTTCCCTTCGCCGTCTTCTACATCTTCCCAGCGATCGATTTGAAACTCTACACAGGCGAGCGCGGCTGTCGGCATGCGCTCGGGGTTTCCGATGAGGCGCGCGACCAGATCCTCAAGACCGGGGTTATGCCCTACTATCATCGCGCTAGCCTTCTCTCGAGGCAGCCGGCGAATCAGCTTTATCAGCTCGGCAGACGAAGCGCCGTACACGCTCTCCTCAAATTGAATCTCGGCCTCGAACCGCGCTGACGCCGCAATCGCCTTGATCGTAGCTCGTGTCCGAGCTGCCGGCGAGCTAATGATCAACTCGGGATGCGGGATGCGCTTGCGAAGGGCCTTTCCCATTCGCGGCGCGTCGCGCTTACCGCGCGCTGCAAGCGGCCTGTCGAAATCGCGAAGCGAGGGTTGGTCCCAACTCGACTTCGCGTGACGCAACAACAGAATTGTCTTCATTGCCAATCCTCTATAGCTGGACTTTAATGATACTAATCCAAACGAGCGTGTTTCTTAAGCTCGTGTGAACTACTTTTGAAGTACGGACACCGCTGACGGAGTGACATCGCAGGAATTGGCGCCGTAAAGCACGATCTGAGAGAATCCGCGTATGACCGATCTGACTGGCAACCTCTTCATCGAAGGCCCGGCCGGGCGTATCGAGTCGATCCTCAAAGAGCCGGGAAACGACGTTACGCGCGCAGCGATCGTGTGCCACCCTCATCCGCTGTTTGGCGGTACGATGCACAACAAGGTTGTCTTCAGGATCGCAAGAGCGTTTCAGGATGCGGGCTTCGCTGTGCTCAGGTTCAACTTTCGCGGGGCTGGCAAGAGCGAGGGGATTCACGACAACGGTCAAGGTGAACAGGATGACTTGCGTGCCGCGCTTCGGTTCATCGAAACCAAATACCCGACAGCCGGGCTGTGGCTGGCCGGGTTCTCGTTCGGCGCGGCAGTGATGCTTCGGGCTACCTGCCCAGATGAACGAGCGCTCGCGCTCGTAGCTGCCGGCACCCCGGTCTCGAGACACGCTTTCAGCCACGTCCGCCCCTGCAACAAGCCCAAGCTATTCGTCCAGGGAGCACTCGACGAGTTCGGGTCGGGTGAAGACTTAAAGCGATTCGTCGCGACGCTTGAGGGAGTCAATCGGTTGAAGATTATCGACGGCGCGGATCATTTCTTCGAGGGACATCTGCCGGAAGTGTTTCAAGCGGTAACTGACTTCATTGCGTTAGTCGAGGAGGAGCAGCATAACCGCGGAGATGCCGAGACACCGAGATGACGCAGAAAGCGTCAGACCGGTTTCTTTATTGTCTTCGCGGCTCGGCGTCTCCACGATTAAGGGTTCCCCACGCAACGGGCCTCATCTGCAACGGGCCTCATCTTGCACAACCACTCTCGATCAACTAGATTCTTTGCCGGAACTTCAGCATGCAGAACAAGCCAACCTCAAAGCGAGTAAGGCTTCCGATCCTTCTCATCGCCGCCCTGCTCTGCTCTTACGTTACGCTCGCCGACCTTGGCATCGGCGCTGCGCAGGGGCAACTGGCCAACCGTCTCGAATTCGTAGGCGTCGGTGTTCCGCTGGATAAGAGCACGGGCGTCGATGACGGCGCAGTTCTGGCCGTGCACTTCATGGGCGATACGCACGGCAACCTGGACACGTGTGGCTGAAAGCCCCCCCGGATGGGGGGACTGGCACGGCGTGTCAGCTACACTGAGCGGTTTCGAGAAAGACTCGGGCAGATCCCTTCGCTCCTTGCAGACAGCGGGTATTTCCTGGCTGACGAGCGAGGTGCGCACGGCGAGTTGCGACCGCACATAGCCGCGAAGAACAACTGGGTGGCGAAGGCCTATGACCGGTTTTCCGTCGACGTGGCCAATCTCTCGTCGCGAGAGCTGAAGTACTTTTCACGCTTACTAATCAAAGCCGGGTTTGACGCCCGCGCTCCTTCTCACTCGCTGCTGGGACGCCTGGTTTCGGCCAACACGCGAGGCGCTTCGGAAGACGTCGTCTCACCGCAGGCGTTTATTGTCAAAGAAGTTACAACACGTCAAGCGGGCGGCGGTCCGACGGTCCTGCGAGTTGCGTTCATCGGTCTGACGGAGGCGCAGCCATCGCCGCCGCCCGGCTTTGAGTTCCTTGATCCCGTGGAAGCCGCCAAACGCGCGGTCCCAGAAGCGCGCAAGCGAGCTGATCTCGTTATCGCGCTTGCTTATGTCAGACCGCAAGACGCGGCGCGAATCGCTCGCGAAGCGCCCGGAATAGATGCGATGATTGTGAGCAACAGCGAGGGCTCAGGCGTCGTGTTTATCCCTCCGGTAACGGCGGGGAAGACGTTGATCCTCTTCACACCGTTCGAGACGCGGATGATCGGTGAGCTTCGTTTCTATCGCGACGCCGCAGGCCAGTTTTCCACTGTTTCCCGGTTTATCACGCTGGATGATGCGGTTCCGGACAATCAGGCTGCGAAACAACTGACCGTCTCGGCGATAGACGCGGAGACAACGGCGCGTGCCGCTTCAAAGCAGCTTCTGGAGGACTGGCTCAGAGCTAGCCGCATGCGCAAGTCTGTGAAATCGACAGAGTCCAGGGTGCCATCCAACTCCGGGTCCGCGTACATCGGGGCCGCTCGCTGTTCGCAATGCCACGGAGATCAGTACTCGCGCTGGTCCACCAGTGCTCATGCGCGCGCGACAGATCCGTTGCCCCCAAGGCAATACGAGTTCGAAGCGAGTTGCTTGAACTGCCACGCGACGGGCTGGCCGGCAACAAGAGCGGGTTCGACTGAATTGCCCGGGCTCCAAAACGTGCAGTGCGAACAATGCCACGGCCCCGGCGCGGAACACGCCGCAAAGCCTGCCAAAGGATACGGACGCATTACGGATATGAAGGCGGCTTGCTCTGCGTGTCACACCTCAGCCACAAGTCCGGGCTTCGATCTAAAATCCGGGTGGGCGAAAATAAAACACTAAGGCTGTTCAGCAAACTAACCGCGTTTGTCTGATAACGTTTCACAGGATTGAACCCGCCGGTAAGAGAAGCTTGCTCCGTCCGCATCTTGACTGCAAGAGGTGATGTTCCGCGCATTCATCTCTTGCCAGCCAATCAAATCAGAGGGTTCAACTATGAAAAGACTTCTTTCAGTTACTAGTCTTGTGCTCTTCGCATCTTTGTCCGCAGTGGCGCAGGAGTACCCGAAGGCCGAAGTATTTGGGGGTTACTCATTTTTCCGCGCTGAAGGGGGAACAAACTTGAACGGCTGGAATGCTTCTGTGAACGGGAACTTGAATAGTTGGTTTGGCCTCGTCGCAGACTTCAGTGGTCACTACGATTCGAGCTCATCGAGATCAGAGCTAAGTTTGCCCGGCTTTCCAGGATTTCCTGGCCTTCCTCCCGTTTTGACCGTTTTCGACGCGGAGACGAGCATTCACAACTTCCTGGCAGGCCCTCGTTTTTCTTATCGCAAGAACCAGAGAATCACACCCTTCGCGCACGTCTTGTTAGGCGCAAGCCGCCGACACATTGAATCGGAAGTAACGGTTGGAGTTCTTGGCCGGACGTTTCTCTCTGGCAACAACACTGCGTTTGCCGCAGCACTGGGTGGTGGATTGGACGTGGAGCTGAGCAAGAACATCGCGCTACGCGTGGTTCAAGCTGACTACGTGTTGACCCGTTCTTTTGGGTCTAACGGGAACAACGCTCGCGTCTCGGCGGGGATCGTCTTTCGGTTTGGCAACAAATAGAAGAAACGGCGGTTGATAAACGGAGCTCTTTGGGACGTCCCTCATTCAGATGCCGCGAGCCATTTGACAATTGAGGGACATCCTCAGAAGCCTGTAACCGGGCGTGACTGCTAACTTGCACCGGAGGTTTCCAGGACATGCATCTCGCGAAGTTTGAACTTCTGCACCTTGCCTGACGCCGTCATCGGGAATGAATCGACGAATCGAATACTACGCGGGATCTTGAACCGGGCGATGCGGCCGTTGCAGAACTCGTGGATCTCCTCGAGCGTGGACTGCTCGCCCTGATTCAGCCGAATGGCGGCGGCAACTTCTTCCCCCAACCGTTCGTCGGGCACCCCGTAGACGTACACATCCGCGATCTTCGGATGGTGGCGAAGCAGATCTTCGATCTCTTTTGGTGCGATGTTCTCGCCACCCCTGATTATTAAGTCCTTTATGCGGCCGGTGATCCTCACGTATCCGGCGGCATCAATGGCTGCTTGATCGCCGGTATGCAGCCAACCTCCCGAGTCGATCGCCTCCGCAGTAGCCTTTGCGTTGTTGTAGTACCCTTTCATAACGTTGTAGCCGCGACAGCACAACTCGCCTGGCTGGCCGGTCTCGCACTCGCGGCCAGTCGCGGGGTCAACGATCTTGACTTCCACCTCCGGCAGCACGCTGCCGACTGTTTGAGTTCGCAACTCGACGCTGTCGTCTCGCGGCGTCAAAGTTATTCCGGGCGAAGCTTCGGTCAACCCGTAAGCAATCGTCAGTTCGGTCAGGTTCATTCGCTCCATCGCCTTGCGCATCAGCGGCTCAGGACAAAGCGAGCCGGCCATGATGCCGGTTCTCAAGGTCGAAAGATCGAAGGTCTGAAGATCCAACTGCTCAAGCTCGGAGAGGAACATTGTAGGTACGCCGTAGATCGCCGTGCACCGCTCGCTTTCAACGTACCGTAGCGCACGAAGCGGATCAAACCACTCGAGCGGGACCAGCGCAGCCGCATGGGTATACGCACCCAATACTCCGATCACGCAGCCAAAACAGTGAAAGAGCGGGACTGGCAGGCACAGCTTGTCACACGGCGTAAGCGCGATTCCTTCGCCCAGCCAGAAACCGTTGTTAACGATGTTGCGATTAGTGAGCATCACGCCTTTGGGAAAGCCCGTCGTGCCGGACGTGTACTGCATGTTGATCACATCATCGAGGTCTTGCGTTCGGAGTCGGTCGTCAAGCTGCTCATCGCTAACCGCTTCGGAGCGTGCAAGCAATGAGTCGTAGCGGATCATTCCTTTGGGCTCTTCATCCCCGATGAAGATAATGTTGCGCAGAAATGGCAGCTTCGCCGAGCGCAGCGAGCCTCCTCCCGACCGCCGCAGCTCGGGAACGATCTCGTAGATCGTCTCAACGTAATCGATGTCCTTGAAACCCGCGACCGTGAACAACGCGCCGCTCTCGGATTGCTTGAGCAGGTATTCGAGCTCGGCGCCGCGAAGACTGGTGTTGACCGTCACCAGCACAGCGCCGATCTTCGCCAGGGCGAACTGAAGCACGATCCACTCGGGGATATTGGGGGCCCACAGTGCAACTCGCTCGCCGGTTCCGATGCCCAGGCTCAGTAGTCCCTTCGCGATCTCTCGCGCGCGCGTTTCAAGCCGGCTGAAGTCGTATCGCAATCCGCGATCGGGATAGATTAGTGCTTCGTTCTGTGGATAATCCCTCGCCAACAAAGCCAGCAACTCGCCGACACAAACATCACGATACCCAGTCGGTTTTTTCGTCGGGTCACCATTCATTCCACTCTCCAGTCGAATCCTGAATCTCCTCACGATTCACGTTCTTCCCCAAAGTATCGAAGCCAATCGTCCAGGTCACCGACCTCCAGATCTTCCCCGTCCTCCGCTTGCTCACCTAAAAGAGCCAGCGCGATTTCCTTTCTGAACTCGCCCGAACGAACCGATTTCGCTCCACGCGATCGAACCGTGAGTAAGAGCCGCCTGTCCGACGATACCACGATCAGACCGCGAGGATCAGAAGACGCTTCAACCAGAGTCTCGATGCGCGAGTCGGCATCCGAGCCTTGCTCGGCATACAGGATCTTCACGCCGTGGAAGGCCGAGCCTTCAGGCGCCGTGCGATCCGGAGCCCCGTCGAACACAACAGTGATGCGCGCCCTCTTAATGCGGGCGAACCGAGCCAGCTCTTCAAGCAGCTTCCGGCGCGCCCTGGGCCGGTCGCGGTGCCATCCCGGCGTCTGCCCCATCACGTTGTTCCCATCTACGATGTACGGCATATCACCTAGCCGCTTCAAGCGCCAAATCCTAGCGCTACTCGGAGGCGATTGAAAAGAGAGACGTCGGAAAAGCGAAAGGGGCGCCCTTGCCTAAAGCAGAAGCGCCCCGTTCCTTAACCATCCATATACGAGTCTACGGGCGCCGGCCACCGCGGCCAGCCGCCGGTTGCGCGTCTTGATTGGAGCCGGCGCTCTGGGACGGCGAGCTGACTGAGGGCGGTGGCATAGAAGGATGAGCGGGCTGACCACCGCCGCCACTCGAGTTTCCGCCGCCGCCAACGGTTTGTCCGCCGGCGTAGCCACCCCCCGACCCACCTCCGTAGTTAAAGCCCGGTCCCGGGCGCCTGTACCAGTAGGGATTGCACACAGAGTACCCCCATCCGTAAGGCGACGCGAAACCTGCGGTGTACGGCAGGAACGTATAGCATCTGCACAAAGGATCATAGATCCACGTGTTGCTGACGAACCCCATAGCGAGGTTGCCTTTCATACCGTGCTTCGAGAGTTTTTTGTTTGCTGCGATCAGCGTCCTCGCGCGCTCCTTGCTCCAATCGTCCAGCTCATCAGCTTCGTTCTTGTCGAACGATGCGATCACGGGTGCGCCGCCGTCAACCGTCCCGCGCTTGCCTTGTTTGATGTCGGTACGCCCGCTGAGAACCAGACCCTTGCGCACCAAGACTTCGGCTTTCCCGCCTGCTGCGACGTTGAATCGATAGAGTCCGGTGCGCGCTATCCCGAACTTCCCCTTCGGAGCTTCGACGACAATGAAATCATCGATGGCCGAAGCTTCGATAATAGCCGAACCTCGCAGCAGTCTTATACGGTCGTGGTTGGATAGCCCGTCGAACAGAAACAAGAATTCGCTGTTCTCACCCAATCGAAGATAGCAACCAGGGCTGAGAAGTATTTCTGCGTGGGCGTTTTGGCCAGTACTCACCGTGTCCCCGGTCTCCAGTTCATCGCCTGAGATTAGCATCCCGGGCATTGCAAAAGGCTTGAACCTTCGGATGGTCGCTGCGCCGTCAACCGTGTTGACTACGCCGGCTTTTGCGGACACGATGTACTGGTTCTGTTCGTTGTCGGCAAGCGGCTTGCGATCTTGCGCGAGGGCCGCGCAGGCGCTTGTCAGGATAAGCAGCAGAAAGGGAGCGATTCTGTAGTACCTCATAGTACCTCCGATGTTGAAGCGAAGCTTCGGAGAGGTTTCGCCCCGGTCGATCTCAACGGGTTATTTTACGCCGCTTTGATTGGAACTTCCGACCAGCGGCCCATCCGACTGGATTATACTCCCTGCTGTGTATGTAGCAAGAAGAAGCCGGCCGATGTCTTGGCGGTTTATGCGGGGAACGCAACCGCGGAACTAGTAGCACTCACGAACGAAAGGCAAATACGACAAACCCGCGGAACTTTCAGCGTGCAATCAGGGCACAACTATAGTAAGATGCGAGCGCGTGGCGGGAAATCTCTCCCTTGTCCGCCAAGCATTAGGGGGACGATACGCAAGATTGAAATCAGTTGTGGGCTTTGGAGGCGACTAAAATTACGCTCGCAACCTTGTCCACAAGAAGAACGCCATTGCCAGCATCAGTATGCCCGCGCCGGGGTCTACCGGGGAACCGGCGGCCGAATCCGTGAGAGTGGAATGCTCTTGATCGTCCGAAGGTTGCTGGTTGCTGTTGCCACAGATTTCGCCGGCATCGCGTATGCAGCCTGGTGTGCCGCACTCGCACCAATCCCCGGTCAATGCATGCCCGGCGAGGGCGACTGCGCCAAAGGGCTCCACCGTTATATCGCGCGGCTGGCTTGAGAACCAATTCGGAACCGTCAATATGCAGACGACCGCCAGGAATAAGCGTTTACGCACAGATTTCTCCTCCTTGTTTCGGTTTGCTGAGAGAGAAACGCAATTCAGCTTCGGCGGATTGTACCACGAGTTCGCGCGCAGTCTACTTAAGGGGATTTATGCAAACGAGGCAGGCAGCCGACTGGCCGACAACCTCTTAGGAATAGCGGAAAACGCGTACGCGCTTCGCCAGTTCGACGTGGTCGAGGCGGTCAGTCAGCTGCTGCTGAACACGCCACTGCCTCGTCGTTATCAGAACGTCGGGCTCTTTTACAAAGCCTTGAGCATGAACAGAGGTGGGCGGGGCGATCCCGCTCGTGCGAGATCTATTTTTGAGCGAGTTGGAGACGAGGCCACGCCCCTTTACAGGGCGAAGGCCATGTTGGCTCTTGGGACAAGTTCCGCGCGAACCGACGACAGAACTTCTCTGTCGTTCTACCGAGAAGCAGTACGCATCCTCTCATGCGGAAATATCTTCGATCCGCTGACTACCGTTCGGGTGAGTCAAATGACGGCGATCGCGAGGGCAAAGGATGGCGATCACCAAGGTGCGGTGGCCGATCTTGAAAGGCTTCTTCCGCTCGCCCGGGCCACTGTAAATCTGCAGCCCGCCGTTTATCACAATCACCTGAACAGCCTCGCCTTCGAACTGGGAGAAGTCGGACGGATCGAGGAAGCACGGAGTATATCTCAGGCCATCGTGGCCTCGCCGTTTGCACTCGTGTACCCGGAGTGGCGCGAGACTCTCGACGAGGTCGAGTCCAAGACGAACCGCCCGTCGCGGTCTGTCGTGGCAGTTTGTCAAGTTCCATCGGAGGGAAGGGATTTCCCAGGACAGCTAATATCGTGGCCAGGCGACCGCGACCGTCAGGTTAACTCGACATCACCGTACGCGAACAATTTAGCACGGATAGTCAATCTTCACGATTGGAAGAAGAAGTTGGAAAAGAAATCAAACGGTAATACGCAGAAGAGAGCCTCTCTTGAGCAGATTAGATCGATGAGCCTCGAAGAGAAGCAGGCGACGATCACCAGGTACGTCTATGGCGACCAGGTGACCGATGAAGTGCTGGATTCGATCCTTCAAGTGGCTTTGGCACCTGAAACGGCCGAGAGAGACGAGGTCTAGACCGATTCTCTGCGGCGACTGCGTTTTGGGGTTGACTTGCTGAAGCTCTTGGCGGTCCTCAGTACAAACGCACGATCCTCTTCCGACAGTTCAACGACCTCGTCCAGTATCTCCTTGAGGTCAGGCTTAGAGACCACCTGTTCCATTAAGCGCAGGATCATCACCGAGTGCCACGGATCAGGGTTGCGATCGCGGTCGCTCGTTCCCACAATGCCTCTCGCAACTCTGAAGATCTCGTCCTCATCCACACCCAAGCCCAGCGCCAGCGCCTGAAGCTTTTCAACGCTGGGGTTGCTCGCGCGGCCTCGAATGATGCTGCCGACGTAGGCGTCGGTGATCTTCCAACCCGACATCACCTGGACGTCGTGGAGCGAGAGCCGCTTTTCCTTCAATACGCGAGCAATATACCTGGCCAGATCGCCTGCCCCTTTCTTTGCCATGCCGTCACCTGTTCGAGACTCGACAGTCAATTCCTTTTCGTAATGCGCTGGTCAACATGCCCCTGCCGTCTTCCAGCCGCGGGCGCCAGACTCCGGAAAACTCGCCGACCTCTAAACCGCGGCGCCTCAATTACAGATCGTTTGTATCACAGGTGCCTTAACCTCTCAATAGCAGTCAGAGAAAGTCACAACAACGAGTTCCAGTCCTACCGCTGTGAACTATCGTCTACGGCAACCCGCGAAGAGGCTGAGACACCCGCGCTTGCGTCTGCCGGGCTTAACCCCGCGCGGTCAGCAAGTCGGGTTATGTCACGCTTTAGCTTGCCATCCGGCTAATGAGCCTCTAGCATAAGTTGCTTCGGGAACGCGAGGCTACGAGAACCAAATGGCGGTCAATGAGAGAACAATCGAGACTTTGGTGGAAGCGGTGCGCAAGGTCAGCAACTCGCTGGATCTCGACGAAGTGCTTGACACAATATTCGACTCGCTCAAAGAGCTGATCGATTATTCGGCGGCGGTCATCTGCATCATCGACACGCGTAGCAACACCGTTTACGAGCTGAAGACGGCGGGCTATCCGCCGGATTCCGTTGGGCAAGACTTCCTCGCGTCAGGCGTCGGCATCATCGGCTGGGTGCTCGAAAACGGGCACGGAGAAATAATAAACGATGTAAAGACGGATACTCGCTACGTCAAGGGACGGGCCGAAACCCGAGCCGAGATCGCCGTTCCAATAATACGCGCGGATGGCAAGGTGATAGGCGTGATCAACCTTGAAGCCGATCGTATGAACGCCTACGACGAGCGGGACCTCGAGCTGCTTACGATGTTCGCTTCTCTTGCGGCGGCGGCGATAGATCACACGCTCCTTTATCGGCAGGTGATGCGTCGGCGCCGGGCCGAAAGCGAACTCGAGCTTGCGCGAAAGGTCGTCGACAGCTTGCTGCCACGCTCGTTCCCGATCATCGATGGGTTCGACATCTACGGCGCCACCATACCGGTGCGGGAGGTAGGAGGCGACTATCTCGACTTCATCGATTCGATCACCGACCGGGTGGCCGTAATAGTCGCCGACGTCTCAGGCAAAGGTCTGGCGGCGGCGCTGATAATGGTCACGTTCCGCGCTTACATGCATGCAACAGTGATCAACGAGCTTGCGATGCGGATAGTGATGGCGCGGGTCAACCGTTTGGTATACGAGACCACCGACGGCGACAGGTTCATCACGAGTTTTTATGGCTTGATCGATCCCGAGCACAAACGCCTGCTTTACATCAACGCGGGTCACAACCCCCCGATGTTGCTGCGGGCGGACGGCACGAGCCAGTTGCTGGAAGAGGGCGGGCTTCCGCTTGGGGTCTTTGCGGACTCTCGCTATTCGGAGTCAGTGGTCGAATTCCGCTCAGGCGACGTTCTTGTTCTTTACACCGACGGCGTAGTTGAGGCAAACAACCAGCGGGACGAAGAGTTTGGTTTGGAGAGACTAGAAAAGATAGTTCGGGCTGCGAGCGACCGCCGGGCTCACGAAATAGTTGAGGCGATCACCAGCGCTGTGGACGAGTACTCGGCTGAAGTAGGTGGAGCAGAGGACGATCTTACGGTGTCGATAATCAAGGTCAAGTAGCTACATAACCCTATACTGGCCAAGTTCGTTTGTTCCGAGGCCGCCTGACTGAGCGAAAAGCGCCTTGCGTCTGGTTTTGTCGGCGTACATGGCGCGATCGGCCGCAAGCAACAAAGTATCCAGCGTATCTCCATCCATCGGGAAGCTCGCGCTACCAACGCTTATTCCGATAAACAGCTTCATGCCGTTGAAACCGAAATCGCGCTTGTCGATCGTGTTCTGCATTCGCCCGGCCAATTCGGCTACCTCCTCGGGGCCTACTTGAAGCAGGGCGACGAACTCGTCACCCGCATAGCGGCTCACGAAGTCTGCAGAGCGAACGTGGCTTGATAACAATCGCGCGATATCCTTGAGCAGTTGATCTCCAGCTTGATGTCCGAACCGGTCGTTCACTGCCTTAAAGCCGTCCAGGTCCATCATCATCACCGAGAAACTGTCGCGATGCCGGCGTGCCCGGTCCGCCTCCTCTTCAAAGCGGTATCTTAGTGCCCGTGCATTTGGCAGGCCGGTCAGCAGATCGGTAAGCGCGCTGGTTTCGGTCCTTTCGTGGTGCACCGCGTTTGCTATCGCGTCCGTCGCTAGCTTCGCCACAGCCTCTATCAATCTCAGATGGTCCGCAGTGTAGGAATCCTGGTCGGCCGAGTACAGCGCAAGCGCGCCGAGCACGGTCTTGTCCCGAATCAGCGGTACGACAGTAGCCGTTCGGTATTGCTCGTGCGATTCGACCTTGAGCGCATCCAGGTCCAGGCGTGGGTCGCAGTTGTGCATCCCGGTGGCGTTGGCAACCACCCAGCCAGTGATGCCGCCGCCGGAAGGAACTCGCTTGCCGCGGAATCGTTCAGCGTCGCGGCCCGCGACGTGTGCCGCTTCAAGATCGGTCGAGTCCGGATTGACGAGGAAGAGCACGCAAGTCGTGTAGCTGACGATGTCCTCAAGCCTCGATGCAAATACTGCGAATGTATCGCGAAGGTCGAGGCTCGTGCCAATTGTCTGCGCAATATCGTACAGCGTGATGACCTCGCGATGAGCGCTGCGTATTCGCTCGAAAACGAGCGGTCCGCTGTCTTGCAGATCGGGTTCCAGACCTCCGGTCTTATGCTGAGTTCCGCTGGGCTGGGGCTCGACCCGCTGCTCGCGTACTTCTGTTTCGAAGTCGTCGAGGTGATCGAGAAACGTCTTGACGACGTTCGGATCAAAGACGGTCCCGTTGCCTTCTTTAAGCATCGCGATCGCTTCATCGTGGGTCATAGCCCGGCGATACTTGCGGTCCTCGCGCACCGCGTCGAAGCAGTCGGCCAGCGTCATTATGCGCGCCGTGATTGGTATCTCGTCCCCGCGCAGTCCGTCGGGATAACCCCGACCGTCCCACCGCTCGTGATGATGCCTCACGACCGGAACAACCGGGTACGGAAAGCCAACCCGCTCGAGGATCTCCGCGCCAACTATCGTGTGAATCTTCATCCGGTCGAACTCCGCCGGGGTCAGTGGCCCCGGCTTGTTCAAGATGTAGTCCGGCACTGCGAGCTTGCCGATATCGTGAAGCAGCGCGCCTGCCCTGAGCGCCTCGATCTCCGGCTCGGACAGTCCGAACAACCGCGCAAGCCCGGTGGCGTAGATCTGCACCCGGCGGACATGATCGTGAGTGACTTCGTCTTTGGCGTCTATCGCGATTGCTAGCGCTTCAATCGTTTTCAAATGCAAGTCAGCAACCTGCTCGGCATGGCGGTTCGAAGTCTCCACGCGGTCGATATACGCTTTGTATGTGAAGTACGTAATCGCAAGGATCGGTACTGAGATGATCAGCGCGTAGAACGAAACTATCGTAACAAGCTTGACGATAAGGCAGGCCATCGCAGCCGTGCCCACGTACGAAAGCGCGGTCCATGCGAAGCGGTCCTTCCAGCTCGCAGTGGCATTGCTTTCCCGGCCGGATGACGCGACCACGCTCGTCACTCCCCATTTGATAATGAAGTGAATGGCGCTTAGCATGCCCACCGCCATTCCCAGGTCGGCCAGTTCCGACCCCAACCGATCTATGCCACCAAACGTCAGACTCATTGCCTCGCCGGAAGCAAAGATCGAAAGACTCATCAGCGCCGGCTTGAAAAACAGGTGCTTGCCACCCTCTTTGGATTGCAGCGCGAGCGCGCCGGCAGTAGCTCCCGCAAGAACTACCGCGGCGGGAACGCCGTAGAGCACCACCGAGATGAAAACGAAAGTATCAGAGAGGCTAAGCGAACTTTCCGTCTTGTGGATTCCTATATCAATGCGGGAGACCATTACCAAAGTAACGAGGCCCAACCAGATGTATTCGAGTTCGAAGCCGCCGACCGCAAGAGACCAGCCCGAGTAAACAAATACGAACAGGCCCACGATGGTGATAGCCATAGCCATGCGGTTAACGATCTTGTTCCGCTGCTCGCCTCTGATAGGCGCCATAGCCGGACTCTCCTGCTGACCAAGAATTGCGGATCGGATTCGGTGATGCGACGCGTGTTCCAGAGAGGACCTGCCATCTAAGTCGAAGCAGGTAAGCAAATCGGCTCGCCTAGAACCGACAAAACAAATGACGGTGACCTTCTTGATTGACGGGTTTCGGTCAAAATGCCGCCGGGCATCTTGCGACTCCGCAACACCACGGCTAGTCACCCCCGCGATCCGATTTTCCCATTTTTAACACCCCCTTAAATGCAACCAAAACGACCCGGCTCGCCCACCGTATTTCGTCACCGGACGGTATAAGTTGTTAAGTCAGTGTGTTGGCCCCTTACGGACGCTAGTCTTCACAGAGCGAGATTGATAGAATTCTGGACAGTTATGGATGGCTCATCGCTATCAGGGGTTCTAATCAAACTTGCTATCGTTTTGCTCCTGGTCCTGGCCAACGGGTTCTTCGTCGCCTCCGAGTTCGCCCTAGTCGCCGTGCGACGCTCGCGAATCACCACCCTCGTCGCCCACGGCAACAAACGCGCGCGAGCCCTGATTCGAGTTATCGAGCATTTGGACGCTTACATCTCCGCAACACAGCTTGGGATCACGCTGGCAAGCCTGGCCCTCGGGTGGATCGGCGAGCAGACGCTGGCGAATCTGTTTACACCCGTGTTCCGCCTCGTTCTCCCGGGCACGCCATCTGAGCTTGCCGCGCATTCGGTTGCCGTAGCGGTTGCCTTTGCGAGCATCACGTTTCTGCATATAGTTCTCGGCGAGCTTGCGCCCAAGACCCTGGCGCTCGAACGAGCCGAACGAGTCGCTCTGATCGTCGCGCGGCCCATGGAAGTCTTTTATAAGACGTTTAAGGCGCCCATCTGGCTGCTCAACCATTCTGGGAATCTGGTTCTGCGGCTGCTCGGCCTCAAGTCCTCAACCCAACACGTAGCCTCATACAACGAAGAAGAACTGCGTCAGCTCATCACGCTCAGTCACAAGAGCGGCCACTTAATCGAGGACGAGCGGCGATTGATCTCAAACGTCTTCGATTTCACAGAAGCAACGGTTGAAAGCGTTATGGTACCTCGCACAGAGATTGAAGCTGTAGACGCGAGTCTCGAGCCGGTCGAGATGCTGGACTTCTTTGAACAAACCGGCTACTCGCGGATGCCTGTATTCCGCGAATCGCTCGACGATATCATCGGCGTTCTGCTGCATAAGGATCTGAGTCGGGTGGTGCGCCGCGAGGGCTCCGTCGATCTGCAAGAGATAATCAGGCCCGCAGTTTTTCTTCCAACCTCAGTCATGCTCAACGACGCGTTGCGAAGGCTACGGCGGTCGAGCGAACACATGGCGCTCGTGGTGGACGAACACGGCGGAGTCGAGGGGCTGGTTACTCTCGAAGACTTGCTTGAAGAAATAGTCGGCGACATACGCGACGAGCACGACGACGCAGCCGTTCGGCAGATCGTCGAACAGCCCGATGGCAGCTTCAACGTGAAGGGGAACCTTTCGATCAGAGACGCGAATAAGCGGCTCAACTTAGGTCTGCCTGAGTCGGACAGCTACCACACGATCGCGGGGTTCATGATGGCGCGGGCGGGCCGGATTCTCAGACCAGGCGAGAGCGTTGAGTACAATGGCCTCCGCTTGACCGTCCAGACGGCGCATCGTAATCGCATAGTCGATACCAGAATCGAGCGAGTCGTTGATCAAGCCGCAACGGCGCCTTCGGTAACCAGTTGAGTCAAAGCCCTATCGTTCCGGCTTCGGGCTTTCACTTCTCTGCCATCGCGTCGGTGACTTTGATACGTCCTGCGATGATGTCTTGCTTGGCGCGCTCAACTTCATCAAGCACCGACTGCGGGATCAAGTTCCTGTTGTAGTCGTCGAGCGCGTAGCCGATGCCATCGTTCTCCAGCCCAAACAGATGAATCCCGCCGGTGAATCTTCCATCATTGAGTTCCTTGATCGCGTTGAACACGGCTACGTCCACACGCTTGATCATGCTGGTAAGAATGAAGCCCGGCTTCACCCAGTTCTGATTAGAGTCGACGCCGATCGCGAGCTTGCGAGTTTCCTCGGCGGCGTCGAACACACCAAGCCCCGAGTTGCCCGCAGCTTGAAAGATGACGTCCGCTCCGCGCTCGATCTGCGCCTTCGCCAGCTCCTTCCCCTTACCGGGATTGTTCCACGAAGCGTCGCTCACGCCTACGTAGTTCTCGAACACTTCAATCTTCGGATTCGCGTAACGCGCGCCTTCTTCGTAGCCAGTTTGGAACTTGTGAATCAGCGGTATGTCCATACCACCGACGAAGCCGATCTTACCGGTCTTCGACTGACGGGCGGCGATCATCCCGACAAGGAACGAGCCTTCGTGTTCTTCGAAGATCAGGGAGGCGACATTCGGGGTGTCGATCACGCCGTCAATGATGGCGAACTTCAAGTTTGGATAGTCGCGAGCTACATCGTTCATGATCGGCGCTTGCGCGAAGCCGACGCCGATGATCAGGTCATACGCCCGCTCGGCGAACGCGCGCATCGAAGGCTCGATCGAAGTTGGATCGCCGGGCTCGACATCGCGAAGGAAGATGCCAAGTTCTTCCCTGGCCCGCTTGACGCCTTGCCACGCCGCTGCGTTGAAGGACTTGTCGTCCTTGCCTCCGATGTCGAAGACGATTCCGACGCGAAGCTTGCCCCCTGCCTCGTCACGCTTGCCGAGGACACTGGTGCAGGCGGGAGCGAGTAACGCTGCCACCAGAAGAGAAACCATCCCCATCCATTTCATTCGCTGATGGTGCAACCTAGTCCTTTCTTGCTGGCCTCCGATAGATCTACAATCCGTCATGAGTTGTTGACAGAAACACCAATATGCGCCGGACGCTACTTAATTGATGCAACTAATACTGCCGTGTTATTTGTTTGCATCAGCTAACCGATTGTACTTCTTCATCACCTGCTTGAGCCGGTCATGCGGAATCGCCACAACCTTATGACCGTCTATGCCAGTCATGGTTTCGGCCGCTACCAGCGCATTGACGATGGCTTCTTCTGTCGCCTGCACGGTCGCTTCAAAAATCGGATTCAGCAAGTCATTCGGGAGCATGGTTAGCTGAACCGGGCCGGTTTGTTTTGCGGCGTCCGGGTTCGCAGTCGAGAAAGTTATAAAGATGTCTCCCGATCCGTTTCCCGAGCTGCTTCCGGTCCGCGCGACGCCAAGAGCCGCGCGGCGCGCCAACCGCTTCAACTGATGCGCAAGGAGCGGTGCATCCGTTGCCACTACGATTATGATCGATCCGATGTCTTCATTGCCCGGGCGCGGTTGATCAAGAGCAACGTTGTCGTCTTTAATCTCAGCCCCGACGGGAACACCATCGATGCGCAGTTGATTACGGCGTCCGAAGTTCGCTTGCACAAGCACGCCCACGGTGTAGCCGCCCGTTCTCTCATCAAGCTTCCTCGAAGCGGTACCGATACCGCCTTTGAATCCGTAGCAGATCATGCCTGTTCCGCCGCCGACGTTTCCTTCCGTGACCGCGCCCGGCTTCGCGCCGTCTAACGCTTCGAAGACGTGCTTCTCTCTGACATGAAACCCGTTTATGTCGTTCAAGTATCCATCATAAGTTTCCGCTACCACGGGCAGCGACCACCAATAGCCGGTCGGATCGGGCGAACCCTGCTTCACTCGCCACGCAACAACCGAATCGCGCACTACGCCAACGCTGTGGGTGTTGGTGATCATCACTGGCCCTTCGAGAAAGCCCGACTCTTCAACCCACGTAGTGCCGGTCATCTCGCCGTTGCCATTGAGCGAGAACCATCCGGCGAAAACCGGCGCGTTTGCCGATTGCTTTCCTCGCGGAAGGACCGCCGTCACGCCCGTTCGCACCGGACCCGAGCCGACCACAAGCTTCCCTTCGCCAGAGATGAGAGTCGAGTGGCCGACTTCGACGCCTTTCACATCCGTGATCGCGTTGAAAGGACCGGCTGTTCCTTCAAAGGCAACGCCGAGTTCGCGCGCGCGTGGTTTGTTTTGAGCGTGTCCGCCGTGACTCATAGGGATGACGAGAAATACCGTGCAGCAGAATGTGAAGAAGGCTTTCTTCATCGAGAGATCGTTGAAGTTACACAAACGAAGGCCATGCTACTTGTCTGGCGATTCGTAGAGGTACGTGAGGTCGTGCAGCTTGTTCTCGCGCCCGTCGTGTACCGCGTACTGGGCTCGCTTGCGTTCGCCTTTCCTGGTGATCGAATAGCCCCACAACGCCGCGCCGCCGTACTCGCCCGCCTTGTTCACTGCATAGAAATTGATGCTAAACGTCCGCAGCTTCTTCATGTTCCCGTTGTACGAGTTCGAGACTCGCTTGCAAGCTTCGAGGCACGCATCCGTTGGCGACATGCCTCGGCGCATCATCTCGACAATCGTGTGTGCGCCGCATATCTTGATGTTTTCTTCGCCGCGCCCGGTCGAACCCGCTGCTCCGACTTCGTTGTCGACGAACAAGCCGGCGCCGATGATCGGTGAGTCGCCAACGCGTCCGGGAATCTTGAACGCAAGCCCGCTCGTCGTCGTCGTACCGGAGATGTCTCCGCGCTCATTGACCGCAATGCAGTTGATTGTGCCGGTCGGCGGTTGGGCGATGATCTGGTCCGCAAGCGCAATGATTTCGACACGCTTCATCGGGCCGTCGTAGAGGAAACTCTGGTTGGGATCTACGCCATCAGGCGCCGTAAGCCCCGGTCCCCATGCGTCTTTTTCGCTCATAGTCTCTTTCCACCTTAGCCAGACCGCTCGCGACTCCTCAGTAAGCAGATCCTCCTTCTTAAACCCGTGAGCCAGCGCGAAACGAAGAGCGCCTTCACCAACCAGGAGAAGATGGTCAGTGCGTTCCAGAACGAGCTTCGCCACCTTAGAAGGATTCTTGATGTGGCGAATAGAAGCTACAGCGCCCGCGCGTCTGGTTGGTCCGTGCATCACGCTTGCGTCAAGCTCGACGTCACCTTCTTCGTTGGGCAAGCCGCCGTAGCCGACGGACATATCCTTCGGGTCGTCTTCGACTATGTTGACGCCGGCAACCACAGCATCGAGTGTGTCGGCGCCGGCGCGAATCATCTCCATCGCCTTCGCGTTCGCGCGCAAGCCGTTGGCGCTCGAGACAACGGCCGGCCGCGAACCCTTTGACTGAGCGAAACTGCCAATAGGCGCGCCGCCAGCTAATCCGGCTGTGATGCTTGCGAGCGCACTTGTGCGAAAGAAATCTCTTCTGCCTAGTTTCTTCATCTTGAACCTCCGGGTGCTCGTGCAATTCACTCTTGAGCGGCGGCGCTCAGGCCGGTTAGGTAGCCGGCAACCATTCGGCTGCTGAATCGAGCCGATTCTATCCACTCCCACAGTGTTTGTAAATCAGCGGAGAACAGCTTTGATCAGCGTCGGCGGGTCGACGCGCTCAAGTCCAATCGTGTATGCGCGAGTGATCGAGTTTGCCGCTTCTTCAACCGGACCTTCGTCGCTAAAATGAAGTGTAACCAGCGGCGAGCCTCGCTCAATTCTGTCTCCGATTCTGGCTTCCACCATCAAGCCGACTCCGTAATCGATCTGCGAGTCCAACCGTGCTCTACCGGCGCCCAGCAACATCGACGCGTGACCTACACCTTCGGCATCGATCGCTTGGACGAAGCCTGCTTGCGGCGTGAGTACTGCCTTTGTGTGAACGGCACTCGGCAACAACCCATAGTCATCCACAACGCGCGGGTCTCCCGATTGAGCTTCAATTATTTGGCGCATCTTCTCAAGCGCCGCTCCCGATCCGATCAACTCGTTGTACAGCGCGCGCCCCCGATTGATATCGGAAGCGGCCCCGCCCATCTGCAACATCTCGGCAGCCAATTCGCGGCACAAATCGATGAAATCCGGCGGACCGTTTCCCTTCAGAGCTTCGAATGATTCAATCACTTCAAGCGAGTTTCCGACGGCGCGGCCCAGCGGCTGGTTCATGTCTGTGATCAGCGCCGCCGCGTCTTTGCCCATACCATGTGCGATGTCGATCAGCACCTGGGCAAGCGCCCGGGCTTCGTCCTCGGATTTCATGAACGCGCCACTTCCGACCTTGACGTCAGAAACCAAACCGCTTATCCCTTCAGCCATCTTCTTACTCATTATCGAAGCGGCCATCAACGGCGCGCATGCGACGGTGCCGGTCACATCCCGAAGCGCGTAGAGCTTCTTGTCGGCGGGCGCGATCTCTCGGGTCTGACCGATCAGCGCCGCGCCAATTCTCACCAGGGTTGAGCGGAACTCATCCAGGGACAGGTTGACCCTGAAACCCGGGATTGATTCGAGCTTGTCGAGCGTGCCGCCCGAGTGAGCGAGTCCGCGGCCTGAGATCATCGGGACCAAAACTCCTCCGGCAGCCACCACCGGGGCGAGCACCAGCGACGTCTTGTCGCCTACACCTCCGGTCGAGTGCTTATCGATGCGCGGCCGCCCGAGATCGGAAAAGTCCACGACCTCCCCGGAGTAAAGCATCTCTTCGGTTAGGGCGATAGTTTCTTCTTTGCTCATCCCGCGCAGGTAGATAGCCATCAGAAGCGCGGACATCTGGTAGTCTGCCAATTCGCCGGAACTGTAGGCGCGAATGACGAAGCCGATCTCGTCGCGGTCCAGCTCCTGCCCGTCTCGCTTTCTGGCGATGATATCAACCGCTCGCATTTACAGGCTCTTTATCCTGGCTCGCATCTCGGGATTCTTCACTTCTCGAAGGACAGCTCTCTTGAGCAAATCCGTCAAATCAATCTTCCACTCTCTAGCGACAAGCTTTGCGCGAGCGAATTCAGAATCGCCCACCATGATCCTGGCCTCGGAGCGGCTGGTGAGTGATACGACTGCGTCGTTAGCTGCTCTTCTAGCTGCTTGCTCCGGGGGCAATGGCAACGCCTGAAGATACTGATTCGCCATCCCCTGCATGAAAAACCCCAGAAACTCATCCGCATTGGTGACTCGCGCGCTCCGCAACTCTTCTTGAAGGCGGGAGTCCTTGCGAGCCGCCTCATAGACCAGATTGACCAGATCAAGGGTTCGCTGTGTCGAACGTTGTCTTAAGGTTTTGACGTCTCCCGTCAGAAAAGCTTTCATCGTCTTGAAAATCGCGTCGCTGATAGCCTTCGTTGCTTGATCACGATAAGTCTTGTCTTGAGGTGTTGCCGGGCGTGCCAATGGAATACCGGCCGGGATGGGCCACCACAATAACATCACCGCAGTCGTTAACGCCCTTCCTCTCATCGGCAATTCCAGAAACAAATAAGAGTCTAACATTCGGAAGCAGCCGCACGACTACCGAGCGCGTAGTAGTGCGACTGCATGCGCCGCGATTGCCTCGCCGCGCCCAACTGACTCGAGGCCTTCGCTTGTCTTTGCTTTCACGCTCACTTGATCAAGATGAACTTCGAGGACCGAAGCGAGTCGTTCGCGAATCGCCTGTATATGAGGCTTGAGCTTCGGGCGCTCCGCCATAAGTGTCGCGTCAACGTTGCCAACTCGGTATCCTCGATCAGCCACGAGTTCGACGACGCTCGCAAGGAAGTCCAGACTCGAAGCTCCCGCCCAGCGCGGATCAGTGTCAGGAAAGTGAGTGCCGATGTCGCCCAGTGCGGCCGCTCCCAGCAGCGCATCGCAGATGGCATGCGTCAGAACATCCGAATCGGAGTGACCGAGTAAACCCTTTTCGAAAGGAACCTCGAATCCGCCGAGCACGAGCTTCCGCCCCTCGACCAGTTGGTGAATGTCGTAGCCTATTCCAATGCGAATAGAAGAGGTCATAGAAAGCTGGGTTTTCGAGTCATCGACAGGCGGCGCGCGCACTCAAACGACAATCACGTCTCGAAGAACTCGGCCTGGATCACCTCAGCCAGCTTCAGATCGAACGGCCGAGTAATCTTGATGTTGATCGGTGAGCCTTCGACGATCGACACGCGGTGGCCGATGCGCTCAACAAGCTCCGAGTCATCGGTGGCGGTAAAGCCATCAGCATAAGCTCGCTCATATGCTTCACGGATTATCGAATACTTGAACGCTTGCGGCGTTTGCGCTTGATAGATCCGCTTGCGATCCAGAGTCCGCTTAACCCGGCCCGACTTCACCAGTTTGATCGTGTCAACTGCGGGAGTCGCCATCAAGGCAGCTCCGGTGTTCGCAGCTCGCTCGATCACGCTGCATATCTCTTCGGGTCTGACGAACGGCCGGGCCGCATCGTGCACGACGACGATTCCAGCGTACTCCTCCTTAACCACTTGAAGTCCTCGATAGACCGAATCTTGACGCTCGGCGCCTCCGGCCACCACGCGCCCTATCTTCGTCAAGTTGTGGCGGGAGATCAGCCCGAGCACGTCGGTGGTAAGGCTCGGCTGCAGAACGAGGATGACTTGATGCACCGCATCGCAGTCTTCGAAGCGGCGAAGCGAGTGTACAAGCAGTGGGACGCCGCCCAACTCAATCATCTGCTTGGCGCGATCCGAGTGCATTCGCGCCCCGATTCCGGCAGCGGGAATGATGGCTATGTTGAGCTTGCCCTCGGTCACTGCGAGGCCGACGTATGACGCGGGACGGCAGCGCGCCCGTCCTCGCTAAAGCGGCCGAAGATCATCTTGCCCGCTGTTGTTTGCAAAACGCTGGTAACCGACACGTCAACGTTCTTTCCGATCATCCTGCGCGCGTTGTCGACCACCACCATAGTCCCATCGTCCAGATAAGCCACTCCCTGGTTGTACTCCTTCCCTTCCTTGAGCACGAAGACTCGCATGACTTCGCCGGGGAGGACGACAGGCTTGAGCGCGTTGGCGAGCTCGTTGATGTTCAGTACTGAAACACCCCGGAGCTGCGCGACCTTGTTCAGATTGAAATCGTTTGTGACGATCTTGCCTTCGATCTGCTTGGCCAGCTCGATCAGCTTGTGGTCGACTTCGCGGACGTCCGGGAAGTCAGCTTCGCTGATGACAATCTCATAGCTGCCCTTCTTCTTCTGGATCCGCTGCAGGATGTCGAGACCGCGGCGTCCGCGGTTACGTTTGATCGAGTCGGCGCTGTCGGCTATTTGCTGAAGCTCGCGCAAAACGAATTGAGGGATGACCAGAGTTCCCGAGAGAAACCCGGTTTCGGCAATGTCCGCGACGCGGCCATCAATGATGACCGACGTATCGAGTATGAGTGAATGAGCTTTGCTTGCTCCCTTCTCTACGAAAATACCTCCAAGCGCTGCCAGATCCAGATAGTCTCCCTTAACTGCTCCGACGATCAGTCCGACGTAACCCATGAATAACGTCAGCGTTAGCGTAAGGAAAGATTTGAACTCTTCGGGTATCGCGTGCTGTGCGGCTATGATCCAGCAAATTAATGTGGCGCCCGCGATACCAAGAATTGACCCAACCGCTCCGCCGATAAGAGTCTTAAGAGTGGCTTTGCGGATCCGGGTCTCGAAGAAAATTATCGAGAGGGCAAGTATTACCCCAACTATGGCCGAAATGACGGCGTTGCCGGCACTTGGCTTCGGAAAAGGTTTGAGGAAATAGCCCGCACCTCCGAGCGCCGCGACGAAGACGATACGAATCAGAGTAACATCAGCTTGCATATGACCTCCGTACGTCTTATCTATCGCTCGAGCCGTTCCTGCTTTTACGACGCTGCGAATAGTTAAGCTAGTTGTGAAAGATCAAATTCGCGGTTCGCCTACCGCGAGAACGACCAGCCTTTGTCAGAAGCGAAGGAGCCAAGGTGACCGGGAGTGCTCCCGATTGACCTCTGCGTTAGTGCTCTGACTCTTCCTCGGACGCGGGCAGATTAGAGTTGTTGTCCGGGTCGCGCGGGGCACGAGGTTGCGGGCGATATGAAAGTTACGACCCGTCAACTCTCGCGGTCCGCTCTGAGTGCCAGTCGCGCCAGAGCCGGGCCCTGGCCGGCCCCATTATAGCGGAAGTCCCGGGATTTGCTATCGAAAAGCGCCAAAAGCACGGCCAGAGGGTCAAGCTTGGAACCGCAGCATCGAGACATCTGCGGCCCGGTTCCGTGTCCATTCCGCTTCGGCTCTCCCTTCGCATCGTTTAACAGTATTCGTCACTCAGCCTATGACATGATTTGTTATGCACCGCAGGTCGCACCGCCCGGGTTTCATCCAATTAAAAGAGTTACGGCTACCCGCGCGGGGCAGAGCCACTGGCACGAGCATTGCCAAATGGAGCTGCGTAGCTTTAAAGGTCACGCGGTGGCCGGGGGAACGGGGGCTCTGCCGTCCATCGCAAGA
>JBASRN010000028.1:0-35704 GCA_049273855.1 Blastocatellia bacterium
CCAGGCTAAAGCCTGTACTCCATGCTTTTATTTTGAACGGGCGACCCGAATTTCAAACAATAGAGATCACTTCAACCGCATAGTCGGGTCGCCAATAGAACCCAGTGCGCAGAACGTCGGCGTCTGATACCGCAAGCTTGGCTCCTTGCGTTGCTCCTTCAGCGGCCCTTGAACTAGAATGGGCCGCGTCAGAGTTTCCAAGCCAGAGTCTCGGCCATCTTATCGGGCAAACAAAACTCTCCACCGGGATTGAAGTCCCTTAGGAGTTCTCGATTCTTCCCGATGAGGCTTGCTCGGGCGATTCGGAGGTGCGCTCGGAGGTCGAGTCACTTCTCGCAGCGCACGACCGGGGCACTCAAACGCGCCTATCAAGAGGGCGGGGCAAAAGGTTTTTGGCAGGAGTATCTGGAGTTAACCAAAGAGGCTGGCAAGCGAGTCTATATATCTCCCGCGAGAATGGCGGCTGCCTATGCCCGCACTGGAGACACTGAGCACGCCTTTGAGTGGCTGGAGAAGGCTTACAATGAACGCGACCAGCTCCTTTTCTATAATCTGAAAGGCGATGCAGATTTTGATAGCCTTCGCTCGGACCCGCGCTTCGCAAACCTTATGCAGCGGATTGGTCTCGCCCAGTGAATTCAAGGGCGCTGCTCCGATTGACCAAGTCACTTCAAAACGATCAGCGTCACTTCCGCCGGAGCATGGTACCTGATCGGAGCCAGTGTCAGCCCGAGCCCGTTGTTGATACTGACCAGCATCGATCCGACCCTGTAAAAGCCTGTTACGTATTTCGTCTCGAAGGACGATCCGGTTAGCAGGAACCCCGGCAGCGGGAAGACTATTTGACCGCCGTGAGTGTGTCCTCCGAGGAACAGGTCGTACTCGCGGTCCGCTGCAACCCTCACCAGCCAGGTCGAAGGCTGGTGTGTAAGAAGAATGCTGAGCGAGGCCGGAGCTCGTTCGCGCGCGAGTTTGTTCACGGTTTCTTCCGAAACGTTGTTGCGGTAGACGTTGGTCACTCCTGTGATAACGACCGAGCCGTCATCAACAGGTACAGTCGTCGACTTGTTTTCCAGAACCACTATTCCCCTTGCCTGGAGCTGGTCCACAACCAGCTTGCGGTCCGCGAAGTAGTCGTGATCGCCAACACAGGCGTAGGTGCCGAACCGCGCCCTCAGCCTGCTCATCGCTTCGGCCGCTTGCTCGACAAAACTGGACCCCGAGGTCACCGCATCGCCGCTAAAAAGAATGAGGTCAGGTTTCAATCTGTTGACTGCGTCGATGTAGGGATCGAGCTTGCCCGTATTGGTGCGGCTGTCAACTTGTAGGTCTGCTATGTGTACGATTCGAAGTCCGGATAACCCCGGAGGAAGGTTGGCAACTTGGAATTCCGTACTCCGGGTTCGTAACAGAAAGGTGTCGCTGTAGATTCTGGCGCTGACGTACACGCCCGCAAGCCCCAGCACCGTGACGAATACCCACGCCTCGACGGTCTGCCATCCGGCTTTCTTTCGCCTGCAGATCGGAAGCAGAGCGAGTTTCACAAGGTCCATAGCCAGTACCAGAATGAAAAGCTGCGCCCCTAAAACTATCCCGATCCAGAAGGGATAAGTGAACGCCCGGTCAAAGAGCGACGAGCCCTGAAACGATGCGCTAACTCCGAACGCGTAAGCAATCAGCGAAGAGAGCGGTAGAACTGCAAGGTACACGAGGATCCCAGCCGCCGCGACGCGCAGCCGGCCCTTCGGCCAACCGGTGATCGCAGCGATCGCCAATACTGCTCTCCTGGCGACGTACAATTGCAAAAGTGCGCCGGCCAGCGCGATTGTTAGTGTTGTTCTAACGGACCAGGGCACTTACGAGCCATCCATCCTTTGTGGCCGCACAAGCATATTGTCGACGCCATCATCGCATTCGTCGGGGATGTATATTGATCGGGACCCCCCTGGGCGGTCGACACGCCGGCAGCAATCCAGATCTTAGTTTGTTTTTGGGTTGAGCCAATCAGGATTCGGCCTAAAACCGGCAACTTCAACCGGGAGGCCAGGCGAGCTTGCGGCCACCCAGCACGTGAACGTGGAGGTGAGCTACGCTTTGTCCTGCCAGGTCGCCCGTGTTTATCACAACTCGATAGCCGGTTTCAGCGATATCCAACAGGTTGGCAACCTTGGCGGCGGTGTAAAGAAGATGCCCGAGGAGCGACACGTCGAGCTTTGAGGCGTCGTTGAGCGATTCAAGGTCGTGCTCTCGCGGTATCAATAAAACGTGAACGGGCGCTTGAGGGTTGGCGTCCTTGATAGCGACGATAGTTTCATCTTGATAGACGAGCTCCGCGGGCGTGTCTTTATGAGCGATACTGCAAAATATACAACTCTGATCGGACATATTTTCCATGATGTTCTCGCCAGCAATTATTGATCAACCTTCGTAAGCCAGTCAAACATAAAAGAAACGTGATGCGTGATTCGTGACCCGTGACATCGCCCGCACGCTCCGCGCACAAGTCACGAATCACGAATCACGGATCACGAATCCCGGATCACTCTCTGAACCTTTCAATCTCTGCGCCGACCGAGCTCAACTTCTCCTCGATCTTCTCGTAGCCGCGATCGATGTGGTAGACGCGGTCGACGATCGTCTCGCCGCGCGCCGCCAGCCCCGCCAGCACCAGGGACGCCGAAGCCCGCAAGTCCGAGGCTTGAACCCGCGCGCCCATCAACCCGCCGCCTTCCACAACGGCTTGCCGTCCGTTGAGATGAATGTTGGCGCCCATTCGCAAGAGCTCGGACGCGTGCATGAAGCGGTTCTCAAAAATAGTCTCGGTGATTATCGAAACTCCGTCGGCCAACGCCATGAGCGCCATGTACTGTGCTTGCACGTCGGTTGGGAAACCGGGATGAGGCAAGGTCGTGACGTCCGAAGACTTGAGCCGATCGGGGGCTTTCACTTTGAGCGAAAAAGCGTTTGGCTGTTCAATCGAGACGCCCGTTTCGCGCATCTTGTCCAGAACGGCGGTGATGTGCTGAGGATTGCAGTTTGTTATTTCGAGACATCCGCCGGTGATGGCTGCCGCGACCGCAAAAGTGGCAGCCTCGATGCGGTCGGGGATGATCGTGTGTTCGGCGCCGCCAAGCCGTTCGACGCCTTCGATTGTGACAGTGCTCAGACCGGCGCCCTCGATTCGCGCGCCCATCTTGTTCAGCAATTCGGCGAGGTCGACGATTTCAGGCTCGCGAGCGGCGTTGTTCAGGACGGTGACTCCCTCGGCGAGCGCCGCAGCCATCATCAGATTCTCGGTGCCGGTGACGGTGACCGTATCGAAGTAAACCTCGCGCCCCTGAAGCCTTGAAGCACGCGCGATCACGTCCCCGCCTTCGAGCGTCACTGAAGCACCCAGCTTCTCGAACCCCGCGAGATGGAGATCGATCGGCCGCTGTCCAATGGCGCATCCACCCGGCATCGACACTCGCGCTTCGCCGAAGCGCGCAAGCAGCGGCCCGAGCGCGAGCACCGAGGCACGCATCGTCTTGACCAGTTCATAGGGTGCTTCGAAGAACTCGACATTGTCCGCCGAAATCTTCAGCGTTCGAAGCTCGGGCATCAATACGTGACTGCCCAGATCTTCCAGCAAGCGCCGCATCGTGATGATGTCGCGGGCGTATGGCAGATTGTGCAGCGTGACGCTCTCGGACGTCAGAAGCGCCGCAGCCATGCAGGGCAACGCCGAGTTCTTAGCGCCGCTGATCTGGACCCGCCCTTCGAGCGGGCGCCCGCCTTTGATTCTGAACTTGTCCATTTATCCCGCTCTGCTGTAGCGGAGGGGAGATGTTAGCACATGGACAAACGCGGACGCACAGGCGCTAGCCGGTGCAGCAGTTCAGATAGATCGCGAGCACAATGAGCGCTATCCCAACGCCTACAGCGATCCCAATCGCGATCTTCGCGCCTGTGCCAAGGTTGTGCCCCTTCACCTGAGTGACATCGGTGTAAGAGACCGTCGAATCTGTTCCGCTCTTCGGGTCGGATACCACAAACGAGTTGTCATTCACCTCGCTGATGTAGCCAACGAGTACTTTTTTGTCGCGAAGTTTGAGCGCAACCCGTGAGTCCGTTCCCGTCCCGAGCTTTAAGATGCCTGCTTTCACCTTCTCAGTGAGCCTGGTTTGCTTGTCCGGCTTCGATCTGGCCGAGGCCGGTTCTACATTTACAAGAGCGCAGATCAGCAAGCCAGTCAGGGTCAGCGCAAGAATTCGAGTGGGCATTTGTTTTCCTCCATGTGGTTGGTAGTGTTGCGAACACGCCGGCATAAGCTCGGCGCCTAATGTTCTCCCGTTAACGCTGTTGTTTTCTGGTTCCGACTAAATGCGTGCAATGTGCGTGCCTTCGAAACAAGCGCCGGGATTGCCGGTTTGGCTGTGTTTTCGCAATCGGCCGTCAGGGTTGACGCAGCGCTTACCCTGCGTGTGACGCGCAAGCTCTGCGCCTGGGGCATTGGAGACTGTAGAGATGATGAACCTGTACGGGCGTCCCTCCGTGGGCGCCCCTCCTTCGTGTCACGGACGCTTCGATGTTCAGGAGGGGCGCCCACGGAGTGACGCCCGTACAGGTTGCACCGTGTTCATCGAACTGAGTTGTTGGTTTACCCGACGCTGAAGAAGTTTCTAAATAAGGCACCCTGAGGCATAGGTGCGCGGACTAACGGGCTACGGACTACGGACTACGGACCAACGTCGCAGTCGCAACGGCGGGCGAGTCGATGATCTCCCACGCGGCGTCGTCGCGCAGCACTCGCGACACCAGTGCAGTGTGAACACCGTGGCCGGACCGCTCGGCTTCAACGTGGCCCAGGACCGGCATGCCAAACAGCGCGAGGTCGCCGATGATGTCGATGACCTTATGCCGAACAAACTCGTCCGCAAACCTCAGCCCCTCTCGATTCAAGATGCCGCCTTCCGGTGTCAGCACGATGGCGTTCTCGAGCGAACCCCCGCGAGTCAAGCCCATGTTTCGAAGCGATTCGATCTCGTGCAGAAATCCGAATGTGCGCGCCGAAGCAATTTGCTGGGCGAACTGTCCGTTCGCCAGTTGAATCTCGAGACGCTGTGTTCCGATCATCGGGTGCGGAAACTCGATCAGGCATGAAATAGAGAGATGCGGCGCGGGACTCAGGCTCATGCGGCGGTTGCCTTCGGCGACTTCCACGCGCTTCAGAACGCGCAGAAACTGACGCGGCGCTTCGAGGTGCGCGACGCGCGCTTGCTCGATCATCTCGATAAACGGCTCCGCGCTTCCATCGAGGATGGGCACTTCAAGGGAATCGACTTCTATTATGCAGTTGTCGATCTGACTGCCCGCAAGCGCGGCCAACAGGTGCTCAACCGTCGCGATCATCACCCCCTTGCGCATAAGCGTCGTAGCGTAGCTGACTCGCGCGACGAACTGAGGCGCTGCCTGTATCTCGAAGTTGTTGAGATCTGTCCGGCGAAAAACATATCCGGTGTAGGCCGGAGCTGGCTTGAGCGTGATGTGTGAGGGCTCGCCGGTATGCAAGCCGTGGCCTCGCGTCGAAACCGCCCTTTCGAGCGTCGTTTGTCTGATCAAGATTTAGAGTCCCCTGACTAGTCGATTGAGAGCTTGAATTATGCTGTGGCAATGGGTGTGCCAACAAGCCGGGCTCCTCCGCCTCGCAGTTTTCACGTAAAGCGGCGGTGCACGAGACCGGGAGGAGCGAACTGTCGCACGCGCGCCACGCCCGGTGTTGTCTGCCGTCACATGACTTCCACCAGTCGCCGGGCTAGAATGAGGCTCTTTCAAGACTGTTATTGTGAGGGGACGGATGAAGCCTACATCGAACATTCCGGTCGGCGCGACTGCCGAAAACGTCATCACGGTGACCAGGGAGATGACCGTGGCTCACTTTCACGGGGAGATGCCTGAGGTCTTTGGCACTCCGATAATGATCTATCACATGGAGGTGACCGCAAGCGACGCAATACAGAAGCTTCTGCCGGAGGGATGGGTCTCGGTCGGGGTGCTGGTGAATGTCAAACACCTCGCGGCGACACCGGTCGGCATGAAGGTGACGCTGAAGGCACAAGTCGTCGAGGTCGCTGACCACACGATCACGTTTTCGGTCGAGGCTTACGACGAGGTCGAGAAGATCGGCGAAGGAATTCACGTGCGCGCGACAGTCGAGATGTCGCGGTTCATGAACCGACTGCAAAAGAAGACTCTCGGCCGGTAGCCGGAAGTCGGTGACCGGACCGAAGGTGAGTTTTGCCTTTTGAGTTGGAGCTTGATAGGTTGGAGTCGAGCGGAGGCGCAGGGGGCCTGGTGGTTCTCGCGGGCTTCAAACCCGTTGCGGGTTGTCGAGAGGCGGCCTGGGTGGGTTCGATTCCCACACGCCTCCGCCAAGAAACAGTGGCAGTCGTCAGTTGCCAGTGGTCAGTTAGGAGATGGGGATTGTGAGAGGCGGCGTCTCCTTTGAGGAGGCTCGGAGAAGGAAATGGCGAGTACTCGAATAGCTTGCGTGCAGATGGATGTTGAGATCGGCAACGTCGAGGCTAATCGGCGAAAGATCGTTGCGCGCATTTCGTCGGCTGCGGATCTCGGCGCTGAGCTGGTGGTCTTTCCCGAGTGCGCGCTCACGGGCTACTGCTTCGATGCGCTCGACGAAGCCAGACCATTTGGTGAACCGATGGACGGGCCTTCGACGGAAGCCATCGCGGAGGTCTGCAAACGAACTGGAGCGTACGTCGTTGCAGGGTTCATCGAGCGAGACGGCGCGAGCTTTTACAACGCGGCGATGCTTGTCGGACCTGACGGTGTAATCGGCACCTATCGCAAAGTTCATCTTCCGTTCCTTGGAGTCGATCGTTTTCTGACGCCCGGCGACAAGCCGTTTCGCGTCTTTGATCTTCCATTCGGGCGAATCGGAATCAACATCTGCTACGACGCAAGTTTTCCCGAAGCGGCCCGCGCGCTCAAGCTGCTGGGCGCCGAGTTGATCGTCCTCCCCACCAACTGGCCGACCGGCGCATGGCGCACTGCCGAGTTCATCATCAACAGTCGCGCCTGCGAGAATCATGTGAACTTCGCAGCCGTGAACCGCTGTGGCGTCGAGCGCGGCTGGGAGTTTATCGGCAGAAGCAAGGTCACGGACGTGAACGGTGACACGATCGCGGAAGCGGGCCGCGAAGGCGAACAGATGTTAATCGTGGACATTGAGCTTCAGGAAGCTAACAACAATCGAATCGTCAACGTCGCTGGGTCTTATGAGATAGACCGCCTCGCCGACCGACGGCCCGAATTCTATGGTGAGATCAGCTCGCCCACGATCAAGTTTCGCTCGGGCGTTGCATAGACTTTAGTCTGGCGGGCGTAAATCATCCACCGGTTTTTCCTCCACAAGGCACAGACTGGTACAGACAGTGTAAAGATGATGAACATGTACGGGCGTCCCTCCGTGGGCGCCCCTCCTCAATATCGAAGCGCCGTCTGTGACGAATGAGGGCGCCCACTGAGGGACGCCCGTACAGGCTGCACACCGAATTCATCAGGATCAAGGTGTCTGCACTATGTTCGCGAGGGTCGCAGCGAGATTAGGTTCCCCGAAGCTATTTCGTTCAGCATTTGACTGAACGCCGACCGCGGCAAGACGTAGTCGCAGCCAGTCGCTTGAGCGCGGCGAATCAGCTCAGTCTGCACGTGCGAGACGAACGCCACTACCGGGATGGCGCGCAGGTCAGCAGTTGATTTCAGGAATTCAATCGCCTCGAACGGGTCGATTCGATCCGAGTTCAAGTCGACGATCACCAGCGACGGCGGGGCTGCCGCAAGCTGTTCGAGATGCTCCCGATTCTTGATTCGCTCAATCTGACGACCCGCCTGAGCAGCGGCGGCGCTTATCTTCGAAGCGAAAAACATGTCGTCGACAAGCACGCCTATCTTTTTAGCTTCATCCATCGAATCCTCCGGTCTGTGTTGCGAACCATTCTAACCGAACGAATCACATGCGGCGACCGCCGCGAGTCCAGGAGAATCCGCGCAGTCGCCGTTGGGGTTCGGTTGAAAAATCGCCGAGCGTGACGGTATCATACCGGACTCTGAGCGCAGGTGGGTTTACCGCCTAATCATCAACCTTTGAAAGCATGGAGGAGTCCAAATGAAGTTTAGAGCAGTTCTCGTCGCAGTCATTCTCGCCGCCGCGGCGGTTAACGCGTTCGCCGCCGATCCGAAGTTGGACGGCGCTTACAAGTACGTCTCGACCACTTTCCCGGGCGGCTCGCAGACAGAAGCCGACGCCAAAGGCATGATTGTCGTGCACGGCCAGTACATGGCTTTCGTCCGAGCCGCCGTTGGCCGCAAGATCTGGACCCAGGAGGAGCCCAAGGAAGAGCGCGAGAAAAAAATCGTCGCTGCGTTCCAGGGCTTGGCCGCCACTTCGGGTAGCTTCGAAATTCAGGGGAATGTCATCACTCTGCATCAGCTCGCGCAATCGGTCCCCACTTCGATGGGAACCAAAACCAAGTGGGAATACAAACTCGACGGTAAGATCCTGACGCTGAAGCCGGTCGGTGTGGCGGGCGTCGAGTTCAAGTTCGAGCGGTTGCCTTAGCAACGAGTTAACGTCTGCCAGTGGAGGAGGCCGCCCTCGTGAGGGCGGTCTCTCAGAACTCATTTAAATGTCCCTCTATACATTTATCGCTGAAGCCCGTTGACGAGCCGCCTCCAAGGAGGACTAGCATCTTGAAGACACTCCGAGTCGCGATGCCTCTCTGTCTGATTGCCCTGCTGCTGTCATCACCGATTTGCGCGTTGGCGCAGGAACAAAAGCCTGCTGAGAAACCGAAGCAGGAAGAAACAGGAACGGACGAAGCAAAAAAGGATGACCCAAAAAAAACCGACCCGATGTCGTCGGGAACGTTCGCAGGCTTGAAGCTTCGGTCAATCGGCCCGGCGAGCGTCGGTGGAAGAATCATCGCGATAGCCGTCGACCCGAATGACTTCAGCCGGTACTTCGTTGGCGTAGCCTCGGGCGGCGTGTGGAAGACGACCAATGCCGGCATAACCTGGGCTCCGGTGTTCGACAACGAAGGCTCGTATTCGATCGGCTCAGTCGTGCTCGACCCGAAGAACCCGCTGACCATCTGGGTCGGCACCGGCGAGAACAACAGCCAGAGGAGCGTTTCATACGGCGACGGCGTCTATCGCTCGGACGACGGGGGCAAGACATGGAAGAACACCGGTCTCAAAGCATCGGAGCACATCTCGCGAATCGCAATCGATCCGCGTGACTCGAACCACGTCTACGTCGCGGCGCAAGGTCCGCTGTGGGGACCGGGCGGGGATCGCGGATTGTTCAAGACCATCGATGGCGGCAAGACCTGGAAGAGCGTGCTCACGATCAGTGAGAATACAGGGGTAACCGACGTGGTGATCGACACGCAGAACCCCGACACACTATATGCGGCTTCGTATCAAAGACGGCGTCACGTGTGGACGTTGATTAACGGCGGACCCGAGAGCGCGATCTACAAATCCACCGACTCGGGCGCGAGTTGGAACAAGTTGCGATCAGGGCTGCCCAACGTCGATATGGGCCGAATAGGGCTAGCGCTCTCGAGTGTAGACTCGAACGTCATTTACGCGACGGTTGAAGCCGCGGAACGAAGAGGCGGAATCTTTCGCTCCACAGACCGCGGTGGAAGCTGGGAACGGCGCAACCCGTTCGACGCGACCGCTATGTACTACGGAAAGATAATGGCGGACCCGAAAGACGTCGATCGGATCTACGTGATGAGCGTGTTGCTCCAGGTCTCCGACGATGGTGGCCGGACGCTTCGGCCGCTCGGCGAGAAATCAAAGCATGTGGACAATCACGCCATCTGGATCAATCCGGTTGACACGAGTCACTATCGAGTGGGTTGTGACGGCGGGTTGTACGAGAGCTACGATCGCGGCGCGAACTGGCGGTTCTTCGCGAATATGCCGATTGGGCAGTTCTACGCGGTGACGGCCGACAACTCGACACCGTTCTACAACGTCTACGGCGGGCTGCAGGACAACTACAGCCTGGGCGGTCCGTCTCGCACGCGCAGCGCTTCTGGCATCGTCAACTCGGACTGGTTTGTGACTTTGGGTGGCGACGGGTTTCGCACACAAGTCGACCCCGAAGACCCGAATACGCTCTACGCCGAGCTTCAATACGGTGTGATCGTGCGCTACGACAAACGCACCGGCGAGCGAATGGGCATCCAGCCGGCGCCCGCCCGCGGCGAAGACGCGCTTCGCTTTAACTGGGACTCGCCGTTCATCATCAGCCCGCACTCGCGCACACGGCTGTACTTCGCTGCCAACAGGTTGTTTCGCAGCGACGACCGCGGCGATAGCTGGCGAGCCATCAGCGGTCAGCTCTCCCGGGGCCTCGATCGAAACAAGCTTCCGGTGATGGGCAAAATCTGGGGCCCCGACGCCATAGCCAAGCACAGTTCAACCGATCCGTTTGGCAACTCGTCGGCGCTGGCTGAGTCGCCGAAAAAGGACGGCTTGATTTACGTCGGAACCGACGACGGCTTGATTCAAGTGACCGAAGACGCCGGTAAGGGCTGGCGCAAGATCGACAGCTTCCCGGGCGTCCCCGATATGACTTATGTCTCGCGAATCTCGGCTTCTCAGCACGACGAGAACACCGTCTACGCGGCGTTCGAGAACCACAAGCGTAGCGACTTCGCTCCGTATCTTCTAAAGAGCACCGACCGAGGCCGTTCGTGGACTTCGATAAAAGGCAACCTGCCGGCTAGTCATCCGGTTCTTGCCTTCGCTGAGGACCACGTCAACCCGAACCTGCTTTTCGCCGGGACCGAGTTTGGCGTGTTCTTCACGATAGACGGCGGGCAGAAATGGGTTCAGCTCAAGAGCGGAATGCCAACTATTTCTGTGCGCGATCTCGCGATTCAGAAGCGCGAAAACGATCTGGTGGTCGGGACGTTTGGCCGCAGCGTTTATATCCTCGACGACTACACGCCGCTTCGAACGCTCAAGCCCGAGATGTTGCAGAAAGAGAGCGCGCTATTCGCGGTCAAGGACGCCATGATGTACATCGTGGCTCAACCGCTCGGCGGGCGGGGCAAGGGGTTTCAAGGCGAGTCGTTCTTCACCGCTGACAATCCTCCGTTCGGCGCGACCTTCACTTACTATTTGAAAGAAGCGCCCAAGACTCAAAAGCAGAAGCGGCAAGATGCCGAGAAAGAAGCCGAGAAGAAGGGCACAGCGATTCAGTATCCCGCACTGCAACAGCTCAGCGCTGAAGAGGAAGAAGAAGCGCCGTCGTTGTTTCTCACCATCAAGGACCCGGCTGGCCGCGTAGTCCGGCGTCTGAACGCGCCCGCGTCTCCAGGGATGAACCGCGTTAGTTGGGACCTTCGCTATCCAGCGGTTGTTCTTTCGACTCGAACACCGGAGCCCGAAGAGGAAATCTTTGGCGAGCCGCCAGCCGGACCCCTGGTGATGCCGGGCAAGTTCACGGTCGCGCTGTCAAAGCGAGTAAACGGAGTAACCACGGAGCTAACCGGGGCTCAAGAGTTTGCGGTCTACATCGAGGGTCAGTCGTCAATGTCTGTAGCGGAGCGTGCGGCCCTCGTGGAGTTCCAGCAGAAGGTGGCACGGCTTCAGCGCGCGGTCGCCGGCTCGATCGAGACCGCGAATCAGTTGAGAACGAGGCTTGGCCTGATCAAGCGCGCGTTGCTCGAGACTCCGGCGGCCGAAGCCCGGCTGACGGACGAGGCGTCCGCAATTGAAGCGAAAACCAACGACATTCTCAAGGCGCTTCGTGGCGACCAGGCGCTTCGAGCGCGACAAGAAAACTTGCCTCCATCGATCACCGAGCGAGTCGGCACAATCGTCAGCGGCCAGCGAATGTCGATACAGCGCCCGACTCAGACGCAGATGGACCACTATGCGGCGGCCGCGACGGAGTTCGAACAAGCGCTCACCCGGCTCCGGGCGCTGATCGAGGGTGACCTGGCGAGGGTCGAGAAGGCGATGGAAGCGGCGGGCGCTCCTTGGACTCCGGGTCGAATCCCGGAGTGGAAAGACAACTAGCACTCGGGCGTTCAGAGTTCGAGCTTTAGCTTGCCAGCCTCATGCCCGCAACCTTTAGGTTGAACTCTGAACCTTTAGGTTGAACTCTGAACCTTCGTCTCCGACAAGCCGGGCATTCCGAGTCTGATTCGATCAATTACCGAAACCGCACCATCCCCTTCCTAAGAGAATCTGTCTTTAAGAATTATTTTCGTACTTTTGAAGATTATTTGCAGAAAAGCGCTCCCCGTCCGCGTCTATTGATGTTGAGGGAGAAACAGATCAGGACGTTGATAATGGCGCGGTGAGTGGATTTGCGATACGGATTCATACGCGGCGATCCTTCCGCTCAACCAAACGCGCCGCTGTTTTTGGCTGGTTCCTACATAACCAGCCCTTGAAAGACCTGGATGTGTGGACTATCCCCTCCCCGCATCCCGGAGCGAGCCTCAATCCTTCCAAACCAGACTTTCGCCTGAGAGTCGAGAGGCTCAAAGAGGGGCACGAGAGGCCACGGGCTTCTCGCGCCCCTCTTCCATTCATCGAGGTGGGCGAGAGCGCAAACAGCCACGTGGAACGGTTTCACCGGTTCTATGGTCCGTGCGCCGAACCGCTGAGAGTTGGGAGTCGGACCATTGGAACATCGCCGTCAAACACCTTGTGGCTACGCTGACGAAGTTCAAGGTTCCTGAGAAAGAACAAAAAGAAGTTGCGGCGGCGATCTCTGGACTGAAAGCGGACATCGTGGAAAAGCCGTAAAGCGCGCAGTTATCAGCCCGCTCCTTGTTTGGCGCGCGAGGAGGCTTTTTCAGGAGTCTCCCGCGCTCTTTTTATTTGGTTGGGCCTCGGTACGCGTTTCCTGCCCTCGGATCCCGTGTGGCCAAACAAAGGTCGCAAGCTTGAGACGAGCGGGCGATCTCATGGTGAGCGCTGCTCTTCCAGCCAAAACAAACTTGGAACCCCGCATTCTGCTCCGGGTTCTAATCGATTAGGTGACGATATGCGTTTATTAGCTGGGGGCTTGTTGCTCGTTTTGACTCAGATAGCCCTGGTAGGCTGCGACTCACCCGGTCGTCGCAATAGTGGTCATACCGCTGTCGAATCGGCCAAGTCTCTTGATGAGGCCCGAGGAGGCGGCGAGTCCCGTCGCACACCCGCCGGTTCCGGTGACCATTCGCGGTTTTCTCCCCAGATGGCTCAAGCGGAAGGCTCGGGGGGCGGGGGCGGGATGCAGAGTAGGGGCAGAGCAGGAAGGGCATACGACGAGGGCACGATATCGCTGGCGTCCATAAGCTCGGTCTACGCAGTGACGGAAGCAATTGATCGCAAGATCATTCGCAACGGGGAACTAACTCTCGAGACTGAATCACCGACCGACGGGCTTCGCAAGATCACCGCTGCGGCCGAAGCGCACGGCGGATTCGTCGTTACCTCTGAGTTCAAACAGAACCCGGTTAGTGCCGGCGCGAAGCCATCTCAGACGGTCATCGTAATTGCACGTGTTCCGGCGACTCGATTTGCATCAGCGCTGGACCAGATTCGTAACGCGGGCGAGCGAGTCATTCAAGAGAGAGTGAGCGGGCAGGACGTCTCGGAAGAGTATCTGGATCTGGAGGCGCGGATCAGAACCAAAAAAGCGCTTGAGGCCCAGTTCCTCGAGATCATGAAGCAAGCGCGTAAGGTTGAGGACGCGCTCCAGGTGCAGCGCGAACTGGCGGATGTCAGAACCGAAATCGAAGGCTTCGAAGGGCGGCGGCGTTTCCTTGAAAACCAGGCCGCGCTGTCTACGATCACAACCACGCTTCAAATGCCGCAGCCGATGGTTGCAGCCACCACCAGCGGATTCGGCGCCAGCGTCAAGCGAGCGTTTGGCGACGCGATCGATATCGCAGCCTCGATCGTTCTTCTTATCATCCAGGCACTGATTGTGATGATCCCAATCACCATCTTGTTTGGCTTGCCCGGTTGGTTGGTGTGGCGAGTGCTTCGGCGAAGGATGTTTGTGAGGAGGCCCGAACCCTCGCCGATCCCGAATGAGTGACAGGGTCGTGGCAGCTTTAGCTTGCTTATCACGTTCGTGCGGCCGAAAGAGCAAGCTGAAGCCTGTACTCTGAACTCAGACTGCCCCACCACCGTGTGCGGCTCTTGATTGCTGGATTCTCACCGACTGAGTTACAATCCTTTTGGCTCTCCGGTTTTCGGACTACGTAAATGGTCAGCCATCACTCTAGGGTCGGAGGTCTGTATGAAAGCTTTGTTTCTCGTCGCAGCTACAATTGCCCTCGCGGTTCCCGCCGTCTCGATGCAGTCGGTCAAGGTAGCGAGGGCGCCTTATTCGGCTGAAGCGAGCGAGCAGTTGACGGCAATGCCGACGCTCAGCCTCACGGACTTTGAGGGCAAAGCGATTACATCCGAACAGTTCAAAGGCAACGTGTTGGTGGTCGATTTCTGGGCAACCTGGTGCGGTCCCTGCATCACCGAAATACCCGAGTTCAATCGGCTTCAGGAGAAATACGCGAGCAAGGGCGTGAAGGTGATTGGCGTGACCCTGGCCTCGGGCGATGCAAAGGAAGTCAAACCGTTCATAAGCCGCAACAAAATGAAGTACACGGTCCTGATGGGTGACGACAATCAGGCCTACGACTTCAACCTGGTGGGGTTTCCCACCACCTACCTGGTCACCAAAGATTTGAAGATCTATCGAAAGTATATCGGCGCGGGCCCGGGCAAGTCTGGTAGGCTTGAAGCAGATATACAGTCGCTGCTCCAGAAAAACAACTGACCTGACTTCTTGGTAGCGATAGCATTGATTCTTGGGAGGCGGGCTGATTATCTCCCGGCTTTTGCCTTAAGCTCGTTAGGCTTCGTGGCCTGGGCTCGAGGCCGGCGATGACGCGCGCCAGCCATGTGTCCATTCTGGTAATACTTTTCGACGCGCCGGGAAAGCGTGTTGCGGTGTATTCGGAGTTCGTCTGCGGCTTTAGAAAGATTCCCCCGCGTTCCCTTTAGTACGCTCAATATGAAATGCTTTTCGAATTCCGCGACCGCGTCTTCAAATAATATTCCCTTTTCGACCATCTCAGTCACGAGGGTTTCAAGTTTGCTCTTCATCTGTCTCTCTCCTCCAGACATTGTCAGAGGCCTCCTTCTCTACCCATAGTCTCTTCACCGACTCGTAGCCGTTCAAGAAACGCTGCCTCATATCTTCAGAAGTAAGATAGGCGATGACATGCGTTCCCTCGAGCAGCACCGGCGCGAGCACCGCTCGCTCGACAGCTGCCGGCCGAAGCGGAAAGGCCGTCAGCGCAAGGTACACGGCCGAGCAAATCAGCCAGCCTCTCATCAGCCCGAATCCGGCGCCCACCAGGTGGTCCAGCCAACTGAGCCGAGCGCGCCTCAGACCGGAACGCAACCAGCCCGTGAGCCAGCTCCCGGCGAAGAGCATCGCAACGAAGATCGTCGCGAACCCGAGAAAGTTGGCCCAATGCCCAGTCGAGCCTACCGCGAAGAACGGAATCGCGGCGTAGGCGTAGAACTGCGCCGCCAGGACCAGCCCGGCCAGAGCGGACGCGACCGATACTATTCCCTTGAGGATTCCTCTAGTGGCTCCTGAGGCGACCGTTGCCACTACGACTATCAGGACGAAGTAGTCGAGAACCGTCATAAACAATTGCGGACTTCGGATTTCGGACTTCGGAATCTGGAGCTCAACTGCCTGCTCCGCCCTCCGCAATCCGGAATCCGCAATCCGCAATCGACTCGCCCGTTAACAGTCTGTAAGCCTCAAGGTACTTTTCTCGCGTTCGTGCTACTACTGCCTCAGGGATCTTTGGCGCTGGAGGCCGTTTCTCCCAAGCAACTGTCTCGAGATAATCACGCAGGTATTGCTTGTCGAATGATTGCTGATCTCGCCCCGGTTCGTAGCTGCCGAGCGGCCAGAAACGGGACGAATCCGGCGTCAGCACCTCATCCACCAGGAGCACCTGCCCATCTTTCACTCCAAACTCCAGTTTCGTGTCCGCAATTATGATCCCGCGCGAGAGCGCAAAGCCGGCGGCCCGATTGTAAACCTCGAGCGTTAGCTCCCTGAGCCGTTTCGCATCTTCCTCACCAACGACGTTTGCCACGTCCCGCTCGGTGATGTTCAGGTCGTGACCTGTTTCGGCCTTGGTTGAGGGCGTGAAGATCGGCTCTGGCAGCCTGTCCGACTCGCGCAAGCCCTCCGGCAACTTTATTCCGCACACAGCTCCGCTCTGTTTGTACTCCTTCCACCCCGAGCCCGCGATGTAGCCGCGAGCTATGCACTCGATTGGAAACACCTCGGCGCGGCGGACCAACATCGACCGGCCTTCAAGTTGGTCGCGATGCTTGCGAAGCGCTTGAGGATACTCGTCGACGTTGGTCGTGATCAGGTGATTGGCCACGCTGTCTTTAAAAAACCCAAACCAGAAGACGGAAAGCGCCGTGAGCACAGCGCCTTTGCAGGGCACGGGCTCTTGCATCACCACGTCGAAGGCGGAGATGCGGTCGGAGGCGACGATCAGCAGCTTGTCTTCAACTGCATAAACGTCCCTGACCTTCCCCCGCCTGAAAAGTTCGAAGCCGGGGATGTTCGTCTCTGTTACTACGTTAATTGCGCTGCCTCTACGCCCGGATTTGACTATCAATCAGTGTGGAACTGTTTGACCGAAGAACAAGGGTTTGTGATGGCAAGCCGCATTATCGGCGTGAGTCGATTCGATGTCAAGCACGGATTGCTGAAGGATGAACTTTTGATGAATTTTTTTTTGCGCTGACACTTTTTGTGCTGATTGTCCCGTCACTGTATACTGATTGTCGTAGCATTTCAGGACTATGAGGCTTGTCATTTAGGCGTTGCATCGAAGTTTTTTCAAGCTCCGAGTGACCTAAGAACCGCGATCATGGATTTCAAGCTCGTTTCGGACTACGTTCCGCAGGGCGACCAGCCACAGGCCATCGAACATATCGTTCGCGGTTTGAGCGACGGCGCCGAGCATCAGGTGCTGCTCGGAGTGACCGGGAGCGGTAAGACCTTCACGATTGCCGCAGTCATCGAGCGCATCAACCGGCCCGTGCTGGTTATGGCTCATAATAAAACGCTGGCGGCTCAACTCTATCAGGAATTCAAATCGTTCTTTCCGCACAACGCGATCGAGTACTTCGTCAGCTACTACGACTACTACCAGCCCGAAGCGTATATTCCTTCGACTGACACCTACATCGAAAAGGAATCGACGATCAACGACGACATCGACCGTCTGCGATTGTCCGCTACTCGCACCTTGTTCGAGCGCCGCGACTGCATCATTGTAGCGAGCGTGTCGTGCATCTATGGTTTGGGCGATCCGGACGCCTATTACGGGATGATTGCCTTCCTCGAACGCGGTCAACAGATGTCTCGCACCGCGCTGCTCAAAAAACTGGTAGAGATCCAATATCAGCGCAACGACATAGCCTTCGAGCGCGGGAGCTTTCGCGTGAGGGGCGACGTCGTTGAGATCTATCCCGTCTATCAGGAGAGGGCCATCCGCATCGAGTTCTGGGGCGATGAAATCGAGTCCATCTCAACCGTAGATCCGTTGCTCGGCGAGGTCCTGGAAACGCACGAACGGCTGCCAATCTACCCGAAGTCGCACTACGTAATGCCGCCCGACAGGCTGCGACGCGCCATCCAGACAATAAGGGACGAGCTCGACGAGTGGGAGCCTAAGCTTATCGAGCAGGGCAAGCTGCTTGAAGCTCAGCGGCTCCATCAGCGCACAATGTACGACATCGAGATGCTCAAGGAGCTTGGCTACTGCCACGGCGTGGAGAACTACTCCCGGCACTTGACCGGGCGATTGCCCGGCCAGCCGCCTCCGACGCTTCTGGATTATCTGCCGCGCGACGTTATCGTGATGGTCGATGAGAGCCACCAGACCGTTCCCCAGGTTCGAGGGATGTACGCGGGCGACCAGTCGCGCAAACGCACCCTGGTCGAGTACGGATTTCGCTTGCCGTCGGCAATGGATAACAGGCCGCTCAGCTTCGAAGAGTGGGAGCGCCGCATGGGCCAGCTCATTTTCGTATCGGCGACGCCCGGGCCCTACGAGCTGACCAAGACCGGCGGCGAGGTCATCGAGCAGGTTATTCGTCCGACGGGCTTGACGGATCCTGAGGTTGACGTGCGGCCGGTGCGCGGGCAGATTGACGACCTGCTTAACGAGGTCCGGCTTCGTGTGGCTCAAAAAGAGAGAGTGCTGATCACCACCCTCACCAAGAAGATGGCCGAGAACCTCGCTGAGTATTATTCGGAGCTGGGAGTGCGAGTTCGTTATCTGCACTCGGAGATTCAGACTCTGGATCGCATAAAGATACTTCGCGATTTGCGAGCGGGCGAGTTCGATGTGCTGGTAGGGATCAACCTGCTGCGCGAAGGCCTGGACTTGCCCGAAGTATCTCTGGTCGCGATACTCGACGCCGACAAGGAAGGCTTCCTGCGCTCGGAGATGTCGCTGATACAAACGATCGGCCGGGCTGCTCGCAACGTAAACGGCAAAGCGATTCTCTACGCCGATCGAATAACCGATTCGATGCGTCGAGCGCTTGGAGAGACGCAGCGGAGACGCGAAAAGCAGGCTGCCTACAACGAGGACCACGGGATCACGCCGCAGACAATAGTGAAGGCGATCGGCTCGACGATGTTCTCGATCGTCGAAGCCGACTACTTCAAGCTCCCGAGTGTAGCCGAAGAAGCCGAAGAGTACACCGCGGAGAATATAGCCGCGACGATCAAACGGCTTGAAGGCCAGATGCGCGCGGCAGCCGCCAAGTACGAGTTTGAGCGGGCGGCTGAGCTGCGTGATAAGATCAAGTTCCTTCGAAGTCGAGAGCTTGAAATGGCGTCGATCTGAGTAGAACGCGCTTCGCAGACTCATATGAGCGAATTTCGCTTCATCACCGCAGGAGAATCACACGGCAAAGGACTCGTCACGATAATCGAAGGCTTGCCTGCCGGGCTTACGATCGATCTCGCCTTCGTCAATCACGAGCTATGGCGGCGGCAGCAAGGCTACGGGCGTGGCGGCCGGATGAAGATCGAATCCGACGAAGTCGAGATCTTCGCCGGGGTGCGACACGGCAAGACCCTCGGATCGCCGGTTTCATTGCTGATTCGAAATCGCGACTTCGAGAACTGGCAAGACGTGATGGCGGTCGAGCCGCGCGAGTTCCCCGATGAGAAGCGCGCACGCAAACTCACCCGGCCGCGCCCAGGTCACACCGACCTGGCCGGCGGGTTGAAGTACGATACACACGACCTTCGAGACATCCTCGAACGAGCAAGCGCCCGCGAAACCGCCGCGCGTGTCGCGGCTGGAGCCTTCGCAAAGCTGTTTCTCAAGGAGCTCGGGATTTCGATCGCCAGCCACACTGCAATGATCGGCGGTGTGCCCGATAACCCGATCAAAGCAACCTGGGATGAGATCGCTTTGGCGGACGAATCGCCGCTTCGGTGTGTTGACACCGGAGCCGAGCAGCGAATGATTGCGCTGATCGATTCGACTAAAGAGGACAAGGACACGCTAGGGGGAATCTTCGAAGTCGTCGCCCGCGGCGTAGTCCCAGGACTCGGTTCGCACACTCAGTGGAACAAAAAGATAGACGGGCGCCTGGCTCAAGCGATCATGTGCATCCCCGCCGTTAAGGCGGTTGAGATAGGCGCGGGTGTCGAAGTCAGCCGAACCACCGGATCGCGGCTGCACGACGAGATTGGGTATGATGAAGACACGCGCAAGTTCACGCGGCCAACGAACCGTGCTGGAGGGATCGAAGGCGGAATAACAAACGGAGAAGAACTTCGAGTGCGCGGCCACTTGAAGCCGATCTCGACTCTGCGCCAGCCGCTTGCGAGCGTCGACGTCGTGACAAAGCGGGAATCAGCAGCGGCGTTCGAGCGCTCCGACATCGTTGCTGTGCCTGCGGCGGGAGTGATCGGCGAGGCGATGGTGTCGATTGTGCTTGCAGAACTTGCGCGCGAAAAGTTTGGGGGCGATAGCCTTGGAGAAGTGGCGCGAAACTTCGAAGGTTATGTGCAGCAGCTAAGGTCGTACTGACCCTGTACGGGCGGCACTCGGTGGCCGCCCTCGTTGAAGGTGTCGTATCGAGGGGCGACCACGGAGGGTCGCCCGCACACTAGCTTCTGATGACCAGGGCACACGAAGAACTAGACCGCGAGATTGGCGAGTTGCGCCGGTCGATCAATGCTACCCGCACTCACGGAATCCTGTACTACGTGCTGCTGGTAGCCATCATCTTCGTGGGTTTTGCGATTGGATATGCTACGCACAGTCTTGTCGGTGCTGGTATAATTGTTGTTGGATTGGCGCTCGTAGCCTGGCGCGAGGTCGCGAACTTCAAAGCGCGGACCACGGTGCTCAATCATCTACTGAACGAAAAGTTGGCTGAGCGTTTGCAGGGGGACGATAGACAAAGGGAGTTTGAGAGCTGACATGATCTTAGAGGTGGTTAGATACGGCGATCCGGTCTTGACCAAGCCGGCCGAGGCGGTAACCGAGTTCGACGCGAAGCTGCGCAAGCTCGTGGACGACATGTTCGAGACGATGTACGGCGCTCCGGGTGTGGGGCTTGCGGCGCCGCAGGTGGGGTTGCTAAAGCGTCTGTTCGTGATGGATTGCAGCTCGGGCAAAGCCAAGAAGCAGAAGGTCGCCCTCATCAATCCGGTTATCGAAACCGAAGAAGGCGAACAAATCGGCGACGAGGGATGCTTGAGCTTCCCGGGAATCTACTTGCAGGTTGCACGTCCACAACGACTGGTCGTGCGCGCGCGCGACATCGACGGCAGCGAGTTCACACTCGACGTGATGGATCTTGAAGCGCGCTGCGTTTCGCACGAAACCGATCATCTAGACGGCGAGTTGTTTCTTAAGTATATCAGCCCGCTCAAACGCGATCTTGTTAAGCGGAAGATCAAGAAACGTATAAAGCTGGGCGACTGGTAGAGAGTTCCGTAGCGCGAGAGCTGGTGCTTTGCAAGCGCTGCCGACTTCGCCTTCTCCGAGGCAAAACGCGCGGATTTGCGTCGGTTGACACTGAATCATCGCTGTAGTAGCGTTGCGCTATGATTTGCGACCGGCCTGTGAGTCTGGCAGCCCGAGTTCGATAAAGAGGAGAACACAAACGCGCGCTTGTGAGCCCCGGAGCTTACTGAGCGCCTTTTTTGTATGGGAGACAGGTCAGCAGTATTGAAGAAAGTCACTCTACCCGAAGAAGGCATAAGGGCGCTGTTTGGTCCTTATGACGAGAACATAAAGCACCTTGAGAGCCTCGTCGGCGTGCGCGTGAATCTGCGCGGCAACGAACTGATCATCGAAGGCGATGAGCAAGACGTTGGGCTGGTTGAAAAGATAATGGAAGACTACGCCGCATTGTTCGACGAAGGGCGGCGAATGTCGAACGACGAGTTAAAGTCCGCGTTCAAACAAGTCGCCGAAGACCGAGCCTACACCCTGCGCGACTACTTCACCAAGACCCGGCTTAATCCCACCGGTAAGAAACAGGTCACCGCGCGCTCCGCCAACCAGCGGCGCTACATCGAGGCGATCGAAAAGAACGATGTGGTCTTCGGAATCGGAGTGGCCGGTACTGGCAAGACCTATCTGGCTGTTGCGATGGCGGTGCAAGCGCTGATGCAGAAGCGCGTGAACCGAATCGTGCTGGCGCGCCCTGCGGTTGAAGCAGGCGAGAAGCTGGGTTTCCTTCCCGGCGATCTCCAGGACAAGGTCGATCCGTATCTGCGGCCGCTCTACGATGCGCTTTTCGATCTGGTTGATTACGAGAAGGTCACCCGACTGCTGGAGAAGCGCGTGATCGAAGTCGCGCCGCTCGCTTTTATGCGGGGCCGAACGCTCGCCGACGCTTTCATAATCCTGGATGAAGCCCAGAACACAACCTCAGAGCAAATGAAGATGTTTCTCACCCGCATCGGTTTCGACTCCAAAGCGGTGATAACCGGCGACATCACACAGATCGACTTGCCGACCGGCCGGCGCTCGGGCCTGGTCGAGGCCCAGCGCGTCGTGAGCGGCGTCGAAGGCATAGAGTTTGTCTATTTTACGGAAAAGGACGTTGTGCGCCATCACCTGGTGCAGATGATCGTCCAGGCGTACGAGCAGCACTCGAAGACAAAGTTCGAAGACAAGCTGTGACACAGTGATGAGTGTCGAGCGATGAGTTCTTACACATTGCTCATCACTCATTATTCATAACTCAGCACTTCTCCTATGTCCAAGCCCACTACCCCAGCCCCCGGTACTTCGGCCAAGGCAGTCCGTGCCGTGAAAGCGTTCAATTCGAGCCTCACCGAGCAAGCGATCATAGATGTGGGCGTTGGTCTTTTCATCATCGTGACCGTCTCGATGCTGTTGTTGCGTAATTACCAGCGCGCGCCGATCGAGCAGCTTGCGGCGGGAGCCGTCGCAAGCGCAGACATAAACGCGCCCGCCGATTTGAAGGTTACTGATGTCGAAGAGACCCGGCAACTGCGAGACCATGCGAGTTCATCGGCGCTTCCGGTTTTTGACTTTCACCTCAGGGCGGCCCGTGACGCGACGGCCGTCATCGAGGATCTTTTCGCAAGCGGCCGGGAGGCGGGGGGAGGGGCGACGCCCGACCAGCTTCGCGCCTACATCGAAGAGCGAATAGGCGTCCCGCTTGAAGCCGATCAGGTCGGCGTACTGATGAAGCACCGCTTTAGCGCGGAGCTCGAGCATTTGATGATCGATCAGCTCGAATCGGTGATGATGACGCCGATCGTCGCCAGTCGGAGCCAGTTCCGCCGGCTCGGGGCCAGTGCGATCGTGCGCCGGGGACTCAACGGCGAGGAGTACATGATCACCGACCTCAGCTCGATTCGGGACAAGCTCACCGCAGCGGCGTCGCTGAGATCCGAGAAACTTGTCTGGCCGGTCGATTATGACGCGCGCGATCGCAAGCTGCTGGGCGAGGTGCTTGGCGCGCTGATCATTCCTAATCTTGACTACAACGAGGCAGAGACCAAGAATCGCCGGGTTGTCGCTCGCGAGGCCATTCCGCTGGTCACGGTGAGCGCCGAGAAGGGCAAACCTATCGTTGCGCGCGGCGAGACGGTCACGCCTGCGAAGGCGCTGCTGCTTGCGGAGGCCTCGCGTCATCGCCCGATTGGCCAGCGCGCTCTCGAGTTTGCCGGCACGGTCGTAATTGTAATGCTGATGGTGCTGGTTCTCTGGCAGTATCTGGTACGTTACCAGAGCCAGCACCTGCGGGTGCGACGCCACTTTCTGCTTCAGATAGCAAGCCTGGCCGTCACGCTTGGCCTCGCGCGAGTCGTGTTTGCCCTCGGCTCTATGATGAGTCATTCCTCGGCGATCAGCCCGTTCAATTCGCCGGACGGTTATCAGTACCTGGCGCCGCTGGCGCTGGGCGCTGTGCTGGTGACGTTACTGACCGACGCGCACGCCGCATTTGTTTTCTCCGCAATCCTGACCGTGTTTGTGGGAGTGTTGTCGGGTGACGTGTATCTCGCGGCCTACACGTTGATGTCGAGCGCCGGCGCGATCTATCACCTGGAGGACTGTCGTGACCGGACAGCATTGGTGGCAGCCGGGTTGTGGATCGGCGGACTGAATGCTGCCACCGCGCTTGCGCTGGATTTGATCGGCGCAAACGAGCCTAAGATCTCGCTTCTAATCTTCGACGCGGTGTGCGCCTTCCTCGGGGGCCTGCTCGCAACCATGGTGGCTTCTATCCTGCTGCCGCTGTTCGAGTGGCTGTTCAAGATAACTACAAGCATAAAGCTGCTTGAGTTGTCGAACCTGAACCTGCCGCTCCTCAAGCAGCTCGCGGAACTCGCGCCCGGGACCTATCATCATTCGATAATGGTTGGTTTGCTCGCCGAAGCCGGCGCCGAAGCCATCGGAGCCGACGCGCTGTTCGCCCGCGTCGCCTGCTATTACCACGATATAGGCAAGAGCGTGCGGCCTACCTACTTTGTTGAAAACCAGAGCTACATGGAGAATCGGCACGACAAGCTCTCGCCTAAGATGTCGTCGATCGTGCTGGCCAACCATGTGAAGCAGGGCATCGAGATCGCTCGCCAGCACAAGCTCCCGCCGCGCATCGTCGCAATCATCCCGCAGCATCATGGTACGGGTCTGATGAAGTTTTTCTATTACAAGGCTCGCACCGCAAGCGACGACGCGGACTCGACCGCGCTCGAACAAGAGTTTCGTTATCCGGGTCCAAAGCCGCAAAGCAAGGAAGCGGCGATAATAATGATCGCGGATTCGGTCGAGGCGGCGGCTCGCACGGTGCAGGATCCAACCCCGGGTAAGCTTCGGAACATGATCGACACGATCACCAATCGAATACGCGACGACGGCCAATTCGACGAATGCGACATAACGCTGCGCGAGTTGCGAATTGTGGCCGAAAGCTTCACAAGGGTGCTCATAGGCATTCATCACCACCGCATCGCGTATCCTGGTTTTGATTTCAACCGCGCGTCGTCGGATGGCGTCGAGCAGGTCGCGCGGGTTGAAGCCGAGCTCCCCGAAGCCAGACCCGCCGCCGCAGCCGGGAAAGGCCGAACACGCTGAGACCAGCCGTGGCGATAGAAGTGGTAAATCGGCAGCGGCTCGCGCGGGTAGACCGGCGGCGTTTCGCGCGGCTGGCGAGCGAGACGCTTGCGGCGCTTGATAAGGCTGGTGCCGGCGTGACGCTCGCGTTTGTGCGCGATGACGAAATAAGAAGCCTGAATCGCACATTCAGGGGCAAGGACAGCGCGACAGACGTGCTTTCCTTTCCCTTTTCCGATCAACCAGCCGACGACCCGGTTGCGGAGGACGTGAATCTGGGCGACGTGGTGATTTCGGCCGACACTGCCCGGCGGCAGGCCAGCGAGGGCGGCCACTCATTCGAGCGCGAAGTGAGCGAACTCATTATTCACGGGATACTGCACCTCTGCGGCTACGATCACGAGCGCGACGCCGGAGAGATGAACCGCCTCGAGTTAAGCCTGCGGCGCGAGCTTCTAGATAAGGACTGAGCGATGAGGACTGAGGACTGAGTGAGCACGGCGTCGACGCTCAGTCCTCAATCCTCAGTCCTGCACCTCAGATCATGTTGATCGAGTTAATAGTGACCATCCTCGTTTTGTTGACGCTGGTTTTTCTGTCGACAATCGAGAGCGCATATGAATCTCTGAGCGAAGTGTCGCTGAGGGTAATGGCCTCCGAGCGGGCAGCCAGTTCTCGCGCCATCTTCTTTCGCCAGTTGCTCGAACACCGGCGTCGCTTCGAGCTGATACTGATCATGGGCACTCAGCTCTCGATAGCGGCGATCGCAATCCTCCTCAATAGCCTGCTGGCCGCCACGGGTGTGCGAGCGTCGATTGCCTTGACGCTTGTGGCGGTGTTCGCTGTAATCGTCTTGTTCCGCCAGTTGGTGCCCCGTCTGATAGCCCAGAACAACCCGGAAGAAGTGTTTTGGATGCTCCTGCCCGTCTTCAGGCTCTTTTACGTTCCGCTTTCAGTCGTCGTGATGCCGATCAGCCTGCTGCTGCACCGGATGAGAAAGCCCGAGCCCGAAGACGATAGAGCTAAAGACGAGGAGGATGAGACCAAGGACGAGATACAGGCCTTTATCGACGTCGGCGAAGAGGAAGGCATCATCGAAGAGTCGGAGGGAGAACTGATCCAGTCGATCATCGACTTCAGCGACACACTGGTCGGCGAGATCATGCAGCCGAGGCCTCAGATCATCGCGATCGAAGCATCCGCGACCGTTGCCGACGCGCGGGCGCTGATCATGGAATCCAAGTACTCTCGCATCCCGGTCTATCGCGACCAGATCGACCACATCGAGGGGATCGTGTACGTGCGGGACTTGCTTGCGTATTGCGAAGAAGGAAGGATGAACACTCCGGTGACCGATTGCATGCGCCCCGTCTACTTTGTGCCCGAGAGTAAGTCGGTTCGGGCGCTGCTCGAAGAGATGCAGAAGGCCCAGGTCCAGATCGCGATGGTCGTTGACGAGTATGGCGGGCTTGCCGGGCTTGTGACAATCGAAGACATGATCGAGGAAATCTTGGGCGAGATCGAAGACGAAGACGAAGGAGCCGAAGATCAGCAGGTGATGCGCGAAGCAGACGGATCGTACCTGGTCGACGGCAGCGCCGAAATAAGAAAGGTAGAGATGCTGTTCGATCGAGAAGTCGAAGCCGATGACTTCACAACCGTCGCTGGACTGATCATCAACGAGCTTGGCCACGTGCCGACAGCCGGCGAGAAGCTCGCAATAAAGGGACTCGAGTTCGAAGTGATAGAGGCAGATAACAAGCGCGTGAACCGTGTGCGCCTTCGCAAGATCGATGAACCGGCTTCCGGCCAGGCCGGGTCGACGGCGACCAGCGACTGACGCCCGAGGACACAGGATGGATATGATCAGTTTAGCCCCAATCAAACCGCTCGTGTCGCTCGACGTGCTGGACAGGATAGATGTTCGGGTTGGAACCATCGAACGAGTCGAAGACGTGAAGGGATCAGACAAACTGGTGAAGCTCTCGGTGGATTTTGGCAATCACAAGAGGACGATACTCGTAGCAATGAAGATCGAGCGCCCACAACCGACAGAGATCGAAGGGAAACAGGCGCTGTTCGTCGTGAATCTGGAACCGAGAAGGCTGATGGGCGAGTTGTCAGAAGGAATGGTGTTCGAGATAGGTTACGCCGATGGGTTGAAGCCGGTGCTGGCGGTTCCTGAACACGAAGTGCCTAACGGGACGAGAGCCGGATAACAAAGAAGCAAGGCGTGGGTCTAGCACTCCAATCAAAATGTCGGATCAACAGGAGGGAACGGGCCGCGTGCATCGCAAGTCCGGCGTCGTTGCGCTCATCGGGCGGCCAAACGCCGGCAAGTCGACGCTACTCAATAAACTGATCGGCGAGAAGATCGCCATCGTCTCCGACAAACCCCAGACTACGCGCACACGAATCAGCGGAGTGCTTACACGTCCCGAAGGACAGATAGTCTTCCTCGACACCCCGGGAGTCCACAAGCCCGGCTACAAGCTCAATCGCCGCATGATGAGCATCGTCGCCGACGCGCTCGCGACCGTCGATCTGATCTTGCTGATAATTGACGCGACGAAGCCGATGGGGAGTGGCGACCGCTTTGTGCTGGATATGGTTAAGCGCGTGGACACACCAGCGTTTCTCGTTCCCAACAAGGTCGATGCGATCAGGGATAAATCGAAGCTGTTCCCGTTGATCGCGGCTTATACTAACGAGCGCGACTTTGCGGAAGTCATTCCAATCTCCGCGCTCACCGGGGACGGAGCCGATTTGCTGGTTGGCAAAACCTTCGAGTACTTGCCTGAAGGCCCGCAGCTCTATCCGGAAGACGAGATGACCGACCAGCCCGAACGCGTGATGGCCGCCGAGTTCGTGCGCGAAAAGCTTCTTCAAGTCACCGGCGATGAGCTTCCTTACGTGACTGCGGTCGTCACCGAGGGATGGGAAGACGCCGGCGGAAAAACAAAAATCGATTGCCTGATCTATGTCGAGCGAAAATCACACCGGGCGATAGTCATCGGACGGGGCGGTGAAAGGCTGAAACAAATAGGCACAGCGGCCCGGCTGGATATCGAGAAGCTGCTGGGGCGGCGCGTCTTTCTGAGCCTGTTCGTTAAGGTGCGGGACCGATGGCGCGACGACGAGCGAACCCTGAACGAACTCGGGATTCAGGGATGAAACCACGGATAAACACCGATGAACACGGTAAGACTGAACCGGCAATCCGTGTTCATCGTTCATCCACGGTCCTGCCAGGCGATATGCCTTCTAAACATTCTGATGAGCCTAAAACCTGGCAACTAGTCGCGTTTGAAGTTGCGCGTGACGCCGAAGAGTTCGCCGGGGCGCTGCTCTTCGAGCTTGGCACGATTGGTCTCGTCACGCTTGAAGAGGGGGATGACTCCGTCAAGCTAGGCGCGTACTTTGACGGGCAGGCGGACGCCGAGAACATTGCGCGCGAGATTCAAGGTGAGTTCGGGCGGGCGGGTCGTCAGAGCGAACTGCACGGAGTTTCTGTTTCCTCAATCCAGGATCAAGACTGGATGCAGAAGTGGAAAGAAGGATTCGAGCCGATCGAGATCGGCAGCCGCTTAATCGTCGCACCGTCGTGGAAGCTGCCCGGCGACGGCGACGGTCGCACCGTCGTTCAGATCGATCCGGGGATGGCTTTCGGGACTGGCACGCACGAGACTACGCGGCTGTGTCTTGAAGGCGTCGAGGCTCACTGGAGAGGGGGCCGCCTGCTGGACGTGGGAACGGGCACGGGGATCCTGGCTATTGCTGCTGCATTGCTTGCGCCGGGTTCGCGGATCATCGCGATAGATGTCGATCCACAAGCCGTCCAAGTCGCGCGTGAAAACGCCGAGATAAACGGCGTGTCGAGTTCGATCGAGATAGTCGAAGGGCAGGCCAGCGAGTTTACGGTCAGCCCGTTTGATATGGTGGTTGCCAATCTGACGGCCGAAGTGATCATCAGTTTGGTTGATGATCTCGCGGAATGTCTGGCGGCGTCGGGGATGCTGATACTCTCGGGTATACTCACGACGCTTGAAGCCGACGTCGAGAACGCCGCGAAACGCTCGGGGTTGGTCATTGTCGAGCGGCATCAGTTGGGCGAGTGGTCCGCTCTGGTCGCGCGCAAAAGATGGTAGGGGCGGGCTCACCGTGGCCGCCCCTCCTTGGTGGTCAAGTCGATTCGCGGCGAGGGGCGGCCACGGAGCGCCGCCCGTACACGAGGAGTCATCGCTGATGCAACGGCGAAGGTTCTATGCGCCGCCCGATAGCAAGAAGGGCGCAGTGGTTGTGCTTTCTCACCAGGAGACTCGTCATCTGACCCGTGTCTTGCGGCTGAAGCCCGGCGATGAGGCTTTCGTTTTCGACGGCTTTGGGCGCGAGTACCGTAGCCTGTTCTTGAAGGTGGAGGAGGGTTGCGCGCGGCTCGAGGTGCTCGAGGAGCTTCTCGATGCGGTTGAATCGCCGCTTTTCGTCACGCTCGCACAGTCGCTTGCGAAAGGAGAGAAGTTCGATTTGATAGTTCAGAAGGCGACTGAGCTCGGGATTAGCTCGATCGTCCCGCTGCTTGCTGATCAGGCGGATTTCAAACTGACGGACGAAAGGTGGGAGAAGCGACTGGAACGCTGGCAGCGAATTTCGATTGAAGCCTTGAAGCAGTGTGGCCGGCGCACGATCGTCGAGATAAGTAGTCCGATAAGTGTTAGAGCGCTTCTCGATAAGGAAGCTGCCGACTCGGGCGGGAATTCTTTCGAGACGCGCGCGGTGTTAGTCTTCAACGAGAAAGGTGGAGCGCCTGTTGATGCCGCCCTGACGGAAAAACCCTATGCTTCCGCAGTCACGGTTCTGGTTGGACCTGAAGGCGGTTGGAGCGACGACGAACTCACCTTGTTTGCGGAGCGCGGCGTTAAGTCAGTCACGCTCGGTCCGCGCAAGCTGCGAACTGAGACTGCTGCTATCGTGGCGATGACGTTGATTCAACACGCGCTGGGCGATGTTTCTCGGGAGTTTTAAACCGAGAAGTTAGATCGGCGAGCGAGCCACCCAGTTTCACGCAAAGCCGCAAAGTCTCGCCAAGGCGCAACTGTGCTGGCGGCTCCAGGAGCGAGGCTTTCTCCCGTTTGCGAGCTCGGCATCTTGTGAGAAACGTCATCCTGACTTAGTCGACTGTGGCAGCACCTGTGAGAGGCGAGAAGTGCGGTTCTACGATCACCAGGTTGAGACGCTCGAAAGAGATAAGTTGCGCGAGCTGCAAGACCGTAAGCTGCGCGCGTTGATTGGCGAACTCGCCGAGAACGAGTTTTATCAGCACCAGACCCGCGCGGCCGGCCGCGAGTTGAACAAGATCCAGTGCGCCGAGGATCTGCGCGCGCTGCCGTTTACCACCAAGAGTCAGCTTGTAGAGGATCAGGCTGCCCACCCGCCGTTCGGCCGCTTGCTGACCTACCCAATCGAGCGCTATCGCTATTTTCATCAAACGTCGGGCACGACCGGACGACCTCTCAAATGCCTGGACACTGCTGAAAGCTGGGACTGGTGGGAGCGCTGCTGGGGTTACGTCTATGTTGGCGCGGGTGTGGGCGCGGGCGACTTGGTCTTCTGCGCGTTTTCGTTTGGGCCATACCTGAGTCACTGGGCGGCCATCTCTGGCGCGTGGCACGTGGGAGCGATGTGCATATCGGGCGGAGGAATGAACTCCGAGCAGCGGCTGCAAACGATTATCGACAACCACTGCACGGTGCTCGTTTGCACGCCGACTTACGCGCTTCACATGGCGGAGGTCGCACACAGGCTTGGAGTCGATCTCGCCTCGTCCTCAGTCAGTCGAAGCATCCACGCGGGCGAGCCCGGCGCGAGCCTCCCGAACGTCAAACGCGCGATCGAACAAGCGTGGGGCGTGACCTGCTTTGATCACGCCGGCGCAACCGAAGCGGGAGCGTGGGCTTTCGAATGCGAAGCTCAAACCGGCGCGATCCACCTGAACGAGGCCGAGTTCATTTTTGAAGTGATCGACCCTGAGAGCGGGAAGTCAATCGGAGAAGGCAGACGGGGCGAGCTCGTGATAACCAATCTTGGCCGCGCAGCGATGCCAGTGCTTCGGTATCGCACGGGGGATGTTGTCGAAGTGACGACCGAGCCGTGCCCTTGCGGGCGTTGGTTCGCGCGCATCAAAGGCGGCGTGCTCGGCCGCGCCGACGACATGATCATCGTGCGAGGTGTGAACCTCTATCCGAGTGCCATCGACAACCTGATCCGCAGCATTCCTCAAGTTGCCGAGTACGAAGTGGCAATAAGGCGTGTCGAAGGCATGGATGAATTGGTGATCCGATGTGAGACCGTCGATACTGCGCCCGTCGAGCAAACCGTGCGATCGGTTGTAGATGCGTTTCGGCGCCAGTTCAGCATTCGCGTCAGCGTCGAACACGCTCCCGCGGGTAGCCTCCCACGATACGAGTTCAAAGCGCGGCGGTTCAAGCGAGTGTGATCGGCGGTAACCAGGACGGGAAACGCCGCTGGTTCGTCAGGGTTTGCGTTCAGGTTCCCGGCTTTGCGCTAGATTGACTGAGGGCGTTCACCAGCGATGTGATTAATCGGTCGCGCGCCGGCGATGCCGCCCGCCGTTTGTTGGGCTCGCGGAAAAACCGGTCGCCTGACTTGCTTCTTCGAGCCCGGGGAAGCTCCGCATCCATACTGAGGGTTCCTGGTTCAGCTTCTGAGCGACTGTCTGGCGCAGACGGATCGCAAAGGCTCGCGCGCCGGTCGCCCGGGCGTCCGCGAGTAGTATCACGACGTCGCCGGGCGCGTTCGTAGAAGCCAGATCCGTGTCGCGAACTACGCCTCGTACCACGTCGCGGAGTCTTGAGTGGGTGTTGTCGCCGTCGGCGGTGGTCATCTGACGCACTCGGCAGCCAACGATGGAAAGCGCGGAGCCGTTATCAATCACTTCCTTGACTCTTTTTTCCACCTCTACTACGAACTGGTCATAGGTGGTGAACCGGTCGTTGCAAGCTGCGGCGGTCGAATGCTGAGCCTCGGCTGTGCTTTCAGAGGCTGTGGTCGAAGGCGGACGATTGGTCGACTGGGCGGATAAGCTTGTGATCCATGAATCGATCCCGCGATAGCGCGCGATCAACTGTCGCGCTTTTTGCGTGAGCGCTTTCGTGCTGAACTCGGTCGTCAAGTGGTAATACCCGGAAGCTGCAAGCGTCTTAGACAACTGGTTAACACCGGCATTGGTTTCAGCCGCAGGCTCAGGCGCCGCCAGGTCTTCGCTCGAGCGTACCAGCTTGCTCGACACGATGATGACCGGCACGGTGAGCCTAGCGCGAATGTGCGCCAGAAGCTTGAACCCATCGATCGCATTCAGGTCCAGATCCAGAACCACCAGATCGGGTTTGTGAGAGAGCAGCCTGGCCAACCCGCTAACACCGTCGTGAATCTTCTCGATGGTGAAATCGCTAAGCGACTGAACGATCATTTCACTGGACTCGGACTCGTCGTCGATCAGCAGAACTTTGAAACGCTTTGGGTCAACTGATTCTTGGGCGGGCGGTGCGTGATCGGGCGCGCCAACGGGCGCGGAAGCAGGTGGTGTTTTTTGGGTTTTCTCCTCACCGAGCAGTGTCTCGACGGCTCGGGCAGCCATCGCCGCGTTGAGTCTTACATCGGACGCGCGTTTTCCGGTTCGCCGGGGCGAGGACGCAAACGCGGCCGTCTCCGCGCGTCTACCTTGACTCGAGCCGGCGTCGAGTGGTGTCGATGCAGAGGCTGTTCGGGCCTCGCTCGTTGGTCGCGGAAGCAGGGGCGACGATTGCTCGGAGCTTTCGGTTGCAGGCGGTCGAGCTTCGCCGCTTTGACGAATGATCGACTGGCTCGCACCCGGGTCATCTGGAAGGATCTCGACTTCACCTAATAACTCCGATGCGAGATCAAACTCGGCCGTGTCGCTTCTTTCCTCGGCTCGAGCGTCGGTGTGACGCTGCTGCAAGGGTGGCGAGGCTTCGGAGGCTGGAGGTCCGGCCGCCGCAGCCCGATCCTTAATCTCGACCAGGCGAGCGAGAGCCTCGTCGATTCCCGCCAGATCCAGTTCGAACTGCACCGTTTCGTTCACGCGAGCCACAGTGTAGTCCCGACCCGAATTCTGCGTTCTGGCTTCGAGGCCGCTGATTGTTTCACGCTCCTGCTCCTGCTGTTGTGGGGGCGGCGAGTCAAAGTCCACCAGTCGGAAGTCGGGCCTGGGTGCGGAGAACGGTGCTCCCGAAAGGCTGGGGGCTTTCGCGCGGTCCGACAGGAAGACTCCCCGTGAAGGGTCGACTTCGATTGCCTGGTCGGGAAGGGTAAGAGCCTTCTCGAATACGATGAACTCCGTCGGGCGATTGGCGGCCTCTCGCGCTTCGAAGCGAAACGACTCGGCGACGTGGGGCTTTAAGAGGCTTGTTACTTCGGCGTTACCGGCGTGTGCAATCAGCAAAGCGGTGGCGCCAAGCGACTTCGTCCACTGCGCGAATTCGGCGACACGGGTCTCGAGTTGGGTGTACTCGCCTGCCACCACGCTTGTGATGGGGTCAAAGACGAGCCGGCGCGGGCGGGTTTCGCCGAGGAGCCACTCGATCTCTCGAAGCGCTGGAGTGAGTTGTCCGGGCCGAGCGATCTGCTCAACCAGATCGTCGGTGTATTCGAGAATTACGAGGCGGCCGCCAAGTACGTCTTCGAGGCAATCGTAACCGACCCCGGCGAATCGCCTGACCGCATCTTCCGGCGAGCAGCTGACGACGAGGGCGACATGCTCGCCTCGTTTGAGACCTTCGATGAGAAACGTGATCCCGGACAGACTCGTGCCCGACGCCTCGCCGTAAGCGAGGTACAACTGCCCGCTATCGAGCCCGCCCATCAGCCGGTCAATGGGTTGAATGCCGCTCGGGATGGTCTTTCGAGTCTGTGGGTCCATCGTGTTATCAGCTGCCTCGCAGCTAATAGTTGCTCACAGAACGTGTTTCTTCGCGAGGGCGATCCTTGGATTTGGTGTCAGCAGCGACCTGACAATCGACCAAAAAAGGGTCGCCCCATTCCTTCAAAATGTGGAATGCAGTGAATCTGCCAGCCCTAACCCCTTTAGGTAGATGGAGAGATTTGGGCCGGATGGCAGCGAGTAGTCAGTCAAGTTGATCCTGATGAACTCGGGATACAGCCTGTACGGGCGTCCCCCGTGGGCGCTCCTCCTCAACATCGAGGCGCTGGGTGACGAAGAAGGGGCGCCCACGGAGGGACGCCCGTACAGGGTCATCATCTTTACAATGACTAAGAACTAGGTCAAGACCAGCGAGACTGCGCGCTCGAGCCGCTCGACCGTTCTCGTGCGGCCGAGGGTTACCATTATGTCAAACATGCCGGGGCCCACTGATTGCCCGGTGAGTGCAGTGCGGGCCGCGTTAATGAGAAGACCGGGCTTAACTGCTCGCTCCTCTGAAAAGGCTCTCAGAGCCGCTTCTGTGGCATCGTGAGAGAAAGGCTCGAGCTGCTCCAAACGATCTGCGAGCGCCGGCAGCAGCGATCTGAGTCGCTCGTCCTTCAAATTCTTTTTGACTGCCACGGGTTCGTATTCGAACTCGTCACAGAAGTAGGGCCGCCCGATCGTAACGAACTCCACCGAGGTGCGATAGCGCGCGCGCAACATGTCAACGGTTCGCGACAGCCACTCGCTCTCGATGGTGGCGTACTCTTCGCGCCAGAGTCCGGCGAGCTTTAGCTGCTCGGCTACCATCGGCACAAGCTGATCGAGCGGCATCGCGCGCAGGTATTCGGCATTCATCCACAGGGCTTTTGGGTCGGTCCAATCCCGAGCGTCTGTCTCGTTGAAATTGAAGATTGCCGAAGCCTTGTTAACCCCTTCAAGCGAGAACCGCCCGATGAGTTCCTCTCGCGACATTATTTCCTGATCGGAACCGGGCGACCACCCGAGCAGCGCCAGGAAATTGACAAGAGCGTCCGGTACAAAGCCGCGATCGCGATACGTGGTCACCGAAACGACTTCACCGTGCTTGCGCTTCGAAAGCTTCTCCTTGCCCGGCGCCATAATCAGCGGCAGGTGACCGAAGCGGGGCACGGCCACACCGAGCGCTTCGTAGATCAACGCCTGCTTGTGAGTATTGGTCAAATGATCTTGCCCGCGGATGACGTGGGTTATCCGCATTTCGATGTCATCGACGACGACCGACAGATTATAGAGTGGGTGGCCGTCCGAGCGGATCAACACCAGGTCTTCGATGTCCGAGTAGTCGCGCTCCTGTGGGCCGTAGACCATGTCGTCGAATCGAGAAACGCCGTGTTGGGGAACCTTCAAGCGGATCGCGGCGGATTCGCCGGCTTTGAGCCGACGCATTGCTTCTTCGATCGGAAGATCGCGATACGGGTTGTGAGCCTTGCCCGTGTGAGCCGCGGCTTTTGCGCGATCGACTATCCGCTCTCGTATCGTGCGATCGTCAGTTTGCTCCCTGGGTGTGAAGTCGTAATAGGCCTTGCCCTGTTCGACGAGCTTGCGAGCGGCGGCGCGGTGCTGCTCAACAAACGACGATTGGAAGAAGGGACCTTCATCCGGGCCAAGTCCGAGCCAATGCATGCCTTCGAGGATTCCCTGGACCATGGCCTCGGATGAACGCTGAACGTCGGTGTCCTCGATCCGAAGGATGAAGACGCCTTTGTGCTGGCGCGCGAACAGCCAGTTGAACAAGGCTGTACGCGCTCCGCCCAGATGAAGGTAGCCGGTGGGCGACGGCGCAAATCGAACTCTCACGGGCTCGGCCATAACGTGCGATTATCCGCGACGGATGAAAAGAAAGGCAAGCTCGGCTGAGCTTGCCCTTTATTGCAACGCACGGCAACTGACGATCACGCCAAGCGCGAGGCTGGGGAAGTGTAACGAGTGAATTGCTAACATGTACGGGCGGCTCTCCGTGGCCGCCCCTTTTGGGCAGGCAGCACTCTGT
>JBASRN010000036.1:0-66836 GCA_049273855.1 Blastocatellia bacterium
AAGAAGGGGCGCCCGCGGAGGGACGCCCGTACATGGTCCTTGTTTCTAAAGAGCACACTTGGGCGACTGGTCCGAGAGCAAACCGATCGCATGAGGTATTGAGCTTCGAACGGCCGCGAAGTTTTGGACCGCGCCGCGCACGCTTCCGGGCAAGTTAACTATCAGCGTTCGGCCGCGAATACCGCAGACTGCGCGCGAGAGCGATGCTAGCGGAGTCTGATCGAGGCTCCTCGACCTCATAAGCTCCGCGAGTCCCGGCGCTTCCTTCTCGATCACATCTCGTGTCGCTTCCGGGGTGTTATCGCGCGGCGCGAAGCCGGTCCCGCCCGTTGTGCAGATCAGATTCACACCGCCGCGATCGGCATAGTCGCGAAGCCTGGCGGCAATCGCTCCGCGGTCGTCAGAGATGATCTCAGTAGCGGCGATACGGCAGCCGAGCTTTTCAAGCTCAGCGACCAGCGCGGGGCCGGACTCGTCCTTCTTCTCTCCGCGTGACCGCGAATCGCTGATGGTGAGCACCACTGCTACGATTTCCACTCTCGCCATAGTTGCTCTACCAATTACTTGTCCCGAATTTCGTTCGTCGTCGCTGGTAAACAGTATCTCAGCCGCTTGTTTGACTTGTAAACATGGGCCGCTAGAACCCGGGCCCAAGCGGCACGTGGAAGAGAGGGGAATAAATCGACCCGCCGGGATTCATTTCGCTGCGCATCACGATGACCTTGGCGGCTTGAAAGCTCTCACACGCAAAGCCCGTTGTGATCAAGTTTTCGGCAACGCGGCTTGCGTTCTGTGGCGAGCGAACACGGCCGATCGTCAGATGTGGCGAGAACCTTCGATCGTCAGGCGGAAACCCTCCGATAGCGAGCTCTTCTTCAATCAAAGCATGCAGATCTGCCAGGGCATCGGGTACGGCAGGCAATCCAACCCAGAATACGCGCGGGCGCTTCACCGAAGGGAAACAGCCTGTCGTGCCGACTTCGATCTCAATGGGCCGGGATCGAAGGGCGGCTCGCTCAACCGCTGCGCCCACCTCCGGGATGCAGGCCGACGCTACCTCGCCGAGGAATCTCAACGTCAAATGAATGTTTGAGGGCTTGACCCAGCTTATCTTCGCGTCTTGTTGCCTGAGGGTCTGTTGCAACTTGTCTATGCGTTCTTTTAGGGAGTCGGGCACTTCGATGCAGATGAAAGTGCGGATCGAGTTTGAGCTTCGGAGATTAGCTTGAGATTCAGAGCCGTCGGTCATTGTTTGATGAAAGCGACGATCGACAAAGTCTACGAAGAAGCGAAATGTTCAAATCGAAGCGTAGGACCTCATCAATCGGCTTTGAGTGTCGACTCGCTCCTCGTCTTCACCGGCGACGACGCGGCCGTAAGTCCCGTCCGGTAAAAGCACCCGCGCCTTGACGTTATCGCGCAAGCACACGTCGAGAATATCTTCTTTCAGACGCTTCTTGAGCCGCGGGTCCTCGATTGGTGCAACCAACTCGACGCGGCGGTCCAGATTGCGTTGCATCCAATCCGCGCTTCCGATGTAAACACTCGGGTCCCCTCCGTTCTCGAAGTAGTAGATTCGGGTGTGCTCCAGGAAGCGACCGACGATGCTCCGAACCGTGATCTTGTCCGAGAGACCGGGCACCCCGGGCCTGAGCGAACACACTCCGCGAACGATCAGGTCGATTGTGACTCCTGCTTGTGAAGCCTCGTAAAGCTCGCGAATAATCTTGGTGTCGGTCAGGCTGTTGATCTTTATGATTATCCGCGCCGGGCGTCCAGCTTTCTCGTGCTCGATCTCGCGCTCGATAAGAGCGCTTGTTTGCTCGCGCAGGTTTACCGGCGCAACCAACAATCGCCGGTACTGCGTCTGCCGCGAGAAGCCGGTCAGGTAGTTGAACAACTCGGAAGCATCTGAGCCGATCTGATCGTTGGAAGTAAACAAGCCAAGGTCTGTGTAGATTCGCGCAGTCGTCGGGTTGTAGTTGCCGGTTCCGATGTGCAGGTATCGCCGAAGCGCGCCGGCCTCGCGCCGCACGACCAGGGCAAGCTTGCAATGCGTCTTGAGTCCCAGCAGACCATAAACAACGTGAACACCAGCCCGCTCGAGCCGCCTTGCCCATTCGATGTTGTTCTCTTCGTCGAAACGGGCCTTCAATTCAACCAGCACAGCTACTTGCTTGCCTCGTTCGCTGGCTTCCATCAAGGCTTTCACGATGGGCGAGTCCGGCCCGGTCCGGTAGAGCGTCATCTTTATCGCCAACACATCCGGGTCGGTGGCCGCGGTGTTGATGAAGTCCACAACGGATGAAAAGGAATCGTACGGATGATGCACCAGCACATCCTGGCGCTTGATTACATCGAAGATCGAGTCGCTCGTGCGCAGAGCTGCGGGAACCGAAGCGACGAGCGGCTTGTCCTTCAACTCCGGTCGGTCCAGCTTGTAGAGCGACATCAAATCGGGCAGGTTTAGCGGACCGTCAATGGCGTAGACATCGTCGGCCGTCAGCTTCAGCGAGCTGGCGAGGTAACGCACCATCTCGCCTGGCATCGAAGAGCTGACTTCGAGACGCACCGCCGTGCCGAACCTCCGCTTGCGAACTTCCTGCTCGACCGTCCGCAGCAGGTCATTCGCCTCGTCCTCCCGGATCTCAATGTCAGCGTCCCGAGTCACCCGAAACACGTGATGATCGCCCACCCGCATACCTGGGAACAGCGCGCCGACATTGGCGGCGATCAACTCTTCGAGCAGGATAAACGAGCTTCCGGAGTCACCAATCGGCACGAGCCGCGGAACCAGAGGCGGGACTTTGACGCGAGCAAATCGCGATCCATCGACCGCGCTTGCTCCGGCGTCGCGCGCTTCGGGTTCGATCATCACGGCGACGTTAAGGCTCACATTTGAGATGTAGGGAAAGGGATGTCCGGGATCGACGGCCTGCGGTGTTAGCACCGGAAACACATTGTCCATAAAGTAAGCATTTAGTGCTCGCCGCTCGCGGTCCGAGAGCGCGCGATAAGGCGTGATTACGATCCCGGCGGAGCTCAACTCGGGCAGCAGTTCGTCGTTCAAACACCTCATCTGCTCGGCAAGCAGCGGTCGCAGTCGCTCATTGATCAACTTGAGCTGCGCGGCAGGTGTCATACCGTCCAGCGAGAGTTCGGTCACCCCTTCGTCCAACTGCTCCTTCAATCCGGACACTCGTATCATGAAAAACTCGTCCAGGTTGGTCGAGAAGATCGAGATGAACTTAACTCGCTCGAGCAGTGGATGCGAACGATCCATCGCTTCTTCAAGGACTCGGCTGTTGAACTCCAGCCAGCTCGCCTCGCGGTTAAAGAGAAGCTGACGGTTAAGAAACAGAGTCGGAGGAAGCGTGATGTTACGATGCTGTCCGCTTTCTCTTCCTGGCGTGAGTGAATCTGTCATTGCGCGCTCTCCAGCCGCTGGGCGATCTCGATTCTGTTCGCGCCGGGGTCGCAAATATAGAACCGCTTCCATCCGTCGATCGGCCGAGCGTCGGGAATGATTTCAACTCCGGAGTTGCGAAGCCGAAGCTCGGCCTCCGCCAGATTAGCTACGAGATAGCAGACGTGGCGGCGGCTGGAATGATTCTGACTGGCTGCCTCTTCGACCGAAAGGTGAACTTGAACGGAGCCCTGGCGAAACCACGCGCCGCCTCGACCCTTCGAGTTGCCGGGTTTCGGGATCTCTTCCAGGCCGAGCACGTCTCGATAAAAGCGCTTCGACGCTTCCTCGGCTGCGACCGGAACCGTTATTTGGATGTGATTGATTTCTATGATCCCTATTGCCATCTATGGATTTCGGCGCGGCACTCGACGTTGAACCGTGCCCGCACAGTATATCAGCACCAAAGACCCCGGCTCTAGTTTGACTCGCCCGAATAGACCCGATTGGCGGCGGCTACTCCCTCGCAGGTCACGAGAAGCATTCCGCGTCGAAAGCCCTATGCAGCGGGTCCACCACGAACAGCACTTTCTCGCGAGTGCTTCCCTGGTTAAAACGCTTCGTACAAGTCTTGTCCCCGGATCGCAGTGTCTCATCCGACATAGAGCCTCGCCTAGCGAGCATTGATTAGCTCCAACGCGGCGCTGATCGGTGTGCAAAGCGTGATATCCGGCGCGGCTCCTACATTTGCAGTAACGATACCGATGACTTCTCCTCGCCGGTTGAGGACCGGGCCGCCGCTGTTCCCCTGATTAGCCCGAAGACTGAGTTGTATTACGTCGTGCCCTACTCGGCTCACGAGGCCAGTTGCAAGCGATGGCTCAATGCGGGTGTCCCTTGTAAGGCTTAGAAGATCCAGACCCAGTGGATAACCTATTGCCGCGACTTCTTCACCCTGGATGACCTGGTCGAGTTGATTCTGGGCGCCGACGACGACCGGCAATCCCGATCTATTGATCTTGAGAACGGCCACATCAACATGCTTGTCTGGATAATCCCGGTACACGTCCGCTGCGATTGCCTCGTGTTTCGTTTGGCCCCGAAAGATGACTTCGATCTTTGTCGTCCGGCCCGAGATGATTGACGAATCGTATTCCCATGCTCGGATAAGATGACGGTTGGTCACGATAAGCCCATCGCCAGAAATCACAAAGCCCGAACCAGTCTTCGCCTCCGTGGCAACCGGCTGCCCGTTGCTGTCCAGAGTTTCAAACTCGACTCGAATAAACACAACGGCGGGGCTGTTGAGCTCGGCCACTTGAGCGAAAGTCAATTCGTCATCGCGCCGGGGAAGCGAGGATGAAGCCACTATGCCTGCCACGGCGCCGATCGACATCGCGACGACGAGTGCGAGGATAAGTAACGCGTTGCCTGGTTGTCTGCGGCGCCTTAAGCGAGCGACGACTTCAGCACTACTGGTTCGGAAGAAGACGTCGCGTCCGCCTGACGGGCGCCCTGAGTGAGCCGTCGTTTCCAGATCCGCGTCGGTTTCAATCGCGAACCTGACAAGCGGCCCACCCGCGCCAAATTCGATGAGGTCGTCGTGATGAATCTCGGTGGCTACAACCCGCCGGCCGTTGACCATCGTCCCGTTGGTCGAGCCCAGATCCAGCAGCACGTATTGATCCCCCCTGCGTGAGACTTGCGCGTGATGCGAGGAAACGCGGCGCTCGTTTTCGCCGAAGCTCAACAAGTTATCGGCGGCCCGCCCGATCGGAATCACTTTGTCATCGAAGCCGGCGCGTTCTCCTTTGTTGTGACCGATCAGGTAGGTAAAGGTGGCACGCATCGCGATAGTGGGTCTTGCGGGTCGCCGAAGGCTTCCGGCCCGACCGGGACTCAATTGAGAGCCTAATCTAGCTTATCAGTCGATCGGGGCACAAGTGACCGAGCAATCAGCTTGAGGTGAGCCGCTCGATCGTTTCTGCTATGTCGACCCGCTCCTGCGAAACGTCTCGAGCGCATCTCAGATGCATCAAGAACTCGCGGTTCCCTTCCCCGCCGAGTATCGGCGATGCGATAAGGCCAACCGCCCGGAAGCCGCTTGCCCGGCTGGAATCTGCGATTTCACGAAGCACACGGCGGTGCTTCAGCGGATCGGTCACGATTCCGCCTTTGCCCACTTCGCCTTTGCCAACCTCGAACTGAGGTTTGATCAGCGCGATGCAATCGGCGCGGTCGCCGAGACAAACTCGCAATGGTGAAAGAACCTTGTCCAACGAAATAAACGAAAGATCGACCGCAGCCAGATCGAAACTAAGGCCGAATTGTTCTGGGCTGAGGTTGCGAGCGTTGACGCCTTCCAGCACTACAACCCGCGGGTCTTGTCGCATTTTCCATGCAAGCTGGTTGTGACCGACATCCACCGCCCAAACCCTCGCCGCCCCATGCTGAAGCAGACAATCTGTGAACCCTCCGGTCGAAGCGCCAACGTCGATGCAGTTCTTACCGGTCGGATCGATCCTGAACTCACGAAGCGCGGCCTCAAGCTTGAGACCCCCGCGGCCCACGTAGCGTAGCGTCGTGCCTTTGATTCGAATCTCTGCGTCTATATCGATCGCGTGCCCGGGTTTGTCGACACGCTGGTCGTCAACCAGGACCTGGCCGGCGAGGATCACCGCTTGCGCACGCGTCCGGCTCTCGACGATCCCACGGTCCACTAGCACCTTGTCGAGTCGTTCCTTCGCCATTTCGTTGCTTGAAACCACCGTCCAGGCGGGCCGTTTGACGGAGCAGCATGACGCCAGGATGGGCCCAACGCTTCAGGGTCCTATCCGCGCGAGACCGCCTGTCAGCTTTACCCCACGGATAGCTTATCGAGTTCAAAACTATTGCGCTATGGTCGGCGTATAGGAATAGGCGGGCGCCGCAGCAGTTAGTGGAGTGACAAGTTCCCAGGTTCTGGGTAAGCTTCACCTAAGAACTCGCCGTTTGGAGGAAAAAATGTTCTGTCCGAAATGCGGGGCCGAAGCGCTCGACGGCCAGAGGTTCTGCAAGTCGTGCGGCACCAACTTGCAGTTGATCAACAACGCGCTGCGAGGCGGCGACGGCGGTCAGTCGATCTACGGCGTCGATCTCGAAGCCCTCAAGCAAAACGCGATAGAGTTCGCCAAGAGCTGGAAGGATGGCTGGAGCGGTACCGCCGGCCCCGGCGTTCGCGTCGGTATCATGCGTGGCCACACAACACGCGAAATCAAAAAGCGAGAACGGGAGGAAGCCCGAAAGAGGAACTTGCCGCGCCCTAAAGACTGGCTGAGGTACACGTGGCAGCACAACCTCAGGAATGGCCTCATGAGCCTGTTCTCGGGTCTGGGGCTGGGTGCCGTTCTGTACTATATCGGCCAGAATTTGGTTGGCTGGGGCGCGTTCGACGGCATACCTAACCTAACGCCGAGACAGTTGGAAGCCATTCAACACGCCGCGGGAGTAGCCTGGATGATTTCCGTTTTTCCCGTTGTAAAAGGTGTGTCTCAAATCATCTACGCGGCATTCTTTGCCGAATCCATGAAAACTCTCAGCGAGCGGTTCACCGTCCCACTCCACCCAGAGCGGGAACCTTCTACGCCCGAGCGGACGCAGGAGCCAGTCGTCACTGGCTACCCACGCCTGGACGCTCCACCCGCCAGCGTCACCGAACACACAACAGAGATTTTCGAGCCCGTTACGTCCGAGGCCAGACGGGAAACCCAGTGAAGAAGAAGGTCGTAGTCTGTGGTCAGTAGTCCATAGGTCCTCGGGGACATCACCCTCCGGTTCAAGCCGTACTTCGCACCTCACTGACAACCAATTTTCCTCGGGCCAAGGTGATAGGCGTAAAGATTTGGGACAGGGTTAGGCGATCACCTTCGTTGCGTAATCGCGTTAGCGACTGTTGTTGCCGCCTGTCGTCCGGCGATTGGCTACGGACCACTGACTACGGACTACTTCGATCTGCTGTAAACCGGCTCGAAGCTGAACTTGCTTGCGACAAAGTCTTTCACCTGCGAGTAGATTCCATCGGCATCCAGTCCGTACTTCGCCAGAAGCAAGCTCTGACTTGCGTGCTCGATTATCTTGTCAGGGAACCCGAGCCTCATCACGCGCACTTCGTGCAGGTGGGTTTGTTCTAGCACCTCCATCACGGCACTTCCAAAGCCCCCCATCAGATAATGGTCTTCCACCGTCACGATCATCCCGTGTGAGCGAGCGAGCGCCAAAATCAACTCGGCGTCAAGGGGCTTCACGAACCGCGCATTCACCACCGTGGGATTCAACCCATCAGCAGCCAATCTCTCGGCTGCTTTCAGGCAGTAGCTGACTTCGGAGCCGATGCCCAGTATTGCGACGTCGGTCCCCTCGCGCAGTATCTCCGCTTTGCCGATCTCGAGCGCGTAGATGGTTTCGTCCATCGGAACGCCCACTCCGCTTCCGCGCGGGTAACGCACAGAAGCCGGGCCGTCGTACTCGACTCCTGTCTTGAGCATGTGCCGAAGCTCGTTCTCATCCTTCGGGGCCATAATCACGAAGCCCGGCATGGGCCGCAGGTAGGCAAAGTCCATTAGGCCGTGGTGGGTCGGCCCGTCCGCGCCCGCTACGCCTGCGCGATCGAGCGCAAAGGTGACATCGAGGCCCATCAAGACTACGTCGTGGAAGATCTGATCGTAAGCGCGTTGCAAGAACGTAGAATAGATTGCGGCGATCGGCTTTAAGCCTTCGGTCGCCATCCCCGCCGCAAACGTAACCGCGTGCTGCTCGGCTATTGCGGTGTCAAACGTGCGATCGGGAAACTCCTTCATCACTTTGCTGAGGCCCGTTCCATCAGGCATCGCGGCAGTAATCGCGACTATGCGTGGATTCTCCTTCATCAATTGGATAGTGGCCTGCGCGAACACGGCCGTGTAGGCCGGCGCAGAGGCGGGTTCTTTGATGAACTTGCCCGTCGCAATCTCAAACGCCGACGTGCCGTGCCAGGCTGCCTTGTCGCGCTCGGCCGGTTCGTAGCCCTTTCCCTTCACGGTCAGCGCGTGAATCAACACCGGCCCCGTCTCGTTCTTTGCTTCTTCAAGCGTCGTCAGTATCGAATTTATGTCGTGTCCGTTGATCGGGCCCATGTACTTCAGTCCGAGTTCCTCCCAGAGGGCTCCAGGTATGAACGCCCGCGTCAACGTGTCCTTCACGGCCCTTGCTCCCGAGAGCATCATTTCGCCGAAGGCCGGAATGACCTTCAGCCACTCTTCCACTTCGTGTTTCAGCTCGTTGTAAGGACGCGCCCCCCGGATTCGGTTCAGGTAACCCGCAAGCGCTCCGACGTTGGGCGAGATCGACATCTCATTGTCGTTCAGCAGTATTATCATTCGCTTCTTCAAGTGGCCAACCTGATTGATCCCTTCAAGCGCCATCCCGGCGGTCAGGCCGGCATCGCCAATGAAGGCAATTACGTTGAAGTCCTCCTGCTTCAGGTCACGAGCAGCCGCAATACCGAGCGCCGACGAAATGGAAGTGCCTGCGTGAGCTGCGTTGAACACATCGTACTCGGATTCCTCGCGGCGCAGGAATCCGCTGAGCCCTTCGTATTGCCGAATAGTCGGAAACTGATCGCGGCGCCCGGTCAGAATCTTGTGAGAATAAGCCTGATGTCCTATGTCGATGACCAGCTTGTCACGCGGAGTATCGAAGGCATAGTGCAGTGCGATAATAAGCTCGACGGGCCCAAGGCTCGCACCGGTGTGGCCGCCGATCTTCGACAACGTCTCGATCATGTACTCGCGCAACTCGTCGGCGAGCGGTTGAAGCTTGGATTGCGGAAGCCGACGGAGGTCAGATGGGTCGTTAATCTCTTGCAGTAGTCTCATAGTATGATCAGTCTCCACAGTAAATGGCATTCAGAACGGTAGAACGAAAGCATAGCTGGCGTTACGAGGTCCTGGCAACGATGAAGCGAGCTATCTCTCCCAGCACCGCGGTGGACGGCCCGAGACTCGAAACTATCGCGGCGGCTTCATCGACAAGCTCGCGCGCGCGGCGCTCGGAAGCTTCGATGCCGTGAACCGAGGGATAGGTAGCTTTGCTGGCCGCGAGATCCTTGCCGGGGGTTTTCCCGAGTCGCTCGCTGGTAGAAGTAAGATCCAGAATGTCATCGGCAATCTGAAACGCGAGCCCGATTCGTTCGCCGTAAGCGCGCAGCTTCCCGAGTTGGTCTTCGCTCGCGCCGGCTATTATGCCGCCGACTACCACAGGCGCGGTGATCAGCGCACCCGTCTTCGAGCGGTGAATATACTCGAGAGTCTCCGCGTCGACCCGTTTGCCTTCGTTTTCGATGTCGGCCATCTGGCCGCCAATCATCCCTTCGACCGAGCCGGCCGCCGTTGCGATCTCGCGGATCACACGCACCTGTTTGGCCGGATCACGCCGGGGCGCATCAGTCGACAGCACGCGGAACGCCTGGGTCAGCAACGCATCCCCGGCCAAAATGGCTACGGCTTCGCCGAAGGCCTTGTGACAGGTTGGGCGTCCGCGGCGCAGGTCATCGTTATCCATAGCCGGCAGGTCGTCGTGGATCAACGAATAGGTGTGAATCATTTCAATCGCGCATGCCGACGGCATGAGATCATCCGTCGCCGCCCCTAACGCTTCACCTGACGCCAACACTAGCGCGGGTCGGAGCCGCTTCCCACCGGCCAGCAGGCTGTATCGCATTGCGCGATGAAGCTGTCGCGGCTCTATGTCTTCGGACGGGACAAGACATTCGAGCCACTCGTTGACTTCGCTAGCGCGGCGAGAGAGGTAGTCATTGACGGCTTCTGCCCCAGTCATTCTTCGGTCTCTTCGAATGGTGCCCGCACGTAGCCGCCGTCGCTGCCCTTGAGCAGGATCTCAATCTTACGCTCTGCTTCGTCAAGCCGCTTTTGGCACTCGCGAGATAGCCGGACGCCTTGCTCGAACAACTCGAGCGAGCGATCCAGCGGCAGATCGCCTCCTTCAAGCTGCTGGACGATTCGCTCGAGCTCTTCGAGCGATGATTCGAAACTCTTCTCTGGTGTCATCTGGCCACGCTACTCCTTAACTGCTGCGAAAGTGCCTTCACTAACTCTTACGTTAATCCGGTCGCCGCTCTTCACATCAGCCGCGCATTTGATGACCCTTCCGTGCCTGTCGAAAGCGATCGCGTACCCACGAGCCAGCACTCCTAGCGGGGATAGTGATGCGAGCTTGCCGGCACCAATCGACAGCCGTTCCCTGCCCTGGTCAAGCGTCGACCGCGCGGTCGCTTTAAGGCGGCCGATCACGGAGTCCAACGAAGCGCGCCTCTCGATCAACCGGCGACGCAAGTCCGCCTCGCTCAGCCGCAACGCGAGAGCTCCCAACCTTGCGCTCCGGGTCTTGACCGCGTCTCGCAGCATCGTCTCCATTGAGTGCGTCGCGTCATCCAAATGCTGAGATGTGCTTCGGATCTTCATCTGCACGCTGTCGAACGCGCGACTCGATTCAAGCTCAGCGATCCGGCTCCGAAGCTCGAGCACGCTGTAGCGAAGCGCGCGGCTCAGATCCGATCGCAATCCGGCCACCCGCGCGCTGATCTCGCCGTGCGCAGCCGCAACCATCTCAGCCGCAGCCGATGGTGTCGATGCGCGCAAGTCGGCTACAAAGTCGGCTATTGTGAAATCCGTTTCGTGACCGACGGCCGAGATGACCGGCACTCGCGATTTTCCTATCGCGCGCGCCACGCGCTCATCGTTGAAGCACCACAGGTCTTCAATCGACCCGCCGCCTCGGCCCACAATGATAACGTCAACTTCCCTGCGTGCACTCAGATTCCGGATGGCTTGAGCTATCTCCAACGCAGCGCCTTCGCCTTGAACTCGCGCAGGCGCAATCAGCACGCTGACGGCTTCGTTGCGACGCCGGATGACCCGCACGATGTCGCGAACCGCTGCGCCTGTCGGAGAAGTGACGATGCCGATGCATCGCGGCAGCAGGGGCAGCGGCCGCTTGCGTTCCGGGTCGAACAGGCCCTCCGCGGCAAGCTTGTTCTTCAACAGCTCGAACGCCAGTTGAAGCGCGCCAACCCCGACCGGTTCGAGGTATTCGACTACAAGCTGGTACTCGCCGCGCGCTTCGTAGACCGACAGCCGTCCGCGTGCGCTAACAGTCAAACCGTCCTCGGGCGCAAACCGTATCAACCGGTTCTGAAGCCGAAAGCAGGCGCATCGAAGCGCGGCGCCTTCATCCTTCAACGTGAAATACCAGTGCCCCGAGCTGTGGCGACGCAGGTTCGAAATCTCTCCTTCGACGTGAACCTCGAAGAAGCTGCCCTCCACGAGAGTCTTAAGCCGCCCAGTGAGCTCGGAAACGCTGAGCGCGCGCCGCTGCTGCGTGAGTTGTTCGAGAAAAGTTAGTTGAGACATCTGGGCTCTCGAGAGCGAAGGTCGGAAGGCGTTGTCGAGGTCATTCTTCTTCCTCGACCCCGAGCCGTTCGAGTTCCTTTTGGAGCTTCTTCCAATCGAAAGGCTTCAAGCTGAAAACAGTCCCATCCACGTCGAAGGTCGGCACGACCCTCCGCCCGCCGTTTGCACTCTCGACAAAGTGCGCGGCTTCCGGCGATATTTCGATGTCGATCTCCTCGTAGAATATGCCTTCGTCGTCGAGAAACTGTTTGGCCTGCATACAGTCCGCGCTCCAGCTTATGATGTAAACTTTGACGTCAGGCATTCTTGATCTCCAAACGATAACGGCCTATGGCCGTGTCTGGATAGGTCGTATCTTACTACGAAGCGCATTCGAGTCAAAAGTTCTAGTGTGCGAGGGTCGATGGGAGGCGAAGCGACGCGGATCTACACTCTCCAAAATGAATTCGAGCTGTATAGAGAGTCTTCATAAGCGGAGCGCCCGAGTGCGCAGGGATTCATGCCGGGAACAACACGCGGCCCACGGGCTCTGCAACTCAGGATATCGTCCTCCCGCTGAGTGGTATCTTGACCGCCGGTCGATGTCTGGGATCGACGCTATGCATCGTTTGTCGACAAGCAAAGCTGCTGTATAATGGCGCTCCGAGGTGATGCCCATGTCATACAGTAGATCATTTGTTGCGAAGTTCGTCGGCGCGGTTTCACTCTTGTTGCTTCTCACTATGGTATGCGTAACCGTCGCCTACGCACAGGATCCGTCCGGCCGGCCAAATCCTAAGGGAAAGAAGCCAGCCACCCGGAAAACTCCTGCGCCAAAAGGCGAGCCTCAGCCTCTCACTGTAACCCTGACGGTGCTGACTGATCCTCCGGCGAGCCAGGTCTTCATTAACGGCGAGTCGCGCGGAGCCACGAACGATGAGGGCAAAATCCAGATAGATAAACTGCCCCTCGCTAATTACAGTATAGAGGTTCGCAAAGAGGGGTACAGGACGCTGGCGCGCGGGTTTCAAGCCGGATCTGAAAGCCCAACGTTAGTCTTCAAGCTCGAAGCTGACCTGGAACCTTATCTGAAAGAGTTCGATTCGCTGATGGCTGCCGGGAAGCTCGCGGGGCCCGAGACTCCTAATGCGTTGGAGCTCCTCGGCACGCTTACGAAGCGGTTTGGCGAGCGTCCGGAGGTTGTCCGACTACGCGGCTTGTTGGCGGCAAAGCTTGCCGAGCCGGCAAAGCCCGTCATTAGCAGGACAATGTCTGACTCCCGCGGCATTAGTCGCGATGAAATCGTGCGCGCGCTCGATGGCCTGATCAACGCACTCGCTCTCAAGGCTGACGACAATCGGACTCAGGCCGAGGCAGCTTACCTGCGTGGGATTCTTGCTGTTCGCGAAGGCCAAAACAGCAGCGGTGTTGGTGATGCGGGTCAAGGCGGAGCACAAGGCGCGGCAAAGAGCGGTGGGGCGAGCGCTCGTTCGGAGTTCGATAGTGCGTTGAAGTTCGACGACGCCTACGCTCCAGCCCGATATCAGCTTGGACTACTGCTGCTGACTTCCGGAGATCTCGTGGGCGCCGAGACAAACCTCGTGCGAGTGACTCAGGCTGAGCCCCGCTGGCCATGGGCGCTCTCGGCGCTCGGTACGGTTTACTACGGCGGCGCGAAATTCACGGAAGCGATCGACGCGTATCGACGTGCTATAGCGATCGACCCAAAGTACGCTGCGGCGCACGCAGGATTAGGGCTCGCGCGCTGGACCAAGGGTGAGAAGGATGGCATCAAAGACATTGAACGCGCAGGACAGATCGATCCTTCAAGCGCGGTTCCGCACTTGAACCTCGGAATAGTGTTGTCGCAGTCGAAGAGCAAGAGAGATCTCGCGCGGGCTGAAGAGGAGTTGAAGAAGGCAATTCAGAAGAACGGCAACAACCTGGAATTCCCGAACCGAACCGCCGAACAGTTACTGGCCGACGTCCAGAAGCGTAAGAAGTGATCCTTTTAGTTGTTACCGGACAGGTCGCGGCCGAACCAAATCGGCGCAACTAATCTTCCAAGGCAACGCCGGCATTATGGGATTCTGGCTCGCTATCGGCGAGTCCAAACAGAACCCAGACGTGGCGGAAGTCTTCGACGTCCTGAGCCAGCGCATCAAGGGCCAGCCCGGCAAAGCCACTCCAAAGGGCCACATCGGTGGGCCGCTTCCTATTACGCCATAACAGGGTTAGCATCGAGGAAAAAGCGATAAGCGCGGGAAGGCCAAGCGTAGCAGCGATGTTTATGGGCGTGCAGTGCGAATCGAATGAGACGCCTCGGTACTGGCCCGGACTGGTTCCGAGCCCGCTACCAAAAAGGGGATGCGCCATAAGCGTATCGAGAGACGAGGAAGCGGCCTGATAGCGACTTGAAGCGATACTCTCGAAGCGAATGTCGAGAGGATGAGTTGGATCTAACGAGGCTTTCCAAACAGTCAGCAAGACGATTATGCTCACGCAGCCGGCGGCACAAACAGCGGCCGCTACTCGCCGACGTGGGGTTCGCGCGCCACGGATCACCGCTGCGAGGGCAAAGCCCAATATGCCTCGCGAGAATGTCAGGCAGACGGTGATCCAAAGAGCAGCGAGCGTGACTCGACGCAACCAGGTAGGCAACTCCCCATCGCGCCGAGCAACAATGGCCGCGGCGAATATGCAGAAGCTCGCCAGAAGGCTCGGGTTGTAGGTACCCGCCTGAAGGCGCGCATACCACCGGGAAGGCTCAAGCTCGCCGTAGATGCCAATCAAACGCGAGCCGACCCCGTCGTAGAAGAGCAGCAGGCCGGCGATAGCTGCAGCAGTAGTGAGTAGCGAGGTCATAGCGATTGTTCGCGCGATGATGGGAAAGACACAGGGACGCGAGGCGAGGTCTGACGTAATAAACGCAAGAGTGCATAGCTCGGCGATGCCTAGAAGCTTCGGCGCGGCGGATTGGGGATTCGGGGAGGCTAACAGCAGAGAAGCGCAGGCGAGTAAGAAATAAACCGTCAGCGCGACGTGGGTCGGCCGCAGGCGGGGCAAGTCACCAAGCCGCAATCGTTCGATCAACCACGCCGCAGCCATGACGGCGAAAACCGCATCGCTCCACTGAGCATGCTCGTGCAGCCAGGGGAAAGGAGGGAACCAAGTCCAAGGTAGCAGGGCGAGAGACGTGAGGTAGAGAGCGAATACCACGCGTGACATGGTTAGTAGACTATCGAACGCTTGCACCCGCTGGCGAGGGAAGTTATATCGACTAGGGAAGTGCGACCTCAGCCGAGGATCTATTCATTGTATCGAGCTGGGGGCTGGACTTCGGAGGGCGCAAATCTCAGCAGCCTCACTCCGATTAACAAGGATGAGAGCACGCTGATAATCGTCATGATCAGGGTCAGCGATTGCGGCGGTGGGGGTTCGCTGTGAAAGGGACGGGCCAAGGCGGTTGTTAGTCCACCTGTGGCCAGCAGCACAATGAAGTAACGGTCCCTGGCTAACGGATGCGCGGTCGCCGCGATGCATGCGAACGGAACCAGAATGATCAGGGAACGACTCCAATCTCCTAACAGTAGCACGGGCAGACTGGTGAGCAGGACCGCAAGGCCCACCTCGTCCGAGCTAATCCTCCTCTGTTTCGTAAGGCGAGGAAGAAGGCTGAAGACTGAGACTAAGACTGCCGGCCAGAGAGCACACCACGACCACATATATAAGAGCTTTGCATAGTCGATGGGTCCTCTTAGACGAAAAACCGACAATTGGTATTCAAGCGTTAGGTGAGACGCGAACGCCGGCCAGCTGTGAAACCCGGCTGCTGAGTCTGACTGACGTGAGAGCACAACGATTGCGAGAGTCGCAGCCGGGAGAAGCAACCCAAGACAAGCGAGTTTCCTAGGTCCTTCGCGATAAGCGTGAAACAACCAGACAAGACCCAGCAACACACCGTACTCTTTGGTGAGAGTAGCGAGGCAAGCTAAGGCAAGCGCGACCCCGAAGTGGCCGCCGTCCAATGCCGCGATCGTCAAGCATGCGAGAAGTAGGAAGGTGGGATCAACGAGGATCGGCGTATAGCCGAAGGTTGCCGCAAGTGAGCAGCCAAACGCGAGCAACACGGCGGCTTGCCACTGGGTCGTGCCCCCGCGTCTTTGAATGCATCGGCCCAGTACGAGTAGAGAGGCGAGGAGCGCGGCTGGCGTCAATAGTTCGAACGCTGTGGGAGGAGATAAACCCGTAGCAGCCGAGACGAGTGCCACAAAGGCTGGGGTCGCTATCCGTGTGTTAAATGGGACTCCTACCGGTTGACCGGACGACAACTGCAAGTAGGCCCAACTATCCAGTATTCGGTGGCTGCCCCCGTCTCCCAGAAAGAAGTGCGCAGCATATAGCGCGCTGGAGATCGAACCTGCAAACCAAGGTACCAATCTTACCCAAGTCCCGCGGTGCCCTGTGCTGCTCAGGACCATGCGCGGCGGTGGATCTTTTGCGAGGTTCTGCATCATTCGTCACGTGAGCACTGCCAAGAAACTGTTTGTATGTTGCTTTTGAGGAATTTGGCCAGGCCGGCGCGAAAGCAGGAAGACAAATACGCGGCCGGAGTACGGCCTTGCAGCGCCGTGCGGTCGAGAAGTGATTTTCAAAGGGGTGTATGAACTGAAGCGACAGCCTCATCAGATCGAGGACAACGTTTCGAGCGATCGTTCAAGGCAATGCCAGAAGCTGAGGGGCGTAGATGAAGCAAACCTCGGGTTTATTCTAGTGCGTCACGACGAGGCTTGGAGACTGTATCGCTGCAGCTAACTTCGGATTGTCGGATATCCGATTCGCGGTCGTCGCAGACGGTTGATCGAGAAAGATTGATTTAAACAGCATCGAACTCCTGATGCTATTGTACAACTCCTCCGTCTTGCCGCCTAAACCTCGCATGTCCTCTGCTGAGAACTCTCCCTCAAACCTGCTTTTGATCTGCTCAACTGTGAGACCTTCGAGCATGCACTGGAAGACAAGAAGGTAATCATCGTCAAAATGATTGATGCCAAGCACATTCGCCTCTGCCGACCCCATCACCCTTGTTTTCGCCAACTCGTCAACCCAGTCGGTGATAGTCTCCACCGGATCGCGATCCGGGAAACGTTGTTTGACCAACTCCAGGACTTTGACTCTGTCCGGCACATTCAGCAGCAGTGCGAGGAAAAAGCGATGCTCATAGCTCGTAATCAGTTCTCGCCGATAAACGAGGTTGTGTTGCCGTTGCGTTTCTTCAAAGACCGGAAAAATCAGATCAACAAGTTCTCCATGTCTGCGCCGGGCAATCTCCAGAAGGCCCTCAAAACGCTGCTCACCTTTAGACACACCGAATGATTTCTCCAGCCAATTACCGGTCATGTCCGGGTGCACCGTATCAAGAATGGTGAAGGTCGTCTGAAAGTCCGCTCTCGCAAGCAGCTCGCAGAGCAGTGCATCGGTGTCAGGATGCTGCATTTTTAGCAGCAACGATGCGCTCCGTACCTGCTTGATCAACAGCGGCTCTTTGAAAAACGGGTCAATTCCGAAATACGGCCTCCGGTAATTGTATTGCGGCGCCCCGCTGGCGGTATGGTAGGTACGCACGCAGATCGTCGCCGAAGGGCGATCGAGGTGAAAGAGCGAATGAATATACTGCTCACCCGCCAAAATCCGTTTGATGGCGCCGGTCTCCAGTAGATCGACGCTCTCCAGCACCGTGCGCCCGACCAAGAAATGCTGATTGATCGGCCGCCGGTCACGAAAGGTGTAACGGCAGTGAATGCTTGAACCCAGCAGCACGTGAAACGCGCCACAGAAAGCATGCTGGTGAGTGCTCGTGGTGCCGTCTAGCCAGAAGTACACATCAATGTGAAAGCGCGGCCCGGTGTACACAGTGACGGGCGGGTTTCCGAATTCGCTGGTGATATCCATCTGGCCTGGGATGTGGGTGCTGGTGAAAAGCCAACGAATGATTTCCCAGGGAGAGACGTGGTTGTTCGGGTCTGTGTCGGACAAGGCCTGCGCGGCAATGTCCGGAAACACCTTCTCATCGTAGTTCTGGTCTTTCCAGCGTTGTTCAACCAATGAGCCAAGCTCATTGAAGTACTGCATACTTCCCCCTCGTCAAATTGCGGGTAAACGGACTTCCCGCTCTACACTTGCGAAGCGATCAGCCCGGCGCTTATCGCCTTCCTCTGTTGAGTCGCGAGGATGCTCCCGGAGCGTCGACGAAGAATCAGATCACCTGTGAGTCTGAGGCTTCGGCCCCAGCAGCCATCTTGTTACCACACGGACGCCAGCGCTTGCCAATAGGATTCGAAGTCAGCACGGCTAAGTCTCAGTCACCAAAAGCCGGGCGCTGACGGGGCCGTGCAGAACGGCGATAAACCCCTACAGGCAGGCTTAACTTGGCGCGCTCCAGCTCACCGTCAGGCCTCCAGGCCCTGGAGGTGGACTAAACGTCCCGCTAAAACAAGAGTTACAACTCACAGAGGCGGGGGGAGTGAGTTGTTGCCCCGCACCGCAACCAGAATTGTCGTAGCAAGCGCCAAGAATCAAACCCGTACATTCACTCGGGCAAGACCCGATGCCATTAATCTTCTTGACGCAATCTTGACAAGCTGCCGGGGTCGTAGCCGCCGCCGCTGCTGTTGGCGCAATGATCGATGTGACCATGGGCAAGGTTACTGCAGCCGCCAATCCCAGCTTGCGCATCACGTCGCGTCTTGAAAAATTAACCGTTTCCCCTTGTCTCACCGCACGTTTCTGTAAAAGGTCGGCTTTCGACAGTTGCTTGAGAGCCAGCCAGACTACATCTTCGCTAACTGGTTTGCGCCATTCTTCCTCCATCAGCGCCGCTATACCTGCCGGTGTTGTCTGACCATCACAGTGGTTCCAGACAAAAGCTGCCGTTTGGTTGAGGCAGTGAGCCTTATGTTGTGTGAGGTCATAGACAAGAACCTCATCGGGCAGTTCTTGAACGACGAGATCTTCTCGCCGGGCCAGAGCTGTTTGCTGATTATCGGCTTCGAGTTTCATGCGTCTCTCCTTTCCAAAGCTGAATCGAACACGAGCGAAACATTTCTGCTTGAAAGAAGTGGCTACACATGCCACATCTTCGGGAATTCGTTGTTGTGCCAAAGAGCGCTTCATTCACGGGCAGATCCCTCAACCGCCGAACGGTTTTCCCAGAACCCTCCTTGCAGGATGTGTCGCGCGGTTTCTTTAGCCTCACCACGCACCCCCTTGAGGATGGTCGCGCCCATGACTACTTTCCGGAGGATCGGAATGACGACTTCGGGTTTCCGCCTAGCCGGAACAGTGTTGGCGAGCAGTTCCAACACCCCTTGCCCGCCTGAAAGCTCCTCAGGACGCCAGCGTGCACCGGATTCATGGCGGCTGACTACTACGAGCCCCACCGGTAGCGGCTTCGTTCCGTTGACGCCTCCGATCTCTTCGACCGATCGGTTTTTTTGTTTTGGGGAGCCCGGCTTTCTCATCGCCAGCGACTGCGGATACGGATGCACGCGCCCCTGGCTATCCAGCACCGCATACTCGTCGGAATAGTAAGTTGCTCCAGCCCTCACAAGTTCAGCCACCAGACTGGTCTTGCCGCACATTGAATGACCCGGGACGACGATCGCTTTCCCCTGCCAGCCGACGGCGCCGGCGTGAACGAACACTCTGCGCCGCGCCATTTCAGCGACGTACATCTTCAGTCGTACCTCAAAAACTTTCAATATTTCTTTTAGACTGCGTGATTCAGCCGCGGTATCGAGGTCATCTAAGAGACGATATGCCGAACGACCGTTTCTCCGTAATCCCGCGCCTCCAACGTGAAGAGAGAATAGACGCTCAACAAATTGCACCGAAGTCGGTTTCCACAGGGGTGGGGCATGATCCAGGATACGGTCCAGAAACTCGGGCTTGTTCGTGCGAATCCCGACACGAACTCCGTAAGCCAGAATTGACCGGCCAGCAATCCAACCCGCCGAACAGTCCTCCCGTGAACCACCGCCAATCGTTCTGGTATATGGCAATAATGAGCCTGAAAAACGATTCATGCTAATTGCTGCTTTCGTCATCGAATCCCTAAAAGTCTAATGCTCGAAAGTGAATCAAAAGCTGGACGCAATTGGGAGCTCCACTTTGCGAACTCCAGCCAGCGCCAGAACGTTCCGTTCGCCTTTTGCCAGACTTGATGCAATTCTGCCCTCGCCGTCGATCAGGACACCCGAAGGTGTGCTGTTCGAGCCAAACAGCGGGGCAATTTCAAAGTCCGAATCAAACAAGATCAGCGATTTCAGATTTCGAGTTTTAGTTCTGACATCGTCCGCCTTACCGGAAGCAATGATGGCCAGTCTCGGCGAGCCTTTCGGCGGATTCTCTTCAAATCTCCTGAGTTCGTCAGACATCGCCAGGCAGAAGGGGCAACCCGGATCCCAGAACAGCAGCAGAGTCTCTGCACTAGCCAACTCTTCAGTGTTGATGACCCGACCCTCTAGATCAGGAAGCGAAAACCTCGGGGCCGGTTCGCCCACCTTGAATAGAGAGCTTCCGACAGTAACCTGCGGAATAGATCCATTTGACCCCTTACTTGCTGACAGTCCCGCACCTGTTGTAACGGTGTGATTGACAAGCGCCAGGATTGCTTCCTCGCCGTAAGTCGTGTGGCTTGCAATCCTTCCTTCACGGCTAATCAGGACTGCAGCGGGAGTCCATTTGGCTTGGTAATCCTCGGCGACAGGGTATTCATTCTGCAATAACAGATGTCTGGCTTCATACTTCGCCACCCGCTCGTGGTTTTCCTTCAGCGTACCCTTACTCAGCAGTGCAATGGTCAGATGATCATCATAATCACGCTCCCAAACTCTGACGAACGGCAACAGCGTCTTGCAGGGGAAGCAACTTGGACTGACAAACAGAAGGAGGACTGGGTTGCCGTGTGCCAGCAGATCGTCCAGCGTCATCTGTTCTCCGCCGATAGCAGCAAGGGAAAAACGGGGTGCGGGCGCTCCGACGGGAAGTCCTTCGACTGGGGGAGCCGCTTCCTCGCGCTCGAGCGGCGCAGGTTCCGCGTAATCCTCATCAATCACTCTTTTCGTTGCTTCGATTCTCTCCAGGACGGTTGCCTGCTGTCTGAGGAGACGGCGAAGAAAAACAACGCCAGTGGCCAGCAGCCCGACAGCAACGAGGCTAAGTACGAGATTGAAGACCTCTCCAGCTCTCAAGCCAACGAGCCAGTTGAATGCGCTCAAGCCGGGGGCATCCTTCCCCTGCAAGACGACAACCGCGGCGACCCCGGCTAGGAGCAGATTACGCGCAAAGACAGACCAGCTCACCGGCTTGGAGTGGAGTTGACCGAAGCAGTTGCAGTCAGGCGTTTGTCCCCGGGTGAGATTCACACCGATCCCCCCCGCGAAGGCCAATAACAGAGATAGAGCTGCGATTGCGCCCCACCAGGCAGAAGCTAGCGGCAATAGTGCCAACGCGACGAGGATCTCGATGAAGGGTAAACTCCAGCCAACCGGACCTGCTAACTTCTCCGGCACGCCGAATTGAGCTAACATGCGGCGTGAACCGCTCGTGTCCGCGGCTTTGGCAAACCCGGCGACACCGAAAACCAAAGCGAGAAAAAGTCTAGCAATCAGCAGAACAATCTCCATAGTAGCTACAAGTCACCTCCTAGGATGAACTGGCCCCAGACAACCTCGAGAGTTGTAACAGCAGCGCCGTAGTTCGCGAAAACACATGGCCGACCTGGAACGGCAATCGAGGTAGCTCATTGAACGGCCCTTTTAATGTTATCGTAGCTTCAATTGCGTTCGGCCAGTGACTAGACAGTTCTCTCAGCGGCGCGCTTAAGGCTCTGAGGGGACGCTTCAGGTATACAGTGACTTGCCTTAGGGACTGAAAGGGAGTTCCCCATTCCTTCAACACTGCAGGCACCAACCAACTCGGCAGCTTCTTGGCTCGACGCGCGATTGGCGTTCCTTCTACCTCCGTCCCGAGCAACTCGTGCGCTAGCCCGATGGCACAGGCGACCCAATCTGCCTGTTGACGTGAGTGCCCAAGACACCGATCCCAGTCGAAATCCTGGGCTCGCGTCTCCAGCAGCACGGCAATGTCGCATAACCAGAGCGGGCGAACCGCGCCATGACGCAGCAAATGCATGCACAGGAAGCGCAAATGATCCTCCGCGCTCAGCACTCGCACTTCCAGATCGTCAAGCCCGACCAACTGCGAGCGACCAAAAATATCATTGGTCTGCCGGTCGTAAAACTTACCGAACCCCAGGTGCAAATCCGCATCCGGGATTTCCCGACTCTTCAGAACGGCTTTGGCATGCGCGTATTGCTCCGGCAAGACACATAGATCAAGGTCACCATATGGCCGCATTCCGAGTTCCGGATAAACGCGAGCGATCGCCCACCCTTTTACCAGCACAGGTTCTACGCCAAAGCTACGCAAAAGCGGGATGACCTGTTTCAAGCTGCGCCGATGGAGTGCGGCCTGAAGCGAGTGGAGGCGATAGGCTTGTTGTAACTGGAACGCGGTGGGGGAAGTTCCCAGGACGGAGTGGCGGATCTTACACCAGGCAAGACCCCCAGCCCCCGAACTAGGGAGCAACGCAGCAACATCTTCCAATTCTTGGGCCGAACTGGTGGGCGGAGTCGGCGAGGCTCGCCAGGCCCCGGAGAGCAGTTGCGCCACTAGCCTGCCGCGCGCACGCGTCGACCCCTCCTTTGGGTTTTGTTTAAGAAATGATGTTAGCGCTTTCACCGGCAATTCCCTGGATCATAAGCTCTCAATCAAGGCGCGTCCTTCGGGGTGCTAAGCGGGACGTAGAAACTATCTAGGCGGCGCCTTCCTTCTTAGGACGCTTCAGCACGTATGTTCAAGTTAAGATCAAGCTGGACCAGTAACGCCGACCCATCAAGAATCGTCATCACTGCTCGATCGCCTTATCCAGGCCTCGAACGCCCCCTTCCAGCAGCTATTCTGCGCAGTGGAGAAAGCGGCCTCGCCACGCACTCCCTTGAGAATAGTGGCTCCCGTTACCACATGCCTTGACATTGGCAGCATGACCTCGCGTCGATATATATAACACTAGCCAGGCGGTCAATCGTCTCCATTCAGCTCGAAGTTCGCCTCATACGAGGCATCAATCTATCGCTTGTATTGTCCGCTCTTGGTTCGCATTCAAAACCTAACTATAAACTGCTCAGCAGTCGGTGCGACGGATAAACCGGTGACCAGCATTGTCGCCCGCAAGAGGTACCGCTCTACGTTGTCAGATGCTATAAAGCACGTTCAGACCGAGTCTCTAGCCAGCGGTCCTCTAGAGGAGACGGACGTTTAGAGGTGACGGGCGTTTCATCCTGAGCCGATCTGTTAGCGAAAAGTACAACACCCCGCAGTGGGTCTTCCCAATTTCGGGGTGTTGTTCCTGTCGCTTGTTCGCGAGATAGCTTGCGTTCGGTATCACGGCAGTATCGGACTCGGGGGCTCTTCAGGAAGCGGGAACTCCTCGCCTAACGCTTCCGACACCGGAAAAACGATTGCCGCCAGGCCAAGAAGGAGGAGGACCGGGAATTCTTTCTCATCGCAATAAACCTTGAATACCGCGTCCCCTGTTGCGCTGACTGTCTTGACCCCGTCAAAGTCATGGTGATCGACAGCAGTCAGGATTTTCTCTTTATCCGTGCCGTACTTTACCAGAACTTGACCCTTCTTGACCTTCACGTCAATCTCTCGATCGTCAGTGAAGATCCCGACTTTCCCCTCATGGAGGATACGAACAACTGCAGGCACGCTGGGTGGCACCGTAACGGTGACGCCCTTCCCACATTTGTTGAGATCAATGTCCACTGCGTTGGGTGACATCTTCAAGGTAATCGCGCTGAACCCATGGACGATGACCTGACCGATGGCTCCCATCTCAATGATCGCCTCGCCCGCCGTCCTCGTCTGGATCACGCTGCCGTCCAGCACGGTCATCCCAGTCTTTGCTTCATTCCCGTTAAGTAGGACTGAGCCCTTAACGGTAAGCATGCCTGTTGGCACTTGCACGACTTGTAGATTCTCCGCAAGCGTACCAGGATCCGATTCATTCACCCGGGCAATCACCACGGGGCTCACCAAAAGAGTCGCGACTGCAAAAGCCAGCAGCAAACTGATCGGCGCTTTCATTCCTGTCATAGGGGTCTTCATAACACCTCCAAATTCTATCCGGGGGCCCAACCGGCAAGACTGGCTCTGGTAAACTAACACTGTTCGGACGTCCCTAGCCTACGAGAAGCGAACCAGAAAGTCAACCACTTTTCTCGCAGGAAAACTAATGGAATGACCTATTTAGGTAACACCGGTCATTCGATGCGAATGCTCATCTTCTTAAGGCCAACGCCCAGCCGGCGCAGATACTCTAGCTTGGCGTCCGGGACTTTGAAAGTAGAAATCAGCACTTCGCTGACTCCGTAGGCGCGAACAAGGTGCGGCAGTTGCTGGCTCCTGAATATCCGATAGCCGTGAATCAACTTACCCGCCTTGCCTTCGTCATCATCAATGAAGCCCACCGGGGCATAGCGATGCTCCGGATTGCTGAGTATCTCACGGATTAGCAATTCGCCGCCGTCGCCGGCGCCGTAGATCAACACCGGCGTCGCGTCAGGGTCCAACCGCCGGCGACCCACGATCAACGCAGCAAACAATCGGAACGACAGTCGACTTACGCTCACAAACACCAACAACAGCAAGATATTCAGCAAAGCCACCGCCCTCGACGGACCACGAAACCAGTACTCCGCGAACACTACCAGCATACTCACAGCGCCCCCGGCAATCACCGCTCTGGCAATAGTAAGGAAGTCGGTGATCCCTACATAACGCCACAAGCCCCGATAGACGCCGCCAAACAGAAAGAACGCCATCTGAATAATTATCACCAGCGGCAAGGTCCGTAGGAAGATTGCTGATTGCTCTTCGGGTAGGTTCCCATCCCAGCGAAGTAGAAACGCGCCGTAGTATGCAAGCGTCATCAGAACGACGTCGAGCAGAACCTCAAAAACTCGCCGCTTGTACGAGAACTCGGCAATCGCATTGATGATCCGGGCGCCCTGAGGCTCCTCCCCTTCCTCGTAGACTCGCACCTTTCCTAGGTACAGCCCGAGGAACACCACCAGCAACGCAAAGCCCGGCACCAGAGCCATCATGACCGTGGTGTTCATCGATCTGACCAACAACGCCAGCGCACCCGACACCGCCGCGAACAAATAGAGCAACAGCACCGCGCGTCGCTCCGAAACCCCGAGCGCTACAAGGCGGTGAGACGTGTGGTCACGCCCCCCTTGAGAAATCCGCCGGCCGGACAGCTTTCTCGTTACTGTGACAATGCAGGTGTCGAAGATCGGTATCATCAGAATCAGCACCGGCGTCAGCAGTACTGAGGTCAGATTCCGCAAGCGGCCGGTGTCGCTTAGCAGGGCTGTACCGCTAAGCAGGAAACCGAGGAACATCGAACCGCTGTCGCCCATGAAAATGGATGCCGGGTTGAAATTAAAAACCAGGAACCCCAGCGCCGCCGCTCCGAGCATCGCCGGCAGCACCGCCTCCGGAATTTGCCCATTCAGCACGAAGGTAATCGCAAGAAACAAACACGCGATCGACGTAACCCCACCGGCAAGGCCGTCCATGTTGTCCAGCAAGTTCAACGCATTGGTTATCCCAACGAGCCAAAAGATGGTAAGAACGTCATTTACCAGTCGATACTCCACGAACGGCAGGTGCAACCCGAAGTAAACAAGTATCGATGCCGCGATCAACTGGAAGACAAGCTTGGTGTAAGGCTTGATGTGCAGAATGTCGTCTACAAGCCCGGTTACTACCAACAGCGTCCCGCCCGCCAGAATCGCGTAAGCGCCAGTGGTCCGCGAGCCAAAGAAGTAAAAGCCCACAACGAACGCCAGGTATATCGCGACACCGCCAAGCAGCGGTGTAGGCTTGCTGTGCCACCGATCCCGCCGCGGCGCGGCAACCAGTCCGATGAGGGGTGACACAGCCCTGGCCAACGCGGTGAGGAGAATAGCAAGCACCAATGTGCTCAAGCTAGCTACGATGATTCTCATGCGATCCCACTAAGTGAATACCGTTTTTCAGCGCCAACCTTAACTGGGCAGAGATCCATTTGCCTGAAACACCAGCGAGCTTGCCGGGATCCCTAGCTCCCCTACCATTCTCACTCGATGGTATTCAACTACGCTTGCCAGTATCCCTTCCAGATCTATGATCGGGTTGTAGTCGATCAACGCCCGGATCTTGGAAATGTCTGGAACGCGCCGCATCATATCTTCAAAGCCTTCTTCGTAGGCTTCGTCATATGGCTTGAACGTGATTCGCGAATCAGACTCGGTTATTCGCTTGATCCGCTCCGCAAGCTCGAGAATCGTAACTTCGTGGTCGCTTCCTATGTTGTACACTTCGCCGACCGCGTGGGGGTGCTCAGCAAGAGTTATAAGCGCTTTCACCACGTCCGAAACATGGGTGAAACATCGTGTCTGCGTCCCATCCCCAAATATCGTGATGTCTTGCCCGGTCAACGCCTGCTGGACAAAGTTAGGGATTACCATCCCATAGCGGCCGGTCTGCCGCGGTCCAACAGTGTTGAACAATCGAGCGATGACCGTAGGGACATGCTTCTCTTTCCAGTAAGCGATGGCCAGAAACTCATCGATGGCCTTCGAGCAAGCATAGCTCCAGCGCCCTTTGTTGGTCGGTCCCATTACCAGGTCGTCGTCTTCGCTGAACGGCACGCGGTTGCGCTTGCCGTACACCTCGGACGTTGAAGTGAGGACCACTCGCTTGCGCTTCTTAGCCGCAAGACTCAGCACAATGTCCGTGCCGCGAATGTTTGTCTCGATCGTGCTGACCGGGCTTTCGACAATCAGCCTCACTCCGACAGCCGCGGCCAGGTGATAGACCACGTCGCACATGTCAATAAGCTCAGCTGTGAGGCGGTAATTTCGAATCGTGTCTACATGATAGCTGAAGTTCGGGTGCGTTTTCGCGAGCGCGAGATTTTCAATTGAACCGGTCGATAGGTCGTCCAGTACGTGAACCTCGTCGCCGCGTTCGAGCAGTCGCTCAGCAAGATGTGAGCCGATGAACCCTGCTCCTCCTGTTATCAGAATCTTCATCTCCTGCTTTCCTTTCCCACTAAGACTGAATCAGCGCTTCGGCGCCGGGTGTAGGGGCAGTTTGAAATTCGATCCCCAGCAAGCCGCGATAAGCTTCCTCGACGTCGCTGATCAAGCGCTCCTTCGACAATCGCGTCCTGACGAAAGCGCGTCCGCGCTCGCCCATTTCCCGGCGTAGCTCCGGACGCTCCATCAAGAAATCGATCGCACGAGCAAACGATTCCACGTCCTGGCTCGGCGCGGTCACGCCGTGATCCCAGATGGTGAAACCACCTTGAACCTCGCGGCGCTCGCCCATCACATCCACCACGCCCCCAACTTCCGTGGAAACCACTGCCCGACCGGAACACATCGCCTCTATAAGCGTGAGGGGTGTTCCTTCGTTCAGCGATGTTAGCACAACCATGTCCAAATCCGCATAGAGAGATGTTGCATCCTCGTGAAATCCCGCAAACACGACCTGGTCGGCGATCGAAAGCTCGTGCGCCTGCTGCTCGAGATCCTCTCGAAGATGACCGTCGCCGATGATGACGAAGCGGACCGATCGCGCCCTGCCGTTTGATTGAGCGGCAATCCACGCTGCGACTTCCAGCAGCATAGCGTGATTTTTTACCTCGCACAGGCGCCCGACTATGCCGATCGCCAGTTCATCACCCCTAATCCCAAGCTCTTCTCTGAACTCACCGTGCCGGTCGCCAAACTCTTCGAGGTCAACGCCAAGCGGCACGACTCGGAATTTGTCGGGCCGCCCGATGCCGTACGTTTCGCAAATCTCGCGTCGCTGCTGCTCGCTCACGACTATGATCTGGTCAGTACAGAACCTCGCTAAGAGTCGTTCGATCATAATAAACAACCGCGTCTTCGCCGGACCGTAATAGCTATGAAAGATGTGACCGTGAAACGTGTGCACGATGCGGCAGTTGCGAGGCCGAAGCAAAAGCGCCGACGGCGTTAACCACTTGTAGAGCATCGCCGCAACTCGTCCGACCGCGCCAGCTTTTGCCTTGTGAGTGTGAACGATCTTCGGCTTGAGCTTTCGAAGCTCCGCGAAGAGCTTCCAGATAACCAGCGCGTCGCGCAGACTTAGTTCGCGAGACATTTCGCCAATGACAACCGGCTCGATGCCGGCGCGGCTGGCGAAATAACTCATGTCCCCTTCCCCTGCGGGGACCGTGCCAGTGATCAGCCCCGTATCAAAGCCATTATCCGCAAGTCCTGCCGTCAGCCACACTACGTGCTTCGCCGGACCGCCGATGTTCAAACGGTCGATGATGCGCGCGACGTTTATGGTGGGGCGGGCACTCGGCAATGATGACTTTCGTATGCTCATCGCTAGTCGATAAACTCCTGGTGCCAAAGCTCAAGCATCAGCAACGTCCAGAGTTGATGAGAGTAATCACGCCGCTGAGCGATGTGATCGTCCACCAGCCGTCGGACCGCGTCTGGCTTGAAGTACCCGCGGCCAAGCGAGTGATCCGAGAGAATGGCTCCTTTGAGCAAACCCTTCAACTCCGCGCGGAACCAGTGGCCGATTGGCACACCAAAACCCATCTTGCTGCGGGTCAGGTTCTGCTGTGGCACCAACCCCCGGAGTGCATTCTTCAAGAGATATTTTGTCGTAAGACCCCGAAGTTTGAAACGCGCAGGCAGCGATGCCGCAAACTCCATCACGTGATGGTCGAGAAATGGTGAGCGTGCCTCGAGCGAAACAGCCATGCTCGCGATATCTACCTTCACCAACAAATCATTCGGCAAGTAGTTGAACGTGTCGGCCATCAAGGCGCGGTCGACTACTTCGATCTCGCCGTTTCCCGAGAACCACGGCTGAACAAACCGAATCGCTTTCGCGTGGGCTGTCTGAGTGAGGAACTCCCGCGTGCACAACTCAGCTTTCATCTCGTCGTTGAACACGCTCGTCCATCTCAGATACCGCTCGCCCGTGGGACGGCCGACCACGTCAAGAAACCGTCGCGCTTTGCCAAGCTTCGAGCGAGTAGCCCCCGCCCCGGGAATGGCTGCAATGACCGGTTCCACAACTCGCTCTCGGAAGACCCGAGGGAGCTTGCTGTAACGCTCGCCGAGTCTCATCGCGGCGTATCGTTCATAACCCGCGAAGCACTCATCACCGCCGTCCCCGTTTAGCGCGACCGTCACGTGCTGACGCGTCATCTTTGCCAGGTAATAAGTCGGGATCGCAGACGAATCGGCATAAGGCTCGCCATAGTGCCTGACAAGCGTCGGCAACACCTCGATGGCGTTCGGGCGCACAACAAACTCGTGATGATCAGTGCCAAAACGTTGGGCGACGCGCCGTGCGTGCTCGATCTCGCTGAAGTCCTTTTCATCGAATCCGATCGAGAATGTCTTGACTCGTTCGCCCGACAGCTCGCTCATCAATGCGACCACCGCGCTCGAGTCTATTCCGCCTGACAGAAATGCACCAAGCGGCACGTCGGACATCAACCGAACTCGAACTGCGTCGCGAAGCAAATCGACAGCCCGTTCGCCTGCTTCCTTCTCGCCAAGGTCCGTCTTATTCTTAAAATCGAGCGACCAGTAGCGCTCGGTCTTCACCTCGCCGTTCTTCCATAACAAGGTGTGACCCGGCTCGAGCTTGTGGATATGACCGAACGCGGTCTGCGGCGCGGGCACGCACATGAACGAAAGGTAGTCGGACAGCGCTTCCGTATTGATCTCGCGCGATACGTCCGGGTGAGCAAGCATCGCCTGAAACTCCGAAGCAAAAATCAGTTTGTTGCCGATCTTCGAGTAGAGCAGCGGCTTCTTGCCCACGCGGTCCCGGGCCAGCAGCAACTGTTGCCGTCGCACGTCCCACAGCGCGAATGCAAACATCCCTCGCAGGTGCTTCGGTACCTCGCTGCCGAATTCTTCGTACGCGTGCACGATCGCCTCGGTATCGGTATTCGTGTAGAAGCTATGGCCGCGAGACTCGAGCTCCGCTCGCAACCCGCGATAGTTGTAGATCTCGCCGTTCAACACGACCCAGACTGTTCTATCTTCGTTGTGAATCGGCTGCTTGCCGGTCGCGAGGTCGATGATCGAAAGCCGGCGCATTCCGAGACCAGCACGCGCCGCTCCCTCCAACCGGCTCCCGAAGCCGCTTTCGGCATCCGACGCGTAGTAACCCTCGTCGTCGGGCCCGCGATGCACTATCGCGTCGCACATTTCGCGCAGCACCGCTTGATCCACCGGCGACCCGCCCAGATTAACCGTTCCGACGATTCCACACATAGCTCTTGTTTTGTGCCTCTATGACATCCTGGGATCTATGGTCCCGCGCGTCATCGCGGCTGGAGCGGCCGGAGCCTCCAGAGGGGCAAAGGAAGGACGCCCGAATACCATCCGAGAGCGGCTCTGCAATTTGGCCTTTCGTCTTAGGTCCAAACCTATGCTGATAAAGATGAAGAAGAACACGTAGAGCTGCGCCCTATGCCGGTATGCCGTGCCCACGTTTGATTGATACAACGCGTACACCAGAGTGAGCCCAACTGTGAAGATCACTATGGCAAAAGATTCTTTCAGCCTGTGCCTTACCGCGTACCAAAAGCCTTTGACGACCATCGGCACCAGCAGCCACCACGCTATCAGCTCGGGAAGGGTGATGAGCTGTCGGAGGTTGGTTATCATCCACGGAAAAGGCGCGAACAGAACGTAAACCAGGCCGATCGGAAGAAATCCGAGCGCTGCTTGCGGATCCGTTATGTCAACATCACCGCCAAACCCCGAATTAGCAACCTTCGCAGACCACTCACGTCCCGCTTGTATCTTCTTCAGGTTGAATGTGTCCTTGGGAACTTCTCCAGCGCCTAGATAAGCCAGAGCGCCCCCGATCACTATAACCAGCACTCCTCCCTGTATGAAGCGCATGGGAGTGAACCTCTTGCCCGCTAGAACCAGCGCCAGGGCGACCGCGGCAAACATGATGTAAAAGGCATAGTTGCGCAGCGAGAACAGGCAGAATAAGGAAATTAACAGAAGCAACAGATCCTTAGTGCCGAATTTGGCTTGCAGCTTGAGCGTGTAGAGCGCGCAGAGACTTAGACTAAACACGATCGGTCCGTCTTTCATCATCTGCGAAGACCAGAGAATCATCGAGGGCGAGATCGCGGTGAGAAAGGCGGCGGTTCGAGCGACCCTTTGCGATGGATACACAAGCTGCGAAATTCTGTACACGACTACGCAGGTAGCTGCACCGAACGCACAGTCGATAAGCTGGACCAAGAGCTGGTCGTGCCCGACTACATAGTAAACTCCGGCGACGTAGTAAACCATTCCCCAGCCGGGCCTAGTGTGACTCGTGTAACCCGCCAAATACGGCGAGCCATAAGAAATCAGTCCCTTCCAAGCATTGGAGAGGTTAAGTCCGACGCCGTCAAATGTTGCCGCGTCGCTGCCGAAGAAGGGTTGCAAGTCTTTCCAATAGATCAAGATGGCGACCGTCCATCGAACGCTTATTGCTAGAATGAATACTCGCAACAGAAATGCTCGATCAGTCTTCTGCTTTAGTATTACCCAGATGCAAATAAGCACCGGCGCCAAGCCGACAAGGAAGGTTAGGCCTGTATCCGGAGCGGAGAGGATGTGCTGACCCAGTGACACGGAGGCCAGGACAAGTGCGACCCCGAGTACTGTGACAATCCCTTTGCTACGAATCAATTCAATCATCAATTCCTCTGCTGGCTGTTTTTCCGCCAAAACGTCGCGAACGGCCATCCTCATCCAAAGAAGGAGATGACAAATGTGCCGTTAGTTCCTCGACATCGAACGCTCTTCGCTCATCGCTTTTGGGTCCGAGAGATCATAGCCCGCAGCCGGACGCTGGCTCTCGACCGCTTGCTCTACTACCCGAGCAAAGCTGGCGGCGCAGTGCGCCATTGAAAAACGCTGCTCGACGGTTTCCCGCCCTGCTAATCCCAGTCTTTCTCGCTCGGTTGGATTCGCCAGCAGCCTGTCAAGACTCGCGACCCACTCTTGCGAGGTCGTCGCAAGCAAGCCGTTTCCGCCGTGATCGATCACTTCGCGATTCGCCCCAACCGGGGAACAAATCGCGGGTACCCCCATCGACATATACAACAGAGCTTTCATCGAGCATTTCCCGCGAGCCCACTGATCATCGGGCATTGGCATGATGCCGATGTCGAAGCCGGCCAGCTCGCTGACCTCCGTCTCAGCCGACCAGCGACGCCATTCCAACCTGACGCCGGGCAGTTCCGGTTCGCGATCGGATACCACTCTCAAAACAATTCTCCGGCGGGCACACAAATCTCGAAGGACGGGCGCAAAAGCTTCTAGATGGGTCTGGGATGTAGAACTTCCCATCCAGCCCACAACGACCAGACCGCTCGATGGCTGCTTAGGCCGTGGACAATAGTGTTCGGTGTCGACGCTCGAAGGGATGATCGTGACTTGCCGATTGTACCGGCGCGCGTATTCTGCCAGTGTAGAGTTTCCAACCACAACGTGGGCGCTCGCGCGGCAGATGCTTGCTGTCTTGCCCGGGAACTTCAGCCACCCGAATGGCTCGTTGGCTGATGTCGTGTGCAATAAGTATATCGCATCATCGAAGTCAAAGATGACAGGCTTACGCGAAAGAGCGATTGCGCGCTCCAGCAGTGCGGGACCAGCAAGGCACGCGGCGCGATGGACTAACACGGCATCATAACGGCCCAAATGCGCGAGGTGAAGGAAGCGTCTCGTGAATGCACCTGCAAGTCCCCACGCCTTCGAGGAAAGATGCCCCCTCCTATAGAGCACGCGCATCAGTCCCTCGGTGGCAAACGGTGACAGGTCCAGCGATATCCCCTCTCGTTCCAGATACGGCTGCCACTGCTCGATGCGATATCGTTGACTTGGTGTCCGGCCCAACGGGTAAGGCACAAGACCGAGCACCCTGATCGGCGTCTTCACTTTTCCGCCCTCACCACTACCGTGTCGCCGGTGCCCGTTACCCCCAGAATCAGGTTCGCCACGTTCTTGGCGAGCCTCAAAGCCGGCTTCGCGTCCAGCTGTCGACGGAGTTCTTCGGTCGCGCTTGCTTGAAAGCCTGTTCCTGCTTCAAAGGGCCTTCGAGTGAAGGCCTTTCTTATCTCATTCGGATCAATATTGCGGGTCCTGACTGCAACCCGTTGAAATCCTGCTTCGCGCATCGCGCGAGCAAGGCTGCCCGGCGTGAAGTAGCAGATGTGTTCCTTGCCGATGACCCGCCACTTGGAACCCAGCAGCCTTCGGCTCAGGCTGTCGAAGTTTGGAGTGGTGAGGTAGAGCAGTCCGCCGGGCCTCAGAATTCGGCCGATCTCGCGAAGCAGCGTCATTGGATCCACCAGATGTTCGATAACCTCCGAGCAGTAGACTACATCGAAGGACTCGCCCGAGTAATTTGCGCACTCGAGCTTCCCACAGAACGAGTTGATGCCGAGCCTCGACAACTGCTCGAAGGCGCTCGACGCAATCTCAGTCCCATGAGCTTTCCATCCCATCTCTATCGCCACCTTCAAGAAGTGACCCGACCCGCAACCTACATCCAGAATGTGGTTAGATTGCCGATAGCTCTCCAAGGAACGAAGCAGGCCGCGGAAGCGACTATCGGTGATCGGGCTGAAGGCCAGGTTCTCGCCGTCATAGTAGTCGTCATAGTATTCCCGCAGCTCTGCCTCATCGGTGAACGTGCTATGAAAAACCAGACTGCACGAGCCACATCGCATCAGCCTGATGCCCTCGTCGCCCTCGAGGACGAATTCACTCGAGGCCACCGTACATGCCGGACACACCGCCCGCGGGATTGTCATCTGCATGAATTCAACACGTCACGAAGACACGGGTACCGGCGATTCGCCAGGATAGAGATCTTTTCGAATGCGCTCATATACGCGTGCATATCCGCTTGCCCCAACGCGCTCGAGATCGAAGCGCCGTGTAGCAACCTCAAGGCATCGAGCCGCGATATCCGGCCGAGCGGTGAGCGCTAACACCTCTCGAGCAGCATCCAGATTTGCTTGATGATCAAATGATCGGACGACGATCCCGACGTCTGCGCTCTCTAATAGCTCATCGACATCTCCCACTCCGAAGTTGCAGACTACCGGAATTCCCGCAGCCAGATACTCAGGGATCTTCGTGGGCGAAGCGGCGATTTGCGAAAACGTCGGTTTGCGGAATGAAATTCCGACCCGCGCTGCTCTGAGATATGAAGGCACGTCCGGCGCGGGAACGAAACCGACCGAGAAATCTTCTTCCTTGACACCCTCGCCCTTGAGTCTGGCGACAACCTGATCCCGCGGCGTTGTGGTGAGTATGCGCAAGAACGCATCCGGCTTAAGCTCCCGGAGAACGAGAAAGAAGCGGACCATCTCATCAACCAGATAAAGGCCCGCGGCCGCGCCAGCGTAGATCACCTCAAACCTCGCGTTGGCCACCTCCGCGTCGCGGCTGCCACTTTGTCCGTTGAAGCGCATGAAATCGACACAACACGGTATGACTTCAATCTTCTCTTCGCCCGCAAGACCCTGCCTGATGAGCCATGCTTTCATTCGGTTGGTGAGAACGACGATTTGATCTGCTCGCTGGATGCCCGCTCTTTCGATCCATTTCACCAGACGGAATATCGCGGAGCCTTCCTTCCAGGTCCCGGCATCAGCGTATTCTTCAGCCATTAAACCGCGAATATCAAACACCAGCCGACAACCGGCAAGGCGTTTGATCATCAGTGCCATTGCCATTGGAACGTGTGCGCGTGCATGAACCACTTCGATTCCATGGCGATGCGCGATGCGCGCTGTTTGCCAGGCCCCGGCAATAATGTCATAGAAAGTAGAGAGCACCCTGGGCCGCTTGTGGTAAGGCCTTGAGTACCAGCGAATGCCTTCCGATTTAAGCTGTGCGCGCATTGCCTTGGCTGCTTTTTGCGACCAGGCGTGCTGTTGGTTCGGTTCGAAAGTGAGCAGCGTGACCTCAATCCCTTCTTTGCTTAGCCCTCGCAAGTAAGGCAGCACCTGCGTCTGCACAAGCGGCTCGCGAAGGCCAAAGTAGCAAAGATAAAGGGTTCGCATCGGTTTATACGGTGTATCGGCTGCCCTCAAAGATTCCTAGGTCAACTCGGCAAGCGCAATCACCCGATAGCTATTCTCGGCATCCGGCGAATGCATGAAACTGAACAAGGTGCCCAGCACTAGATTAGTTGCGATATAAAGAAAGTTGGATCGTGCCGCCGCCGCGCGAACGGCCCGGCAAACGCTCGCCGGCTCGGAGTAAGACAAAGAAATGCTGGCAACGCGGCCGCTTGAGATTGCGGCTTTGTGAAGGTCTCGGAGGATTTGTGCACCGACTGGATAACTCTGGGTTTGATGCTCTGCCAGCCAGCCGGGAATATCTCGACCGCGCGCCTCGCAGGCGCGACGGAACGCCTCGTCGCACTCCCTTGCAGTTTCGCCGTGCGGACAGGCAATCAGCACCGCGTGCGAGGCGACTCGCACGAGCTCCCCGATCGCTGCTTCTCGCGCACCCAACGACAAGTGTTCCAGCACATCAATGCAGCTCACAACCGGGAACGATTTATCGAGGTATGGGAGCGCGGTAATATCGCCTTGATGAAACACCAACCCGTCGCAAACGTTGGTCGGCTGGGCCCGATCGATGCCGATCGCACGAACACCCTTCAGGAACGTTGCAACACCAAGTCCGCCGCTTCCCACATCTAGTAGCACAGGATCGTCATTAACCGGCGTCTGAACCAGAACCTGTCGCAGCATGCGAGCGGGCATAACATTCCGGCATCGAGTGTCCCAGCCCCACCGGTAAATTGTCCTTTCGAGAGCTGATCGCACCGGTCGAGTCCTTCTCCATCCACTTGAGACGAGATAGCTAGGCCTTGTATCAAAAGTGCTATGAGGAGTCCGCTCTAAATGATGACGCTATGTCCTTTACGCAATAGGCGAGTCGATAGCAACGTCGCGTCATAAGTCCCCATTTCCCGAGACACTTAGAAAGCGTGTCGGAGAGCCCAGGCAAGTGATGCCTGGGGAGGCATGGTGGCCTCGCATAGGCGGTAGCCCCTTGACGGTTCGCAGTAAACAAGAAAAGTCCTGACCACTCTCTATCCGCTCAGTTGCGTTTCATAACACCAACCGAATGACCTCAAAGGCTTCGGCATAGTCGCCTCTGCATTGCACACCTCGCACTTTGGCCAAGCCGCGTATGAACTCTTCAGAAGAGTATGGCCGAGACGTTTGCGACTGATAACAAGACAGGGCGCGGATCTTTTGGTCAATCTGTTGACTCGTAAGCTTGATAAAGGCTGTATTGTTGAACGTTGTTAGATTCTGCGGCAACTCGTATCCAAGAATCGAGGAGTGCTTGAAAGCTCTGAAGCCCTCGGTGTAGAGGGTTAAATGATCCTGGTGCGTATCTAACGATGTCGGCAGCAAAACTAAATCGGGAGTATAGCGGTCTCTTAAGAGAATCAAATCTTCGAGTATCTCCTGCCGATGATGCGGAAAGTGGCGGACGGGATAACCCCAGACTTCAGTGCTTTCTGCCTTTAGACCCAGCATTGCGACCGCCTGGCGACACTCCCTTTCCAATATGTCCTTAGGATAAGAATCTGGGACCGACGCCTCACACCGACTCAAGGCCACGTACTTGATATCAATCTCAGTTTCTACAAGACGGGCGATTGTCCCGGCGCATCCGAACTCGTCGTCGGTATGCGCGCAAAGAATCAGCACTCGCGTGATTCCACCCAGAAAGCTTGCGACCGGGTCTCCATCATTCACGATTTGATCTTCCTTTCCATCGGCTTGGCAGGGTTGCCAACCACGACAGCCGAGTCATCAACGCTCTTGATCACTACTGCCCCCATTCCCAATGTAGCAGATTCACCAATTGACAGTTGGTTCATCACTGAGACGCTGGGAGCTATCCAAGCGCCCCTTCCTATCCTTACACTCCCGCCTATCATACTGTTAGCGATGACCAAAGAGTTCACGCCCACGATAACGTTGTGGGCGATGTGGACCAGGTTGTCGATCTTGGCCCCGGCCTCTATGATTGTCTCTCCGACAGAGCCGCGGTCAATACAGGTATTGCAGCCGATCTCTACGTCCTCTTCGATTATGACTTTTCCGATGTGTGGGAATCGCCAATACTTTCCGTTCTCGTCTCTCTCAAAGCCAAAGCCCGGCGAACCGATGCTGCAATTCGCTCCAATGTGCACGTTGCGTTTTATGATCGCATTCGCTATCGCAGTGTTCGGCCCTATTGTCACACCTGCCTGTATAACTACTCCCGATCCTATGACAACCCCACTGGAAAGGACGACGTCTTGGTGAATGATCGCATCTAGCGCGACGGGATCTTGTCCGAGTCTCGGCCAGGGGTTCGGCAAGCTCAATTCAGAAAAGAACTTGTTAATAACACGAATAAAGGCAAGCTTGGGATTGATGCACGGCAGTGCCACATAGGTGGAGGAACCTGGGAACCTGACACTGGTGGGGCAGATTAACAAAGATCCCCGGAAGGTCTCCATCCGCTCAGGCTCTGTTTTTGCATACCTGGCTGAAACCCACGCTAGGTCTCCTTCTCCAGCATCTTTGTCTGTGCAAATACCAATCACTTCCTTCGCCCACAGGCCGTCGTCTCCTACGGTGGAGCCTTCGAATTGACCAACTTCGCGTAAGAACTCAGCGATATTGCTCACTGATGCCATGGTTACGTCCTATCCTGCAAGCTCAGAGAGGAGTGCGGCTAGCTGCTGGCCACTCTGCTTGCGCTCATATTGGGACAAGTCTGCGGAATTCATCGCCGCCCCTCGCACACCCGACTTGAATTGACTGTATGAATCTAGCAGGCACCGTTCAATTCCAGCGTCATCTTCCGGCTCGACAACGGTTCCAGCTCCGGTGTCTCGTATGATCTGAGCCGCCTCAAAATCAAAAGGTACGATCGCCAGCATTGGAGTGCGTGAGCCCAGATACTCAAACAGCTTCCCCGTTAGAACCCCCGGGTTCGCTTTCTCGCCGTAAACAAGGAATAACAGCAGTGAGGAGTTGACTTCGTGCCTGAGAACTTCTCTTTGTTGCAAGAAGCCTGTGAAGCTACTTACGTCCTCAAGTCCAAAACTCTCAACCAACTTTGTAACAAACGGATTGACATCACCGATGATCTTAAACTGCACATCGCTTCTGTCAATCTTGCCGCTTTTCATCAACCGTCGAAGCGCACGCAAGCACGGCGACGGATCATAAACAAAGCTGTAAAAAGTGCCCATTATCGTAATCGTCCACTTGCTGAGTGGGCGGCGTTCGATACCATCGAAGTCGGCTTCGTCAAAACCGTTTCTGATGACCTCGACGCGTTTGCGTCCGCCCGTAAGGTCCCGAAGCGTTTCTGCCAGCCGATCTGACACCGTGATCAGCGCGTCCGCTTTATCCAGCAATTCACCCTCAATGACTTGATCCAGTCGCTTTCTCAACCGGCTGGTATAAATCCCGCAATGATTCTCAGTCCACAGATCACGGAAGTCGGCGATCCAAGGCTTGTTCGTAGCGCACTTCAGCTTATAAGCGACCAGATGAGACGTTATCGGAAATGCCGTCGAAAAAATGGCGTCAACGCCCCGCATCTTATCAACCTTCTGGCTGGCACTCAGAGCATACGGATACCAGCCGATTTGACCATCGGGTATGTAAACCCATGTGCGCACAGTGCGCCTTACCGCATTGACAAGCCGATTGCCGTCCAGCGGGCGCGTTATGGAGCCTGAGGCGTTTGTGCCATTACGCGTGCGGCCTGGTACGAAACGCTTTAGAAACGAGCTGAGCTCAAAGGCCTTCGTCCGTACAACTTCAATTCCCCGATCGGTCCCATCCTCCAGCGAAGCATCTACGTAGTAGGCAGCGTTCCGCGGCGTGATCACAATCGGCTCCCATCCATATTCTGGCAGGTAGCGGACGAATTTTTCGGACCTTTGGCTTCCGACGCCCCCTGCAGGTGGATAGTAATAAGCCAAAAACAGCACTCGTTTTGACATAGGCGATGGACGAACAACGCCAATCTCCTGGGAGGAAGTTGTGATCATTTAGCAGCTTTGGCGCGTTCTACGCGCAAACCTCAGCGATCCCATTTACGACACTTGCCAGCATCTCCGAGGTCAGCTCGGGGTAGATCGGCAGCGCGAGTGTTTGATCGGCCGCCGCCTCGCTTTCGAGGAAATCGCTCTTTACATAACCGAGTTCCGCAAAGCATTCCTGCAAGTGCATCGGAACCGGGTAGTAAACCTCCGTGCCTATCTGGCGTTCCTTCAAGTGTTTCATCAAATCATCGCGGCGATGGCTCCTGATCACAAACTGATTGTAGATGTGCCGCACGTTCGCAGACTCGACCGGCAACACCACGCCGGGCGTGCCCCCAGAGAATTCGTCGAGAGTCACAGCCAGACCCGCTTCGGCGAAGAGGTCGCGATACACCGCCGCGTTTCGCTGCCTCGCTTCGGTCCATTGATCAAGGTATCTGAGCTTGACTCGCAACACCGCAGCCTGAATTGCATCGAGGCGGAAATTGCCCCCGACCACCTTGTTGTAGTACTTGGGACTGTACCCGTGGTTGCGCAACAGCTTTACGCGATGAGCAAGCTCGGCATCATTGCTGGTCACCATACCGCCGTCGCCTACACCACCGAGATTCTTGGACGGGAAGAAACTGAAGCAACCGAGATGACCTATCGCGCCCGCTCGAAGCCCCTTGTACTCCGACCCGATCGCCTGCGCTGCGTCTTCGATGACGTGCAACCCGCGGCGCTCGGCTATCTCCATGATCGGGTCCATGTCGGCCATCTGCCCGTAGAGATGCACCGGTATGATCGCACGAGTGCGCGAGGTGATCGCCGCTTCGATGCGAGCGGGATCGATGTTGTATGTTAGTGGATCGATATCGACCAGGACCGGATTGCCGCCCAGCCTCGCGATCGCCCCGGCAGTAGCAAAGAACGTATAAGGCGTCGTTACGACTTCATCGCCCGGCTTCAGATCGATCGCCATCAGCGCCACCAGCAAGGCGTCAGTACCTGAAGAAACCCCGATGCCGTGCACGCACCCGGAATACTCGGCGACTTCCCTTTCGAGCGCTTCGACCTCCGGGCCGAGAATGAAATGCTGCGACTCGATCACGCGATCAATCGCCTCACGCACCTCTTCGCGAATGGTCGCGTGTTGCGCTTTCAAATCAAGAAGGGGCACCGGCTGAAAAGTTGTTGCTTGGACTTTTGACATTCGATTACTTCTGACCTTTCTTTAGTTCAACCTCTCCCCAAAACCTTCAAACGATAAAGCAACCGGCTCACCATTCATCACCAGCGAGCGCTGCGCAGCTTGTAAGACGCTCAGCACGCGCAGGCCGCTGTTCCCGTCGGTTAACGGCGCTTGCCGCGTGGTGATCGCGTCTATGAATGCCTGGCACTCCAACCGAAGCGGCTCGCTTGAATCAAACGCAACCTCTTCTCCCTTGCCTTTGATCGGGACCGGTTGACCCGCTTGAAGCTCGACCCGCTGGTCGTACAAGACCAATTGCTTGGCCACGTCATCAAAGCTCGCCATCTTTTTCGAGCCGACCACGACAAGCCGTTGCTCTTTGAACGGGTGCAGCCAGGAGACGTGAATGTGCGCCCGCACTCCGTTGTCAAAAAGCAGATTGGTCACCGTCACATCAGCGATGTTCGGTTGCAGATAGCTGCCACCGCAGGCGATGACCTGAAACGGGAGGCTCCCCATCAAGCGCAGGATCACCGCTACATCGTGAGGAGCGAAGCTCCACAGGATATTCTCCTCGCGCCGAATCTTTCCCAGGCTCAATCGATTCGAATAGATGTACTGAATCTTTCCAAGCTCACCAGCCCGCACCAACTCCAGCAATCGCTGGATAGCCGGGTGATATTCGAGCACGTGCCCAACCATGAGCATCCGCTTATTGTCGTCAGCAAGCTTCACCAGATGCGCGCCCTGTTCATAGGTTAACGCGAGCGGCTTTTCGACAAACACGTCCTTGCCCGCTTCCAGAGCCTTCCTCGCAAGTTCGTAATGCGTCTCCGCGGGCGTTGCTATCACAACGCCTTCGATCTCCGGCGTGGCAAGTGCTCGTTCGACGTTGCTGACGCTATCGACGTTCGGTGCGATCTCTGCGGCGAGCGTGCGACCCTCAGGCGTAGCGTCGCAAACCACCGCCAGAACTTCGAGCGCGTCGAAGTTGCGGATCAGGTTCTTACCCCAATACCCGCACCCGATCACCGCCAGCCTGGGCTGCTGTTTCGTTGCCACGCTGAACTAGATTCTCCTTTTCATGCTAGCCCAATCGCCTGTTTAAATTTGGTAAGCCCTCGCCTGTATCTGCCGGGAACGCCTTTGCCAATGTTCATCAACTCAGAAACCCACAGGTATTGTGCGACGTTGTTGTAGTTGCCCTTTGGCGGCTTCTCAAATCTTCCGGAGACCTCGAGCGTTCCGAAACCCCAGTCAAACCGGAAGCAATAGTAAAGCGCTTGTGAGCTGAGAGATACGTCGGCCCGTTCGGGTGTGCAATCGGCTTCGACCAGACCTTTCTTGAAAGAAAACTCGAGAGACCTGTCGAGATCGGTCAGATAACAACTGAACGGTGGAAGCGCCATGATCTTTGCCACGTCATTCCTGGCGAGAGATCTCTCCCGATAGTCCTCGGCTGCCGCCTTCAAGTCCTCAAGGCTTACCGAAGGACTTGCCAAAAGCTGCGGAGAATCGGTGACGCGATCGTAGTCTTTGCCGTATAGTCCAATCGCCTCTCCTGACCCTGCGTATTTCTGACCGACGTCCCACTCAAATCCCGGATACATCACTATCGGATTGATTCCAGATATGACCTTCAGCTTCTCGTAGACGTCGCCAATTCTGTTCACCTCGTCATTCATGAAGTAATTGTCTTCGTTGCAAAACCAAACGAAGCTCGCAAACGGAACGACTAGCCTTGGCTGAAATATCCTTATCTGCGTCAACATCTCATCGATCCTCTCCTGAGCAGCGTCCTTTCTCTCCTGAATCGCATTCTCGTTACCGCACCAATTGGCATACGAAAACTGGCAAAGCAACAAATCGACATCGCCTATCTTCTGTTTGATCCTTACTGGGTGCTTCTCTTCTCTGAAGTAACAGTCATTCAAGTTCAGAATGTTGAAATCAGGTGTCTGGACGTACAGCCACGAGTCGGCGTCGTTTCTAGTCTTCTCGCACAACACCGAGAGGTTCTTACCAAGCTTCAAGTAAGTGTCCGGGTATTGCTCGATCGTTTCCTTGAACCCAAGACCGCGACAAAACTTGATCACCTTTTTATCGATCGTTTGATGGTACAGGACGGTTATGTTCTTCCTGTATTCCGCCGGGATTCTCTTCAAGACACTGGGCGCAAAGTGGTCGGGATGCTCGTGTGAGAACCAGATATGAGTAATGTCTTTGAAATCCTGGTAGTCGAACTTCGTAGGAGACAACAACGCCCAACCATCATTGAACGCAGTTCCTTCAAGCCACGGATCACATATCAGCTTGACGTCTTCGAACTCGGCGACGAACGATGCATGGTTTACCCACTTGATCTTCATCTGAGAATTGGCTTGCCCCGCGTCGGTCATCTAACAAACTCCTTCACCGCGTCAGCCACATAGCGAACCTGGGGCTCGGTCAACTCGGGATACATAGGCAGCGACAGCACCTCGGACGCAGCTTGTTCGCTTACCGGGAGATGCACGTCCGAATAGCCCTGCTTGACATAAGCGGGCTGCCGATGCAGCGGGATTGGATAATGAATGCCCGCGTCAACACCCTTGCTCTTGAGGAATCCAAGCAAGTCATCACGATGACGCGAGCGGATAACATAGAGATGATAAACGTGCCGCGCGTCGGGTGACTCGTAAGGCGTCACCAGGTCGCAGCCGGTTAGCAGTTCGTTGTAAAAGCGCGCGTGAGACCTGCGCGCCTGGGTCCATCCCTCGAGATGCGGAAGCTTTACGGCTAGTACTGCCGCTTGAAGCGCGTCGAGACGCTCGCCCCAGCCGATTTCTTCATGCTCGTACTTCGTTGTTCGGCCGTGGTCGTGAAGCTTTCGCACCTTGGCTAGCAGCGACTCATCGTTGCTGGTCACTGCGCCCGCATCGCCGTACGCCCCCAGATTCTTTCCCGGGTAGAAACTAAAGCAGGCGATGTGTCCGATGCTGCCGCAGCGACGGCCCTTGTACTCAGCGCCGTGAGCCTGGGCGGCGTCTTCGATGAGCCACAAATCCTTGCGCCGGGTTATGTCAAGCAATGGGTCGAGATCGGCCGGTTGACCGTAAAGGTGAACCGGCAATATCGCCCGGGTTCTGGACGTAAAGGCGCTCTCAACTTGATCGGGATCCAGATTGAAGGTTCGAGCATCGATATCGACGAAAACCGGCCGTGCTCCGGTCTGCGAAATCGCTTCCGCAGTGGCCATGAACGTGTGCGCCGAAGTAATGACTTCGTCACCCGCGCCGATACCGCAAGCCAACATCGCAAGCTGTAACGCCGCCGTGCCGGACCCGATGCCAACCGCGCCTTTCGCGCCGACGAATGCAGAGAAAGCTTGCTCAAAGCTAGCGACCTCCTGGCCCAGAATAAAGCTGGTGTTGTCGAGGACTCGCTGAATGGCCGAGTCAATCTCCGGCCTGATGCCGGCGTATTGGGCTTTGAGATCGACCAGAGGGATTTGCATAGTTCTTTCGAGCGATTGCATGACTCAATGCTCCAACGTGCCGAGCCGCCGCCTGGCGAATCTCGCGAACGGCCGCACTCGTTTGTAGACGTTCACCATCGAAGCGTATTCAGTATGCTCCTTGACCGGCAGCGACATGAGCGCATCGAAAGATTCCGCCGTGAGACCAAACTTTTTTATGATGTATTCCTTGTCAGCGACAAGCACGTCCTCATCGATCGGGTCCTCTTTGATCCTTTCAAGTGCTTCCTCGCGGCTCATCTGGCCTGAGCAGACCAGGGTGGACAAGTGTGACTTACGCTTATCTATGCCGAACTTCACCGGCAGAATGTAAGACTGATAGAATCTGGTAAATATCGACTCGTAATGTTTTCCACCGTAGTCCCGCCAGCCCAGTTCTTCAGCGATGATCCTCTTTGCGTCCTCTTTAACAAAGTCAACATAGTTCAGAATCGGAACGAACTGAATGTTCCTCACCTTCTGATAATAAAGCGTCTTGGCCAGCCCCAGTGTAGGGAACGTCTTCAAGGGAAGCTTGCCGAACCGTCTGTGTATTGCCTTGATGTTAATCAGGTCGTTCTTGTTATGCACCCAGCGCGCGGGCAGCACTCCTTCGGTCACCATATTCTCTCCGCTCAGGATGTACTTAATGCGGTGTCGCGCCGCCACCTGGAAAAGCGAGGCGGTTATTGCGTGATCAGTCAGGGCCTCGATATCAACCACCGATGCCTTCAAATAGGATAGTTGGAGATCTTTGAACTCCTCCCAGTTAATGACATAAGTGAACAGGTCATAATCGAGCTTCTTTACAATGTTCTCTATGTTCTTAACCGCAAGCTCGGAGTTCCACCCGTTGTCGCAGTGGACTACCAACGCTCTTAATCCGAACTGTTTTGCCAGGTAGGCGACATACGTGCTGTCCACGCCACCGCTTGCCCCGACAACACAATCATAGTCGAGGTCCCTTCCACTGGACTTCACTTCTTCCAAAAGCGACGCCAGCCGGGCATCGCGTTGCCGACCCCACGACAGCCGCTCTCTCGCAACCCGGTCATACGTCGCGCAATGATTGCAAACACCCTCCTGGTCAAATTCAATCTCCGGATCGTCGTTTGTATCCAGAATGCAGCGGCCGCATATTTGGTACCTTCTTCGCTGTTCGTTCATAGCTGGTTGAATGCCTGCCTCAGCTCCTGTAAAGAGGGAAAGCTGATCAACACCGCACGATGGCGTCCGTGAAAAACAAACATGCTGCCCGCGGCGACTGCTGAAGCATGGCTGTCGAGCGCTTGAGAGAAATCGCCGACCTGACCAGCGCCGCCGCAAGCAATCACCGGGATGCTTACCGCATCAGCAACCGACTTGATCAGCTCCACGTCATAGCCCTTCTGGGTTCCGTCTCGATCAATCGAGGTCAAAAGAATCTCTCCGGCTCCCATCCTCTCCATCAAGAGTGCAAACTCAACCGGATGCAAGTCCGCTCTCTTTTTTCCTCCGTGTGTGTAAACGTGGTACTTGCCGAGAAAATCACGCTTTACATCGATCGACACCACGATGGTTGAGCTGGCCAGCTCCGAGGCGGCTTCCCTGACGAATTCTGGATTCTCAACGGCGTATGAATTGATCGCGACCTTTTCCACGCCGCAAGCGATTACCTGCTTTGCGTCATCCATAGACCTGACGCCGCCGCCATAGCAAAGCGGCATGAAACACTCTCCCGCAATCTCGCTTATGCGCTCGAAGTCTGGCCTTCTCTTTTCGGTTGTCGCCGTGATGTCCACAAACACCAGTTCATCAACTTCCTTTTCGTTGAAGATCTTGACCGCGTTTATGGGGTCGCCAACATAGACCGGATCTTTGAATCGCGTGGTCTTGTACAAACCACCTTCCCGGAAGAGAAGTACGGGGATGACTCGCGGCATCGGCATTGTTCAATACTTCTCGGCGAAATTCTTCAGCAGTTTCATGCCGAACTTGTGACTCTTCTCGGGGTGAAACTGAACGCCCGCAATATTTCCCCTCTCGAGTGCGGAAGCAAACGGATAGCCGTACGTCGTGTTCGCAAGCAAGTCTTCATCGCGGTCCAACTGCACGTGATAAGAGTGAACGAAGTAGAATCGGGGCTCCGCATGCATATCGGAAAAGAGCTTGCTCTCCTTCACAACGTCGATGTGATTCCAGCTCATGTGTGGGACTTTCAAGTTCTTTCCATTCAACTCGGGTCTGAATTTAATCACGTTGCCGTCGATCCATCCGAGGCCTGGAAGATCGCCCTCTTCACTCCGTGAGACGAACAACTGCATGCCCAGGCAAATCCCGAGTAGCGGCACCTTCTCTTGTTTCGCCTTCCGGTTCAGTACTTCGATCAAACCTAGCTTCATCAGGTTTCGCATCCCTGTATCGAAGGCGCCGACACCCGGCAGGATCAGCTTGCCCGCGCCGGCAATTCGATCGGCTTCCGACGTAATGATAGAAGCGCACCCGATCTTCTTAAGCATGTTAGCTATCGAGGCGAGGTTGCCTGTGCCGTAATCAACGATGGTTATCATAGTGCAAGTCAGAACAACCCCTCGTAGGCGCCTAGAAGTTTCTTCTCCTCGAGATCCCAACCAATCATCTCGCGAGCTTTGATCGCGTTCCGCTTCTTCGCCTCGACGCTAACCGAGTCTATCTTTTCGATTAGGCTCATAAGACTATCTTCCCGAACAAGCGTGGCCCATCCGTTCTCAAACTCGCCGATCAACCTTGACATCTCGGGAAACTGGCTGACTATGACCGGCAGGCCCGCCACCATGTACTCATAAAGCTTGTTCGGAAGCGAATAGTAGTAACTCAGGCAAGTGTTCTCGAAAAGGCTAATTCCCACATCGGCGCCCACAGTGTATCGCATCACCTCGTCGGGAGTAACCGCCTCGTGAAAATGGATATTCTCGTGCTTCGCGGCGAATTCCTTGATCTGTTGCTCGTAGCTGCCATAGCCCATGAAAACAATATGCTTATTGCCATTCAGTTTTGAGAAAGTGTTTAGCAAGAGTTCAATGCCTCTGCCTCTCATAAGCGCCCCCTGATAGAGGAAGACGATTCCATTCTCGATGTTGAATCTATCCCTGAAAACTGAGGGGACCGCCTCAGGTGGGTTTGATCTGTCGTTAAAAGGCATGTTCCTCACGACGGTGACCGGTCTAACCTTATAATTCTCTCTGTACCAAGTGGCGATCGAATCACAGACTACCAGTGTATGGTCCACGTATCTGATCAAGACTCGTTCCTTGATCTTGTCGAGCTTCTTGTTAATCCCGGTCAGGCCGTTTCTCTCGGTCTCCAATTCGTTCGCGTCGTAGACCAACTTGACTCCCCGCCTCCCCATCTTCAGCAAGACCCCGATGGGAAGATCGCCGAGGCTATTGCAATGCACAACCGATATGTCCCTATTGCGATAGCAGCCGATTATTTTTGCGGCCCACTGAGAGAACTTCAGGATTCCGCGCATCCTTGGAATTGGCAGAGACGCGCTCAAGGGCACTCGCCAGATAGAACGGATCGAATCGATCTCTTCACGCTCGGCCACTCCCGCTTCGTGAATTCCTACCAAATGAATCTCGGTGAACGCGCCTGAGTCTGCGAGGCTTTTGGTTACCTTCAACATTCGTGACTCGTATTGAATCGAAGAAGGATAAAGGTGCAGATTGATACTCATTGGAAGTCGTTAAGCGGGATTGCCTTCTGATTGCTTTGCTCTTTGAGACTACGAATCGGTTTTTACTCTTTCTCCGAAATTAGCGGGCTCATATCCCAAGCTTCTGGCATTCAGCCTCATTCAGAATGCGCCTCAAGTAGCGCTTCGGATCCCATTTCAAATCCTCCTGCGTCGGCTGGTATCCAAGCATTTCCTGATCTTCTTTATCAATTCTAGTGATCGGCTCTCCGTCCCAATAGATCACACTGAAACGTCCACTGTCTCCTGGCAGTGCCCGCTGCAACACCTCGGGATAGTCGCCATACCTCGAGGGGTCATACTTGATGTAATGCGCCACCGCCATCTGTCTTTGAAATCGAAACTTCACAGACCTTTCATCGTTGGTATTGAATCGCTCCCTCTGCCATTTGTTTTCGAACCACTTGAAGTCGGTCAAGCCTTGTGGCTCCTGGTCGCCATTGGATTTTTGCGATAATGTTTCTCGCCAATCGAAATAGCAATTCCTATACATGAGCCGGGAATCTGACTTCAATGAATTTAGATGAAAGAAGACAGCCTTATCAATCTCAAGCCTCAAGTGTTGCCGTGGGAACTTCACGTAATCAAATCTTCCGTGCTCTACGAATTCGACCTTTCGATTGAACCGGACCAGGTAGTACTCACCCACAGCATAAACGCTGAATAACCTAGTGGTATGATTGAGGTCTCCCCAGAGATTAACGTGGCCAAATCTGAAGGATTTGCGAAGCCAGGTTCGGGTCAACTTCGAAAAAAGCTCTTTGGCGTCCAACTCTCCGGTCGTGTGGAAGACAAAGTCGCCTCCGCAATTCAGCAGCCATTTTCTACTGACGTGCATCAAGCCCAAGTTCCTCGCTTCAGCCAAATTCAATCCTTTCGCGTCAATTACTGTGATGTCTTTTCCGTCTGCGTTTCCCTCTTTAAATTCCTCCATGATCTGCAATGTCTTGTCCGTAGAACCGTTATCCACGCATATAATTTGATCAGCAACGTGCGTTAACGACTCGAGACAAAACTTCAAGGAATACTCCTCGTCTTTACAACACACCAAGGCCGAAATCCCGTCTTTAAGATAGTTTCCTTGATTGTCCCTATCGTCTCTGAAAGGCCAGGCGAGTATCTGAAAAATGATACGCCCAATATTAGAAACCATCGACCAATTCCATCTCCAGAGAGAACTTAGGTGTTGATCCGACAGTTCGATCGACATGTTGGCAGCAGAGCAATCGGTCCGTCCAATTTAACGATGAGAGAGCTGGCAAGGCTTGAGCGAAAAGGTGTGCGCGCGCAGGCATAGTCAGTGGCGCATACCAATACTTGCGCCACTGACTGTCCAATTTAGACACCCTACTGCTTAGGTCCCACGATTGGCCCAATGCCAACCTGGACGAAACCCGGAGGCGGCACGTGATTGGTGTTGAAGAACGCCGCTGCCGCGGCTGCCTGAGCTGCCACGCTCGCCTTGGAAGCCTTGCTCTGATCGTGTGGCACTGTGACGGTCTGCGTGCAGAAACCGGTCTTGCCCGACTCGTCGGTCGCCTGAACAACTATCAGATAGACCCGTCCGTTAATCGGACCAGCGCGTTCAGAGCGCAACCTCAGCGTCCCCAGGCCGACATTCTTGGCATCCGGTGAGTGATTGCCCGAGCCTACGTCGAGGTCCTGCTCGTCGCTGTACACCGCGACGCCATTCACCCCCGGACCGCCACCGATGATGACGGCCGAGTCGCAATCGTCGGTTACCGTCGCGGTAAGCCCGACGTTCACTAGCTGATGATTCGGCGGCCAAAGTGAATCCACAGTCACGCTGCAGTCGATAGAAGGCGGCTCCTCATCGATGCATTCTGAGCAACAAATCCTCGCCTCAAAATCGAGGGCCAATTCGTTCGTGTAGTTACCTACCCTAAAGGTGAGTGTGTTTACTCCTGCCAGGAACGGGCCGGCGGACGTAAAAAGATCGGGCGGGTTCTGAAAGTTTGCGACGTCTTCCACGTCCGCTTGCGTTCCAATTTGAACCCCATTGAGAAAGACGGTACCGACATTGTCTGCGTTCACAGCCACAGTCAGAGTGGGACCGTCGCAATCCTGAGGAACCTGAAAGGTCGTTTGGAAGAACTGTGGAATACTGGTACCAGGTACAAAGGGAGTGCTCGGGGCGCTACGATCGGCGGCAATCGCAACATACTCCGTACCTGGTATGGTATCGTAAGCGAAGGGTCCTGGAGGTTCCCCCATGACAATGAAGGCTTGCTGAGTGAAGTTCATACCGCCGTCGGTAGAAAACAAGACAAGCGGATCCGTGGTTCCTATAGCGCCATTCCCGCTCTTTGCGACTACGGTTCCTCCGGCTTCTGCCGTACAGGCCGGTGGCGGCTCCTGAGCTTGGACAGGTGGAACGAAGGGGTTCATTGGGACCAAGCCAAGGCTCATAAACAAGGTCAAAGCAATGACCATGCCGACTCTGCTTCGACTTCTTAAAAGGTATCTTAGCATTGGGAGCTCCTTTTCTTTTCAATCAAGAAACGTCGCGTTTCTTCGGTTAGGTGACCATTGAGTGCCACCCTGCCATTTACGAGAGGCGGCAATGGCCGGGGGCGAATAAAGTCCCATTACTGCTGCTGGTAACGGCTTGCCGGCCTTCCTGGGGACCGAGGGCAAGAAGCCAGGCATTCGTTTGTACTCCTGTCCTTCGCAACCCAAACTCGAGGTATCCGTTGGCTGGCTTAGCCGATCCTCTACCCGGGCCCCTAGCTCCTTCCGTGGCGCTCAGAAGGCCCGCACCAAAATTCCTCCTACAATTGCAAAGGGTTCCTCGGAACCACTTCACCGAAACAAAGTTCATTCTGAGCTAAAAAGTTTCGCTCCGATGAGGCTCTAATGTACCGCTGGGTGTTCGTTTGCGGCAAGCGCTTTGAAAGGAACCCACTCGGGCCACTTCCAGGCGGTTGATAACAGTGGCTCCTTCCTTCGAGCCGCTGAATGCAGCGGTAAGCTCAAGAAGCTTCGCGGCCATCAGGCATTGCCACGCGTCAGCTTGTACAGCGCCAGGTGATTTGCTTGGGCAGAATGGGTTTCATTGCGTGTTTCAGTCTCCGCTTGGTCCACCCCGATATCTTGTAGGACGCGGGCAGCCGCTTTGAATAATGATTCTCGATCTTTCGAGTGGAAGGACTCCGGCTGTTTCTCACAAATCAAGCTATACTGGACCTGATGAAATCCAAATACTGTTGCTGGTTTGCTTCAAATGAGAACTTGCTCTGTATCTTCTTTCGCGCTGCGGCTCCGATCCGAGGAAACTCCGATCGACGAGACAAGACATCTTCAATCACCCGCAACCAATCTGATTCTCGATACACCAAGAATCCATTCTCGCCGTCGTCGACTATCTCGCTATTCACCGTTACGGCGCTCGCGATGCTGACTATGCCAAGCCCCATGTACTGAATGAGCTTGAATCCGCACTTGCCTCTTTCTTCCGCGTTGTCGTAGAGCGGCATCAGCCCTATGTCTATGCGATACAAACTTTCGATCTCCGTTTCCAAACTCCACGGAACGTGAATCACCTCAAAGTCGGCGTCGAGATCATAATCACTGGTAATTAAGACGAATCTGACCTTGTGCCTTTTCGAAACCTGGCACAAGACCGGCGTAACGATATCGAGCACGTAATGATTGGCGGCGGAGCCTATCCAACCAAAGTTGATGTACTCGCTTTCCGGATCGTAGACCTTTGCTGGATACTGGTCATAATCCACGCCCGTTGGAATTGTGATGACGCTTTCATCGGAAAGCCTCGGCCTCTTGTTGCGCAATAGGTCCCTGAGGTAGCTGGTGCCCACGATGAAGCGTTGGTAAAGGCTTAACGATCCCGAAAACTTTGCCGGGTTCTCGAACATCAGTCGTCCGAAGGGAGTTATCTCTCTGGGCTCTCGCTTCGCGGCTGAAATATCGTCGTCAAAATCGAGTATCACATTCGGGTGCATCGCGAGGAGAAACTTGTCCAGGAACAGATCCCCGTAGTCATTGAACTGCAACAGTTCACGTCGGACAATGACGCAGTTGAAGCTTAGGGCCACGAGACTGTGCCAGATTCTACGAAACAGGTAGGTGCTTTGAAACAGTATGACCCTCGCTTCTTTCACGAACCGCACAAACGTCTTCTCACTGAGAACGTATCTCACGCAGGCCTCGAAGCCGTTGTCGTTCAAAATATCGACCCATTTTTGAGTTCGATAATGGTAACCCGCGTTCTGAGGGAAGAAAGTCTCCAGATACAGTACCCTATTGCGCAATCCAAACACGCGATGCATGAACGGGAGCATCCGACTGAACTTAACGAGCACCAGAATTGCCGTGAGGAATCTTATGACGAGAAAGACCGGCAGAAAGTAAAGAGCGTAGAGGAGATTTCCTATCTGCTTCACGCGCGACTTAGCAGGAGCAGCTCCTATGGTGGCGTCTGCCAGTCTACTTTCTTGCAACAATCGTGAACCTCCAGCCGGGGAAGAGCCTTGAGAAGGACCTAAGCAAGCCAATCTTCCAATTGCTGGTCCTAATCGCCATTGGTAGCCCGCCGCTGTTTTCCTGAAGCGGCCGGTCGCAATCCGAGACAGGGGAGCCTGCGCCGTTGTTAACCGCTCGGCGCTGGCGCACCCACCACTCAACAAGCTTGAGAATGAAATCCGGGTAATATAAATCGACATGAACGATTTTGAAACCCACCGCGATCAGCTTCTCAGCCAGAACCCCGGGAGTAAAATGACTGAGATGCAAAGGTAAATCGTAGTTCAAGAGCTTGCGTCTCCGACTCCATTTGACATCAAACGCATCCAGATTTGGGACCTCGATCACTACGATGCCATTAGGGTTTAGCAGTTGATAGGATCTCTCAATGACGTACGCAGGATCGGGAACGTGTTCCAAGCTGTGATACATACAGATCACATCAAACTTCTCTCGCGTCTCAAAGTTTTCTAATGAACCGCAGAAAAGTTCAACACCTTCGTATTCCCTTGCTGCTTCGACTGCATCGCGGGAGAGCTCCACACCCTGGACTCTCCAACCGCGGCTCCGCATTGCTTTGAGGAAGCTGCCTGTGGCTGCCCCTATTTCCAGCAGGCTGCCTCTCTTCTGGAATTGAGATTCGATGTCAGCGATGCTCTGACCCTGATTGCTGCCTATGTCCTTGCCGAGATACGAGGAATCATCCTTATCAAACAAATCGAACCGATTCTCGTCTTCGTCTTTGAAGTATTTCAGAGTATAGAAATCCGACAGACTTGCAACGGACGGCCTCGGGTTGGTGAAACCCAACCCGCACTTTCTGCACTTCACGATCTTCCATTCACCTACCGAATCGTACACCGAATAATCCGAGCTTCCGCAGAAGTTGCAATCCACGGTCTCCAGACTCCGGCGGCTAGCGGCTGGCAGCAAGGCTTCTCTGTGTCTTGTAACCATCGAACTTAACATGCTCATTCCGTAGCCTCGCCAACTTGCCATTCAAGCATGGGCCTAACGACCCCAGGCCACGCAGGGGCGTACACCCCACGAACGCTTTCGGCTTCACCGCGCTCGACAACCTGAAAACTAACTGCATCGTGCTCGATCGCGTGCACGACATCAGGGTTGTAGCTGCATACCGCGACAAGCAGGAAGACTCGACCCTCAGCCAGAAAATTGCCCGGGACTTTGCAGTTCGCGCGTACTAATCCAGGCCTCCGAGACGTGTTCCACCATTCGCGATTGCTCCAGTCATTCGTGCAGAACAACGTCACCCCATCCTCGTTTAGGAAGTGCATCGACACCGTCGGGCGAAGTGAGTTTTGAAGGTTCCAGTATTCAACCTCTATCGACACCGGCTTGCGGATGTCTACAACCTCGGCCACCGCTCCCTGATCGTCGATAACTCTGACAGCGGCAAGACGAGCTACGTCGTTCCCCGGCGCTTCGTTGCGATTCGGCCAGACTCGCTCTGCCGGACTGCCGCCTTCCGAATGCAGGTATTCCCGCGTTACCTCGTGTGGCGTTCCATCAGCCACTAACTTACCCTGCCCAAGCATTACAACCCGGCTGCACAATCGCAGAATCATTGGCATGTTGTGGGATACAAACAGGACGGTGCGTCCCTGCGATCCGACTTCCTCCATCTTTCCGAGACACCGCTTCTGAAACTCAGCATCCCCCACCGCAAGCACTTCATCGACGAGCAGGATCTCGGATTCCATATGCGCCGCGACCGCAAACGCGAGCCTCACATACATACCACTCGAGTAATGCTTGACGGGAGTGTCCAGAAATTTTTCGACCTCGGCGAACGCGACCATCTCGTCGAACTTGCGCTTGATCTCCGCCTTGCCCATTCCGAGGATCGCGCCGTTCAAGTAGATATTTTCCCGGCCGGTCAACTCGGGATGAAAGCCGGTTCCGACTTCAAGCAAGCTCGCGACTCGGCCGTACAAGTCAATTCCTCCGGTCGTGGGTTCGGTGATGCGAGAAAGCACTTTGAGCAGGGTGGATTTCCCCGCTCCGTTGCGGCCGATGACGCCAACAACCTCGCCAGGCTTGACTGTAAAACTGAGATCCTTGAGCGCCCAAATCGTGTGCTGTTGCGAATGACCGTTGCCGCGCAATCTCTTGAACGGGGCGCGAACCGCATCTACCAACGACTCACGAAACGTTGAATAAGCCGCCTGCTGCGCGCCGATGCGATACCGCTTGCTAAGATTGTCAACTCTGATCATCGGACTCATCGGCATTTAAACCACGTCGGCGAAGCTCTTCTCCATACGGCGGAATGAATAAGCGGAGTAAATCAGTATCGCAATCGTAATCGCGGCTGAAGTGCCAAGCGTCGCCCAATCGAATCTCGCCCCAAATAACGAGGAACGGTAGCCTTCAATGATGCCGGTCAATGGATTCAACGCATAGACCAAACGCCACTTCTGCGGGACGAGACTTGCCGGATAGACAATCGGGGTGGCAAACATCCAGAGCTGAATAACAAAGGGCAACGCGTGGCGCACGTCGCGATACTTCACATTTAATCCTGACATCAACATTCCGACGCCTAGCGCCAGGAGCATAGTTAGCGCAACCAGGACCGGGAACATCAAGAGGTTCAAGCTCACCGCTACACCGTAGTAGATCATCAGCACAACCAGAATCAGCAGCGCGATCGCGAAGTCGATCAAGCCTGCTCCAACCGCCGCCGCAGGGATGATCATCCTTGGAAAATAGACTTTGGTGATCAGGTTTGAACTTCCCACCAGACTGTTGCCGCTATTGGTTACTGCGTTGGAGAAGAACATCCAGGGCAGGAGTCCGGCGTAGGCGAAAATCGGGTAAGGAATACCATCCGAAGGCACGCCGGCGAGTTTACCGAAGAACAATGTGAAGATCGCCATCGCGAACAGCGGTTGAATAATGGCCCACGCCGCGCCTAACAGCGTCTGCTTGTAGCGCACTTTTACGTCGCGCCACATCAGGAAATAGAGCAGCTCCCGATATGGCCATAAACTGGAGAGATCGAGACCAACCCATTTGCCGCTGGGTCGGATCGAGACAAGTGGCTGTCCAGTCGTCGAGTGGGGGTTTGCCGCTTCGGTTTTCTTCACCAGGGTAGCGCTCTCAGCGGCCACTTCACTTGCTTTCATCGTTGGTATCTTGTCTTCGCGCGTACCAGTGACGGTTCCTCAAACAAAGGGCAGGCGCTCAATCGCCGCCCGCGCTTGCGCTTTCCCTCTCGCTCTCCTGTCCGTAGTCGCCGTAGTAGCTGCCGTAGCCATCGCCATCTCCCTGATGAATGTCCACGTTGTTCAATACCACCCCGAAGACTTTCGCTCCGGCTATCGCAAGTTCGTGCCGGGTCCGGCGCACGACCTCTCGCGTGCTCTTGCCTCCGTGCACGACCAGGATCACGCCGTCTACAAGCGTCGAAAGAATCACCGGGTCGGTCACCTTCAACAACGGGGGTGAATCGATGATTATGTGATCGTAGCGGTCCCTCAGGGTCCGAAGGAGCTCTCGCATCTTGAGCGAGCTGATCATCTCGGCAGGGTTGGGCGGGATGGGTCCACACGGCAGCAGCGAGAGGTTTGCTATGGGCAACTTCTGAATGCAATCCTCGATGTCGACGTTGCGCGAGAGATAAGTCGATAGCCCGCGCCCGTGCTCGGTGACGCCTAGCACCTTGTGAGCTGCAGGCTTACGGAGGTCGCAATCGATGATCAGTACTGACGCGCCAAGCTGAGCGAGCGAGATCGCGGTGTTGATCGTGGTCGTGGTCTTTCCCTCGCCGGGCTGCCCGCTCGTGATCATTATGACCTTGGGCGGATTGTCAACCGACGACAGCAACACTGATGTCCGGAGCACCCGATAAGCCTCGGCCACCGATGACCGGCTGTCGAGAGTCATCAACTGATCTGCTCTTATGTGCCCGTTGCCGTGGAGCGCAAGTTCGCGCAGAGCCTTCTTGCTGTTGCTCTTGCCGTTAAGCAACCGCGAGCGGCGGCCGCTGATCGCCGGGATCACGCTCAGCGCGGGAAGCTGCGCGTAGCGGCTCACGTCTTCAACTGTCTTGACAGTGTTGTCTAGATACTCGAGAAAGAACACCAGTCCGACGCCCGCCACCAGACTAACCAGGAACCCTATGAGGATCGTGCGCAGCCGGTTTGGCCCGACCGGCGAAATCGGCACTTGCGGCGGATCGATCATCCGCATGTTGTTATGCTGCTCGTGCTCCTGTATCTTCGCCTGGCTCATCTTCTGAAGAAAGTCGGTGTAAAGACTCTTGTTCGTTTCGACTTCCTGTTTGCGTATGTTGTACTCGATGAATGCCTGATTCTGCTGGGAGGCCTCGGCTTTTGCCCGGTCAAGCGCCGCCTTCATAGAAGCCTCGTCACGCACGGCTCGCTCATAATCGGCCTTAAGTTTCAGTTCGAGCCCTCCGCGACTCTCAGCAACCTGCTGTTCGATCGCCGCAATCTGCTGTTTGATCTCCACCAACTTCGGGTTCTTCTCTCCGTAGGTCGCCGAGAGCTGTGCATAGTCGACTTTGAGTTCGCCGAGTCTCTTTTGAAGCTCCCCGGTCTTCGGGTCGGCAAACGCTTCAGGAAGCTGCGCGGAGCGACCCGCTCGGACCTCTTCGTAAAGCGATTGCCTGAGCATTCGATCAGTTTCGGCCCTTGTGGCCAGGTCGTGAAGCTGTGACAGCTTGCCCGTCGCCAGCCCCTCCTTGCCATCGGTTGAGTAGATGTTATTGTCGCGGCTATAGTTCGCAAGTTCTTGCTCGGCTTCTTCGACCCTCGCTTTTAGCTCCCGCGTGGATCGGTCCAGCCAATCAGAGGCGTTGGTGTATTTCGCGGTCTTGCTTTCGAAACTGCGTTTCATGAAGACCTGAGCGACGTTATCGACGATGTCGGCCGCGAGCGCAGGATCGGTGTGAGTGAAGGAGATAACCAGCATTCTCGTATCTTGCAGCGGATCACCGGTCAAGTTCGAGGCAAGCACGTCGACGTACGGCGCAAGCCTAGCGCTCTCTTCGCGCGAACGGTTTCCCGCCTGGTCCGATGCCGCAACCGGAGTCTCCGACGCGACGGTCGGCGTCGCAGCTCCTTGCGGCTTGAACTTGGACCAAACTGTCCTGATCGCTTCCCACATTGACTTCTTGGAAGTAACGTCCATCAATTTGGGGTTTTGGTCGAGCTTCAAATTGGTGACTACCTCTTCGAGTACCGGCCGGCTCTGCAAGAGCCGTATTTTCGTCTTCATCGCACTCGCGACGTAGTAGAGATCATCAGATTCATCGGTCTGAAGGAGGATGTCACCAGCTCTCAGCGTTCTGTTATCCTTCCCGATCTCGATGGTGGTTGACGCCTGGTAGATTGATTTGGTTCGGAAAACCTCCAGGGTCACGACTGATGTGACGATGACCGCAATCACAGCAATCACCAGCTTGCGCTTCTTGATCGCCCGCCACATTCGTCGAACGTAGGCACGCTCGTCATCCTCACCATAGCCGTAACCGTAGCCATACCCCGGGCCATCCGGGTAACCGCCCATACGCGGGTATCCTGGGCGCACAAGCGACGCTTCATCCGGGGGTGTTACTTTTTCGAGTTCCAAACGTTCATCTGACATTGCAACTCTCCAAAAGACTCAATGCAGCATCGTTTCCAAAGAATAAGGGTTATACAAGCCTGCTTCAAGGAATCGGGAACCGGGTGATGGTCGAGAGCCCAAACGCCTTGAGCACGGCGTTGCCGACCGACTTCATCCGGCTGTTGGGTACCATGACGATGTCGTTCGCCAGTATCGGCACGTCGGGCTTCTTGCCGTTCATCACGGCGGTCACGTCGACCTTCAACTCCTCGCGCTTGCCGGTCGGGCCTTCACGGAAGATCACGGCTCGATCACCGGCGGCGTTCATCGTCGTTCCCTGCGCCAACGAGACAGCCTGTCGTAACGAGGTTCCGTCCTTGAGAACAAACGAACCAGGCTTGTTGACCTCGCCCGCCACAAAGAAAACGTCGGAGGGCGGAATGTTGACGATATCACCAGGCTCGATAAAGGTGTCCTGATCGAATCTGCCCTTGAGCAGTCCATTGATGTTCATGCTTCTAAGTTCATACCTTGGCGTGTCTTCTGCTTCCGCGCCGGTGTCCGCCACCTTGGTAACCGTAGCTGTACCCTGGTTCGCCTGCTCGGCTGCCGTCGCTGCCGGCTGCTTGAGCTTGTGAATTATGAACGCTGTGGACCCGTGATTCTCGGCGAGCCCGCCAGCCAGGGTGATCAGTTCGAGCAGCGAGGGCTTGCCCTCAATCTGGAAAACCCCCGGGCTGCGAACTGCCCCTTGAATGAAAAACGAGCGGCTGTTGTACTCCTTCACCGCCACCGTTACCTTGGGGTCTTTCAAATAATCGCCGCGGAGCCCGTCCGTGATGAATTGTGCAAGCTCTTCAGGCGTCTTGTCCACTGCCGTAACTCGCCCGATGAACGGCATGAGAAAAGTACCGCTAGCCGTCACGCGGAAGCTCCGTGAAAGCTCGGGAGCGTTCTCAATCTGGATGTCGATCACGTCGTTTGCCCCGATGCGGTAGTCTTGCTCGAGCGACACCAGAACGTTTGAGCCCCGTGCACTCGATGACTTTGGTGCCTGCATAGGTGACGCCTGAGTCGACTGATCAGACGAGGGTTTATCTCTTTGCATGAGCCCGCTCGCATATCCGAACCCGGGGCCTGCCACGATCGCCAGAATCGAAACCGCGAGAGACAACAACTTGAATCGCGGCTTCGCGCCGATTTGTTTCATCTCAATCCTATTGTTTGTCATTGAGGCACCTTCTACGAGGACAGCAGCCGAGACTTTCTTCTCGTCGATCTCGCCCGCGCTGGGGCGCTTAGCCTGCATCTCTGCACGCTCGGATGTGCGTGCGAGCGTGGCCGCGGACGACGCGACCGCCACCAGAACCAGGAACAATAACGCGTTCGACGGTATCTGCAAGTTGAAATCGAACAGGCTGTGCACCAGAATCCCAAAAATGCCCGCGCCGCTTGCGAGCGCAAGCGCGGAAAGCATAGGGTCGCGGGCCTTCAAGCCGCGCCCCATTGTCCGGAAGACCACTACGATGAACCAAAGCGCTATCAAACCCCCAACGATTCCGCAGTCCGCGACAACCTGAAGGTAGTCGTTGTGCGCTTGCGGGACTCGCAGCGACCCGTCGCTCTTTGTATAGAGATTGAAAGCCGTCACATATGCGCCGAGTCCAACACCCAGGAGCGGGTTCGCGCGAATCATCGTTATCGTGTCTCGCCATATCCAACCTCGGCTGGTCGAGAAGGTCTCTTGGGGACTGCCCTGAACGGGCAGGCCCTGGCTCACTCGTTGAATAATCGGATCTGCTCCAATCCATAGGATGCCTGCCCCGATTACCAGTACCAGCGCTGCGACGACAACCAACTGCGATACGGTCGAACGAAAGCCGTGAGCCAACCCTTGCTTCCTGGTCCCGGTCGCGAGACCGCTGCGCTGGCCTGCTGACAGTCGCACGCCTGGCAGACGCATACTGACCAGCACAATGAACATCATCATTGCGGCCAGGCTAATCATTCCGCCTCGCGACAATGACACGACCGCAGCCAATCCCATAATCGCAGCCGCAAATCCATACAACACTCTCAGTTCCCGGCTCACCGAGCGCGTGAGAATCATCGCAATCGGCAGCGGTATCAAAAGCTCCATGTAGCCCGCGAAGTGATTGTGATTGGCAAACGGACCGAACGCAGATGTGACCAGAGTGGGACGCACCCAATAGAAGCGTCCGCTCCATGTGAAGTCCTGTATGAGGGCAAAGATTGCGACCGCCAAACCGTAAAACACGAGAACCTGTCCGACAACCGCCAGCCTCTCCCGGCTTGCGAAGAAGTTGCATGCGATTATCAATGAGATAAGCAGGAACGACAGTACCGTCAGCGCGCTACGCGTGTAGCCCACATTCATCGACAGGCTCATCCATCGGCCATCACTGCCGGTGAATGCCACGCTCTGAGTCAGTCCGACCGCGACGAGCGCCGCCACTGGCAAGGCGACGTCGGGAATCGTCATGCGCAACCGCCCATCTCGGAAGACTTTGATCCCCCACAGGACTACCAGCGCTATGACGATTGCCTGGAAAACGAAAATCGACCAGGGTTCAACTGCTCCGAAAGCGAGTCCGGTAAAGACTACCGCCAGCAGCAATCCCCACGAAATCGTTTTGTTCAGATGATCCATCGTTCCGTTCTCACCATAACGGCTCATTTACCTTTTCCCAGCTCCGTGAGCGAAAAGTCGTCAAACCAGATCGTGCCCTTGGTCGGATCATCGTAGCTGAACTTTGGGATGCGCCGAATGGCTACGACCACCGAGCGAGAGTTTGCCGGCGCGATAAAATCAATTGATTCGCGATGCCAGTCGTTAGAACCAGCCGGCACTGGTTCGGACGCGGCGATTGCAGGCGAGGACTTGCTGTCGGCCACCACAATGCGAGGAGCTTCGGGGGTGACAAGCCCTTCGGTTCTCACGAAGAACTCGAGCCTGTACTGAGCGCCCGGCCGCACCAGTAGCCTTTGGCTTATCTCGTCGTCCAGTCTGGTCGTGTCGCGTCCGATGAAGTCGAGCCTTAGAGACCGCCCTCCACTATGGGCGACCTCACGGCTTACGGTCGAGCGTGCGAATGGACTCTGACCAATCGTCCAGTTAAACTGCGCGAACTTTTCATTGATGTCGGTCTCGAAGCTCCCATTCCAAATGGGGCTGGCGCCGATTTCCCGTTTCGCTTCGCCGTGACTAACCGTATCGGCCCAGAGGTAGCGGGCGAGCTCTGTGTGACCCCCGGCAATCAAGGCGTCTATTATCGAGCTGGATTCGGGCTGAGTCAGGCGCTCATCCGGATCGATACTGCTGAAAATGCCGGCCGCCTCGGCGGCCCTGGATTGCTGAATCAAAAACTGCGTGAGGAGTATTTTGGACTTCGCATTGTCCGGCGTGATTGCCTGCGCCGCCGCGAGGTTGCCGCTTGACACTTTCCAGACTAAGTCGAGGGACGCTGGAAGAAGCGCGCTGCTCGACGCATTTGCAGCTCGGAATTCGCTCAGCGACTTCCCGAGCTTTCCTTGCCTTAGGAGCACGTTCGCCAGTCGCCAGTGTACAACGGTGTGGTTGGGCGCTAGTCTCACAGCCTCCAATAACTCTGCTTCCGCTGAGGCTCGATCCCCTTTCGCCTCTTCGATGCCGGCCAGCAGCAGTCTGTGGTTGTAGTCCCAAGGCGCCATATTCACCGCGAGCCGGGCATCGGCTTCAGCGACCGATAAGTCACGATCCTCCGAGACCATCTCGGCTGCGGCAAGTCTCGCTCGCAACGGAGCTGAATTCGGCACGTACTTTAGCCCGCTGGAAAGCAGCGGCTTTCCCACGTTCGTTCTTTCGTCTGTCAATAGACCCGCGATGACCCCAGTCAGAGCCAGCGCCGCCAGCAATCCACACAGGGCCAGTGTGGCAACCGCGGCGATCGCCTTTGCTCCTCGATTGTTGATTTCGATTTCTACAACCACGATGTTAAGTACCTAATAGTATTGGTAACACCTGCGAGCCCCAGGCAGACAGCACCGAGCGCGCAACCTGCGGTCTAAGCCCAACACGCGCGCAGCTCCGCCTGCCACGCTAAGCCCCTACGGGGAAGACGCATTATCGCGCCGATTAAGTTTCGCTGCCTTACCCAACCCTAACTGCAACTCTCAGACCTCTCGAAAGCATTCGGACGGTACATCTGGGGGCTGCCCGACCGCCGGTCTGTTTTCGGATGCAGACGGTCCACCCCAACTAATGCGGGCCTCTTTCCTGGTACCAAGGAATCGCCCCCCTGTCGATGTTCGGTGAAAGCCCGCGCGCGCAGGTCGGTTCACGGTTGGATCGGAGATTCTGGATATACGATGTAGCGGTCCTTATCGTCGCCAAGCCCGGTTGAACGTTCGTGTAGGTCACGTTTAGGTTCACGCATTACCTCGATGTCGAGCAAGATCACCCGCCTATCCTCGTCAGTGGGACATATCCCGTCGATTTATCATCGACGAGCTCCGGGGCAATGGAGCGAACTGCTAGGTGAATTGGAGGGCAGATCTCTCGGCCAGGAGTTGTTGTTGATCTACTTCAGAATCTCCGCATATTTTGTTCCTTCGGCGCGATTAGCGCCGCAGTATATCCACCATGGAGTGTATTGAGAATATTGCATAAGTTAATTATTGTCAATACCCTAGCCTCCCTGGTGTGCGCCCGGAGAGCGTCCCGAAAGGCAACTTTCGAACCCGGGATCGGGTCATCTCCCGTCCTATCGTAGAAAGACAAAATGGCCCTCAAGTTCCGCCTCAGCACGAGACCGACCGCACTCGAGGTCGATCGGTATTCCTGGCGGGATGGAGTTCACTCAGAATGACAAGATGACTTGCCAAACATCGAGCAAATTCCCCTGCCGCTTGACTCTAGAGATCAGCCATCCGTAAGATGAGCCTGCCGCCGAATTGCAACCGTTCAAGACAGGTTCATCGTGACAAAGCTGAAGCTCGCGATTCTCACCGCTGTTGGACTCGCGATGGGAGGAGCTTTCTCCCTCCCCACCGCTGGCCTCTCCGAGGCCAAATCTAAGGGAACCTTGGCATTAGCTCTCCTGAGTGGTCATCAAGCCGCGCCTCCTCAAAGGATGGTCGACCCGGCGGCCTGGGGTTCAAATCACGCCGGCAAACCGGTTCCAGAGTTCGTCCACGGCGATGAATGCTTGTTCTGTCATCGCAACGACATCGGGCCCGGATGGCGGAAAAACGCTCACGGCATCACTCTCCGACAGCAGGAGGACGCGCCTGAGCTTGCCGAGGTCCTGAAGACTCAGCCTGCTTTGTCAGCAGTCGCCCAAAAAGTTGAGTACTTCCTCGGAAGCCGCCACAGGGTGCGGTTTTTGAGAAAAGAGGGCTACGGGAAGCTATCCTTGCTGAATGCACAAGTTCTGCTTGGCGGGGATGGCCATGCGCAACAATGGCTCGATGCTGACAAACCGGTCTGGGACAAGGATCGCTTCGGCGATCGATGCGCAGGCTGCCACGCAACCGGCGTGGACGCGGCCACCAAATCGTTCTCGGCCTTCGGGCTGGACTGCTACACCTGCCACGGAGTCGTGGATCTTGACCATACCAAAGATACGTCGCTGATCCTCCTATCGAAGAAACGGCGGAGTGATGCCCGTGCAATTACGTCCACTTGCGCGCAGTGCCATCTTCGAATGGGTAAGGCCAAATCGACAGGCTTGCCTTACCCTAACAACTTCGTGGCGGGTGATAACTTATTCCAGGACTACCAGGTGGACTTCTCAAAAGCGGACGACGAGGGTCTAAATCCGGGAGACCGGCACGTTCTGCGGAACGTTCGTGATGTTGTGCTGTACGGCTCGGAGTTTCCTACCTGCATAAGCTGCCACGATCTGCACAAACAGTCGAGCTTCAAGCATCGCCGCGCGCCCAGAACCTCCGCGTGCACCGATTGCCACAACGCCGAGGGACCGCTGAAGGTTGTAAAGCCCTATACCGTGCGCAGTCCTCTATGCGAGTACTAGCAAGCGGATGTTTAGAAAACAAGGGCAAAACGGTCAGCAGAAACGCGCCTGAAGGGAACTTAAGACCCGGACAGCAGCGTTCGGCGAACGCGGTCGCGGTAACGAATACAATCCTCGATCACACGGCGATACTCTTTGACATCCACATCCCGCTCGGAACAGAGAAGCATAAGATTTCCATCGTCGCGGAAGTTTCCATCCCACTCAAACACCTGCTGGTCACTCCAGGAGGGCGAGTACTGCTGCATCTTATCGTCCTGCATTCTGTCGAAGTAAGCCCGCAAGTTGACACCAGTCTCGTCGAGGGGCTCTGTGCCGGGTTCCTGTTCGAAGTTCCAGACAGGTTGTTCCATACTCAGATTTTCTCGAGGCTAGCTACTCTTTAGTCGCGTGACCTTCGACGAGCTCGATCCTTATCTTGTCAGGCCCTTCGATGAACGCGTACTTGATCTTGCCGCCGGCCACGGACTTGATCTCATCGGTAACCTTGACGCCGGCCTTCCGGAGCATTTCCAGGGCTTCGGCCAGGTTGTCTACGCTGAAACCAACGTGGTCGACCGTTCTGCCCCTGGTTGAATCCAACTCGGTCTGGCCTTTCTTCCAGTGATCGGCATAGGCCTTCTTCGAGTACTCGACGGGGTAGATGATGATGTTGACGTTGTCCATCATCATTGACATGCTCGGGCCGATCTGGACGTCGCGATAGAAACGCGGCGCGCGAGAGGGCGGGGTGGTGCTGCGCCGCGTCGCGCCGAAGTGCTTCATATACCATTCACCCGCTGAAACCGGATCAGCGCTGAACAGATGCAGATGCCCGAAACGGTGATGACCCGCTGTGTTCAGTTCGATCAGCGCGTGGTCGGGACCTTCGACGTAAGCATAGTAGAACCGGCCAGTCGCGCCGGTGTTGCCGCCTATGTCGCTGATGTCGGTCAGCGGGGTGAAGAACTTGGTGCCCATGTCGAGCTGCTTCTGGTAGGTCGCCTTCATGTCTTCAGCTCCCCAACCAAAATGCCAAACAGCCGACGTCAACTGCCACGGCGGCGGAGTGCTCGCTTTTGTAAAAAGCAGCCAGGACTTCTGTGCCCACACTGCGTCCAGAAAGCCCCCAAACCGCGCCTTCTCGCAATCAAACCGGCTCGTATAGAAGTCGATCGCGGCCCGCGGATCAGTCGTGTTCAGGTGCAAGTGGTGAAAATGTGCGACAGGAAAAGCGGGAGCGTTCGTCTCCTGCTTCTCCTGTTCGCGGTCGGGCGCCGCGGTGGTTGTGCCGTTGAGTGCGGCACCAGCGCAGCACACAAGTAGAACAACGCAGATTAGAAAGCGTTTCATATTCCTCGCTGTATCGGGTAGGAGGGAGCCTCGCGGCTCCCGTCCTCCCACACCACCGTACGTACGGTTCCGTATACGGCGGTTCACAAAGTACTCTGGAGCTTTCGCCGTTGATCTTGCAGCGACATCAGTCCGCAGCGATCAAAGTAGGATTTCGGAAAGGCCGCGTTCATGTGCGATGCCCCGGCATTCCACCAGGGGCCTCGCCCATTCATTGCTGACTTCAGCGCCCTATCCTTGTCCAATCCGCGTTTCATCAAACCCTTTGCGCGTGCGAATTGACGCTTCCATTGCCGCCAGATCACGCCCCTCAGCTTCCGGCGTATCCAGCCATCCAGCTCGTCGAAGATTCCCTTCACTTCTGCCAGCCGAAAGTAGTTCATCCAGCCTCTCAGCAACGGTGTTAGTTCTTCCTCGATTTGCCGCCCAATGTTGCGCCCGCGTCCGCGCCTTAGAATCTCCTGCAGCTTCACCTTTAGTCGTTTCACCGAGCTGTCCGCCACCTTCAACCGCGGTTCTCGGTGCCACGTCATCGTGTAGCCCAGGAACTTCCTCTCCCAAGGCCGTCCAACTGCGCTCTTCTCCTCATTCACCTTCAGCCGTAGTCGCTTTTCAAGAAACTTTGTGATCGACTCCTTCACCCGCTCTCCCGCACTCCGACTCCTGACGTACACATTACAGTCGTCAGCGTACCGACAGAACTTGTGTCCTCGTCTCTCTAGCTCCTTGTCCAGTTCGTCGAGCAGGATGTTTGACAACAGCGGCGATAGCGGACCGCCCTGCGGCGTTCCTTCTCTCCGCTGACTCACTAACCCGCCCTCCATCATCCCGGCTTGCAGGTATCTTCGGATCAATCGCAGTATTCGCCTATCCTTGACCCATCTCGCCACCCTCGACATCAGCACGTCGTGATTGACTCGATCAAAGAACTTTTCTAAGTCTATATCTACCACCCAACGCCGTCCTTCGCTCACGTATGCTCGTGCTTGTCGCACTGCATCGTGCGCGCTTCGGCCTGGGCGAAACCCCTAGCTTGATTCAGAAAAGTTCGGCTCAAAGATCGTGCTCAGCACTTGATGCATCGCTTGTTGGATTAGTCGATCTATCACCGTCGGAATGCCAAGCTTTCGCACTCCTTTTCCGTCCGCTTTCGGTATCTCTACCTTAAGCACCGGCTTCGGTCGGTATTCGTCTCTCACCAACTCTTCTTTGATCCGCTTCCTTTCCTCCTTTAAGTATGGCTTCAGTTGCTCAACCGTCATTCCATCTACTCCGGCTGCGCCTCTGTTGCTCACCACTCGCTGGAGTGCTCCCACCATGTTCTCTCTCTCGACCACTGCTTCCATCAACTGCTCGGTCTCCGGGCTGGAGTCTTCTCTCTTTGCCGTGACGCTTGACGCACCCCTCTCGTACTCTCGCGATTTCCGACCGCTACCCTTCGAGTGGGTCTCGGACTTCTCAGCCATACTATCTGCGTCTCTTGCCGTCATCGAAACTTGAGTCTCCCGTCCGTTACTTCATGTTCGGGCCTTCGCTCCGGTCGTCAGAGCTACTATGCCCTCTGCTGACTTCTGCCAGCCCTTCCTGCCTCCTCTCAGTGACGGGTAGTTCGTGACAGGCTGACAGATCTCCCCGGGTATTGCGCACTCACCTTCACGCTTATGCCCGCCGCATATACGTGCTTGCTTCCGTACAGGTATCGGACTTTGAAGATATGCGCCTCCTCCTCCAGCTTGCTCGCCTCTTATGCGCTTTCTGTTCGTCGGGCCAGCGCTTTGCCTGCGGCTTCCTTCAGATTCCACCTCGCGATGGACACCCTTGCCGTCCGGCTAACTATTCCCCCTGTCGGGCTAGTAG